>JBKPFJ010000190.1:0-16175 GCA_046728795.1 Actinomycetota bacterium | reverse complement strand
GCGGAAGCGCTTCTCCGCCACGGGCACGAGCTGCTCGTGGCCGGACCGCCGTCGCTAGCCCACGTGGTGGAGAGCGCCGGTTATCCGTTCTGGCGCGTCGACGACCCACCTGAGGACGAGCTGTCCGACGTCTGGTCGCGGGTGCCCGCTCTGTCCCCTGACGAGCAGAACATGGTGGTCGTGCGCGAGATCTTCGCGCGGCTCAACGCAACTGCGAGCGTTCCTCGCCTGGCCGAGGCATGCGCGCGGTGGCGCCCCGACGTCGTCCTCAGAGAGCAGTCCGAGTACGGGTCGGCCGTCGCCTCGGACCTCAATCGTGTCCCCTGCGCACGCGTGGCAGTCGGGCTCGCATCCATGGAGGAGCTCGCGCTCGAGATCGCCGCCGGTGCACTCGACGAGCTCAGGCGCTCGGTCGGGCTGCCCCCGGACCCAAAGGGTCAGACCGTTCGTGACTCCTACTTCCTGACCCTCTTTCCCTCTGCGCTCGAGGACCCTGCGGCGCCGCAGCAGCCACGCACGCGCCGCTTCCGCGATCCGGCCTGGCACGACGCCACCGCGGAGCTCCCCGAGTGGTGGGAGGACGGGGATGCGCCCCTCGTCTACGTCACGTTCGGGAGCGTCGCGGGAAGCATGGAGATGGCCGCGCAGATCTACGGCGTGGCGCTCGAGGCGGTCTCCGAGCTTCCCGTCCGCGTGCTGCTCACAGTGGGGCACGACGTCGACCTGGCGGCCTTTCACGACGGCCCGCCAAATGTGCACGTCGAGCCGTGGGTCCCCCAGGCCGCAATCCTCGGGCAGGCGCGAGCCGTCGTCTGCCACGGCGGCTCGGGATCTACTCTCGGCGCGCTCGCCGCCGGGGTGCCCCTGGTCGTCGTGCCGCTGTTCGCCGACCAGCCCTACAACGCCCGGCGGGTCGAGGCGCTCGGCGCGGGCATCGCCGTGCATCCTCCCGACCCGACGGCGATCCGCGACGCGCTGCGCCGGCTGCTGGAGCGCGAGACCTATCGCGGGTCGGCCGCGGCGCTGGCCGGTGCGATGCGCTCCGCGCCGCCAGTCGATGCCGCCCTCGACTTGCTCCAGGACGCGTCACACTGATCGCATGCCCGAGCGCGCGCGACTCGTGGGGATCAACCATGTGGCCCTGGAGGTCGGCGACGTTGAGCGGGCGCTCGACTTCTACGGGCGGATCTTCGAGGTCCGCCTGCGGGGGAGGCTGCCGGGGATGGCTTTTGTGGACATGGGCGACCAGTTCATCGCGCTGTCGGAGGGCCGCTCGCAGCCGGCCGACAGCGGGCGCCACTTCGGCCTCGTGGTCGACGACAAGGACGCCACGCGTCGCGCGCTCGAGCGCGAGGGGGTGGAGATCATCCCGGGTCGCGGGCTCGACTTCCGGGATCCATGGGGCAACCGGATCCAGGTGGTGGGATACAGGGAGATCCAGTTCACGAAGGAGGCCCGCGTGCTCGCCGGCATGGGAATCGGCGAGCTCCCGAAGTCGAAGGACGCGCTGAGGGAGCTGCGCGAGAAGGGGCTCGGGGGCTGAGCCGTCCGGATCAGGCGCGCGCGTCGGCCACGGCGCGCGCGAGCTCGGCGACCCCCCGGGCGATGGCCGCCTCGCTTAGCCGCGCATAGCCGAGGAGGAGCGCCGGCGGGCCCGGCGTCATCCGATGCTCGCCGATGCGTCCCACCCCCACCGAGCGGTCGGCGGCGCGCTCGCAGATCGCGAGCTCGTCGCTCGTCCCCGGGAGATGCGCGGTCAGATGGAGGCCCGCCGCGATGCCCGCCGGGCGTGCGGCCGGAATCCGGGCGAGCGAGCTGAGCAGCGCGTCGCGGCGGTGGCGGTAGAGCCTGCGCGTTCGGCGTAGGTGGCGGTCGTACTCACCGCGCGCGAGCAATTCGGCGAGGGCGAGCTGCGGAAGCGTGGGGCAGCCCAGGTCGTCCAGCCGCTTCTGCTCCGTCAGGTCGTTGACGATGGCGGGGGGCGCCACGAGCCACCCCAGCCGCAGCGCAGGGGCCAGCGTCTTGCTGACGGACCCGCCGTAGATCACGCGCTCGGGCCGGAGCCCTTGCAGCGAGCCGACGGGCTCCCGGTCGTAGCGGTACTCGGCGTCGTAGTCGTCCTCCACCACCCAGGCCCGCTCGCGGTCGGCCCAGTCGAGCAGCTCCGCGCGGCGCTCCGGGCCGAGTACGACGCCGGTCGGGAACTGGTGGGCGGGAGTGACAAGCACCGCACCCACGCTCGTTCGCTCGAGCGCGGTGACGACTAGTCCCTGCTCGTCGACCGGCACGGCCACAAGCTCCGCTCCCGCGGTCGCAATCTGGACGCGGCCCTCCGCGTGGCTCGGATCCTCGACCGCGATCCTGCGGATCCCGCGGGCGCGCAACATGCGTCCGAGCAGGGCTAGGCCCTGGGCGAAACCGCCGACCACCACAACTTGGTCCGCGTTAGCGACTACCCCCCGCACGCGCCCCAGGTAGTCCGCCAGGGCGGCCCGTAACTCCGGTGCGCCGCGCGGGTCGCCATAGCCGAGCGCGGCGTCCGGGGCGGCATCCACCGCCCGCCGCTCCGCGGCCAGCCAGTCCGCACGGGGAAAGGACGCGAGGTCCGGGGCGCCGGGCCTGAAGTCATAGCGGAGCGAAGGCCCGGGTGCCGGGCTCGGCGAGCCGTCGGCCGGCGCGGGGACCACGGTCGCGGCAACGGTCGTCCCGGCACCCCGGCGGGGAGCGAGCCATCCCTCCGCGGCGAGTTGCTCGTAGGCATCGGTCACGACGCCGCGCGAGACCTCCAGGTCGCGGGCGAGAACCCGGGTCGAGGGCAGGCGGATCCCCCGGCGGAGACGACCCTCGCGGATGGCGGCCCGAAGCTGGTCGCGCAGCTGCACCCGGAGCGGCTCGCCGGAGACGCGGTCCAAAGTGAGAAGAAGCTCGAGACTGGAAGTGGACCTGCTCATTCGATGCGAAGTGGATCTTCCCAGAGGTCCACTTCCGCCGTACCCTCGGTCGCCATGTCCGGCGCGGAGGTCAGAGGCTCGCTCGCCGCCTGTGGCGCGCTCGCGGCGGTTGGCTCGCTGGTGGCGGCGTCGGACGTCATCGAGGGTTATCCGATCGCGGCCGGCCAGGCTGCCCGCTACGCGCTAGCCGCCGCCGTGCTGCTCGTGTTCGCGCGCGGGCGTCTCCCCCGGCCCAGCCGCCGCGAGGCCCTGTTCCTCGCGGGCCTGGCCGCGACCGGGCTCGTGCTCTTCAACGCCTTCGTGATCCTCGGCGTGCGCGAGGGAGACCCAGGGACGGTCGGCGTGATCGTGGCCTGCGTCCCTGTGGTCCTCGCGTTCGCAGGCCCGGCACTCGAGCGGCGTACGGCGCGCCCCGCGGTCGTCGGCGCGGCCGTCGTGGTGGCGCTCGGGGCCGCCGGCGTCGAGTACACGGGCGGCGGCATCACCGCCTTGGGCCTGGCCGCGGCCCTCGGGGCCCTCGCCTGTGAGGCGGCCTTCTCCCTACTCGCCGTCCCGGTCCTCGCCCGTCTCGGCCCGCTCGCCGTCTCAGCCTACGCGTGCCTGTTCGCTATTCCGCTGCTCCTGGTCTGGTCGGTTGTCGGCGAAGGGCCGTGGCCGCGACTCCCCACGTTTCCCGAGTTCGCCGCGTTCGTCTATCTCGGCATGATCGTCACCGCCGGGGGCTTTCTGCTGTGGTACTACGCGCTCGGCTCGCTCGGCGTGGAGCGGGCGGGCCTGTTCTCTGGGGTGCTGCCGGTTGCCGCGCTGGCCTGCTCGGCAGCGATCGGGGCTGCGGAGGTGACGAGCGGCCGGCTCGCGGCGGTCACGGTGGTCGCGGCTGGGGTCACCCTCGGGATGCGCGCAGGCCGGCACGTCGGGCGTCCGGCCGCTGCTCGGGCGAGCTCTCCGCGCGTGCGGCTAGGCGAACAGGGCGGCTAAGCGCTCCGCCTCCTCCGCGAGCTCGCGGCGGGCGGCCGCGGCGAGCCTCCGAAACGGCTCCACCCGAACGCGTTCCCCATCGTGGCGCCACGTCCCGGCCACTTGGCCGTCCACCAGGAACGTGGGGGCCGACGGCGGGTTCCTCGCGTTGAAGATGAGCGGGCGGTACTTCTCGGGGAGGATCTCGGCTCGGCGGGCGTGCACGAGGAGCGTGGCGTCCCAGGTGGGGAGGAAGCGCACGGGCGCCGGCGTGTCCGGGTCGGGCAGGGGAGCGCGTGGCAGGTCGAGCAGCTGCTCGCCGTCCTCCGAGCGAAAGCGCCGCAGCGGGAGCCGCTCGAGCACCCCTGCGAGGTCCCCCTGTGGGACGCCGGCGAAGCTTGCGACCTCCGCGCCGGCCCGAAGCCCCCGAGGTAGCGCCGCACGAGGTGTGCGGCGCTATGCGCGCGGCTGACCACCGGCGGCCCCAGCCAGTCGTCGGCGGCAGCGTACAGGTCCGCCCTGCGCCGCTCCCAGGTGCCGGAGGGCGGCACCCGGACCAGCTCGAGCCAGAGGCCGACGCCCCGCGCGGCGTCCTTCCCGATCAGCTCCTCAATCTCGGCGCGGCGCAGAGGACCGCTTGCGAGGGCGCGCCGGACCCGTGCCGCCGCCGCCGACATGGTCCTCGCTTTCGGCGAGTGGACGCGGACCCACCAGCGACGCCGGGCGTCGCGGATGGCCAGCGCAAGCGGCCAGTAGTCGCGCGCGGAGACGAGGTGGATGGTCGAGCGCATCAGCGTCCCCTGCGCCACCGATCGCCGCTCGAGCGCCCGCGTCAGCCGGGCGCGCTCGAAGCCCTCGACCCGCGACCAGAGCCCGATGTACATCGACGGGGCGTACTGCGCCTGGAGGCCGGCCACGCGCTCGAGCGCCCTGGGCAGGGAGAGCGCTTTCCGCCCGAGGAGCAGCTGGCGGGCGAGCAGAGCGCGATTCAGCTCACGCCGCGTGAGCGTCCGCTCCTCGGTCAGCCCGCCCACCTGACCGCCGCGAAGCCCGTCAGCCCCGGAGGGAGCCGGAGGTCGCGATAGCGCTCGAGGGCATGCGCCTCGAAGCCGGCGGCACGCAGCGCGTCGAGCACCTCGATCGGCGAATGGAGGGATAGGCGGTGGAGCTCGTCGCTGCGGCGCCAGGTCCCGTTCTGCTCACGGACGGCGGTGATGCGGCGGGTGAGCGTGGCGGCGGCGCGATCCTCCTTGCTCTCGACGCAGACTACCCAGCCGCCGCCCGAGTGCCAGCTCCGCTCGGGCCCGGTGGACCCACGACCCGGGCACGCGAGATCGAACAGCAGCAGGCCGCCGGGGAGGAGCGCTGCGTGGGCCCGCGCGAACAGCGGTGTGAGCTGGTGCGCGCCGTAGCCGAGCACCTCACCGATGGCGGTGATCGCTTCCGCCCGCTCGAGCTCGACGTCGTTTGCCAGCCCCCGCACGAAGCGGCCCCCCGGCGCTCGGGCGCGCGCGAGGCCCAGCATCTCCTCGGAGGCGTCGATCCCGAGCACCTCGAACCCTGCCTCGAGCAATGCAAGGGCGGTGATGCCACTGCCGCAGCCCAGGTCGATCACGAGCCCAGGCGGCTCGACGCGTGCTAGCAGCTCGGCGGCGGCGGCGCGGGCCAGGTCGCCGAAGCCCGCGTCGTGGATGTGCGCCAGGTCTCGCCCGTAGAGGCCCATGGATCCGAATGCTGCCCGAGGGGGTACCCGGCCACCCGGAAAGCGCGAAGCCCCGCCTGGAGGCGGGGCCTCGCTAGTCCGAGCGCGCGGCTAGGCCGTGGCGGGTCGGCGGCGCAGGAGGGACCGGATGCGCTCGCCGAGACCGCGCCTGGGCTGCCGGCCCTCCCCGCGCAGCTGCGTCGCGCGCAGCTCCAGCAGGGCGAGGACCTCGGCCGTGGGCTCGAAGGGATCCGCGATCGGACGGCCGCTGCCGAGCGGCAGCGCGGCGACGATGCGAGCTTCGGACTCTGCCACGAGCAGTGGGCCGCCCGGCGCGTGCGCGCTGTCGAGCGCGGCCAGGCGCTCCAGGGTCCCGGCGTCCTCCGCGCGCGCGTGACGGACGGTCACCCGCTCGAGCGCCTGGCTCGGCGTCTGTGCGGTTGTGCGAAACATGATGACCTCCGCTGTCGTACAAGTTGCGTGAATGGCCCTACATGTGCTAGCTTACGCACCCGGAGGAGAGGGTGCAATGTCGTACAAGCTTGACTTGTCGGATGTACGTAGGGACGGGGAGGGCTCGCTCACGCAGCAGCTCGTCGATCGCTTCACGACCGCCATCGAGTCGGGGGAGCTCGCGCCCGGCGAGAAGCTCCCGCCCACTCGCCGGCTCGCGGAGGAGGTCGGCGTCAACCACCTCACCGCCGCGCGCGTCTACCGGCGTCTCGCCGAGCTCGGCTACGTGACGGCCAGCGTCGGCCGGGGGACCTTCGTCCGCTCGCTCGCACCGGCCGCCCAGGCCGAGCACGGCGACGACTGGCAGGTATACGCCCTGCCGCAGCGCGAGTTCAGCTACGGCGAGCAGATCCTGGCGGACGCGTTCTCGCGGGTGGACGAGCGGGAGACGATCTCGCTCGCAACCGGCTGGCCCTCTCCCCGGTCATACCCGACCGCGGACCTCGCCCGCATCACGGCCGAGGTGTTCGCCGAGGAGGGCGGCCAGGCCATCTCCTACGTCAGCGCCGAGGGCCTCTATCCGCTTCGCGAGCAGCTCGCCTTGCGCGGCGCGGACCGGGGCTTCGCTGGGGGGCCGGATGAGATCGTCGTCACCTCCGGCGCCCAGCAGGCCATCAACCTGGCCGCGCGTGCCGTGCTGGAGCCCGGCGACGTGGCCGTGGTCGAGTCGCCGACCTTCACGGGCATGATCACCAACCTGCGCGCCACTGGGGCGCGGGTGATCGGCGTTCCCGTGGACGAGGACGGCCTCGACGTCGAGGGCCTCGAGCGCATCCTCGCGAGGCACGAGGTCAAGCTCGTAGGCCTCCAGACGGCATCCCAGAACCCCACCGGGCGCGACCTCTCCCCCGACCGGCGGGAGCGACTTGCCGCGCTCGCGGTCGAGCGAAACTTCTTCGTCCTAGAGGACCGCGTCTACGCCGACGTGCGCTTCGAAGGTGTGGGAGTGCGTCCGCTGCGCGAGCTCGCCCCCGCGCACGTGATCTACGTGAACTCCCTGTCGAAGGTGGTCGGTGGCGGGCTGCGCGTCGGCTGGGCGGCCGCGCGTGGCCCGGTGCTCGAGCGCTTGGCCAGGCTCAAGCTCGAGACCGACTTCCACACGCCCACCCTCGTCCAGCACATCGTCGCGCGCTACCTCGCCTCGGGGGCCTACGACAGGCACGTGCAGTCGACGCTTCCGTTCTATCGCGAGCGCCGCGACGCGCTTCTCGCCGCGCTCGAGCGCCACCTGGCGGGCGAGTATCGCGCCGATCCCCCACACGGCGGCCACCACGTATGGGTCACGCTCGCGCGGCGCGTGGACGAGCGCGCCCTCTACTCCGAGGCGTTCCGCCACGGCGTGACGTTCACGCCGGGCGGCGCGGTGACCGCCGAGCGCCGCTCCCAGACCGCGCTCCGGCTGTCGTTCTCTCTGCTCGACCCGCCGGAGCTCGAGGAAGGCGTTCGCCGACTGGCCCGCGCCCTGCGCGAGGTGAGGCGGCGTGCTCGCACCTCGCTCGCCGTGCCGCTGTCCTAGTTGAGCCTCTCCCAGAGCCGGCCGAGCCGCCGCTGCTCCTCCGGCGAGATCCGATCGAGGAAGCGACGCCGGACGCCGTCGATGTGCGTGACACGCGCGTCGCGGAAGGCCGCCCGCCCGCCCTCGGTGATCACCGCGAGGTAGCCGCGTGCGTCCGAGTCGCAGCGCTCGCGCCGCACCAGCCCGTCCCGCTCCAGCCGATCGACCATGCGCGTCAGGCCGCTGCGGCTGAGGAGGACACCGTCCGCGAGCTCGGCCATGCGCATCGACCCCCCGGGGGCCTGCGCGAGGAAGAGCAGGACCTCGTAGGAGCCGAGCGGCAGGCCGTGCGCCTCCCGGAGCTCCGCGTCGAGCCCCTTCGTGAGACGAGCGTGGGCGCTCAGGAAGCCGCGCCAGGCCCCGAGCTCCTCCGGCGAGAGGAGCTTCGGCGCACGCCGCTCCGGCGCCCGGGCGTAACCGCCCGGCAAGCCCTGCTGCCCGTCGCCGCTATAGTTGCGCATGCAATCAGTTTACCGGGCGAGCAGAGCGGCCACGGGGCCGGGGAGCGAGGGTCATGAGGCTGGACGGGATTCATCACATCACCGCGATCACGGCGGACGCGCGGCGCAACCTCGACTTCTACGTGCGGGTCCTCGGCCTGCGCTTCGTCAAGAAGACCGTGAACTTCGACCAGCCGAGCGCATATCACCTCTACTACGGCGACGAGCTGGGTCACCCCGGCAGCATCCTTACCTTCTTCGAGTTCCCCGGGGTCGCCGCCGGGCGGCCCGGCGCGGGCATGATCCACAGGATCGTCTGGCGCGTGGCCGACCCGGGCTCGCTCGATTTCTGGGAGGAGCGGCTGGCCGGCGAGGGAACCGCCAGCGAGCGCGTCGACCGCGCGCTCCGGTTCGCCGACCCCGAGGGCCTCGCCCTGGAGCTCGTCGCACCCGGCGCCCCCGATGCCCCGCTGGTCGCCGCGGCCGGGGACGTCCCGGAGGAGCACCGGCTGCTCGGCTTCGACGGAGTGCACGCCTACGCGTCAAACCCGGGGAGGGGCGCGCCACTGCTCGGCGACGCGCTGGGCTTCGAGGAATCCGGCGGCCGGTGGATCGCCAGCGACGACCGGCACGCCGCGTACGTGTACGACGCAGCGCCTGAAGCCGCCGGCATCCACGGCGGCGGGACGGTCCACCACATCGCGTGGGCAGCGCGCGACGAGGAGCACGAAGCCTGGCGCCAGCGGGTCTCGGCCGCGGGCGCCCGCGTGACCCCCATTATCGACCGCGACTACTTCCGCTCCATCTACTTCCGCGAGCCGAGCGGGGTCCTCTTCGAGATCGCCACGCTCGGGCCGGGGTTCACGGTCGACGAGCCGGCCGACCGCCTCGGCGAGGAGCTGCGGCTCCCAGACCAGCACGAGCACCTGCGCGAACGACTCGAGCAGTCGCTGACACCGCTCGAGAACCCGCGGCCGCGAGTGAGCGCAGGGTGAGCGAGGGGCTCGTCCAACTCGTCCGCCCCGCCGCGGGACAGCCGGAGGGCGCGCTCGTCCTGCTCCACGGGAGGGGCACGTCCGAGCACGACCTGTTCCCCTTGCTCGACGCGCTCGATCCGGAGCGGCGCCTGCTCGGCGTCACGGCTCGGGGACCGCTGTCACTCCCGCCTGGGGGCGCCCACTGGTATGTCGTGCGCCGGGTGGGCTACCCGGATCCGGCGACCTTCCACGCCGTGTATCCGCGCGTGGCGGGCTGGCTCGACGCGCTGCTCGCCGAGCGCGAGATCCCACACGACCGGACCGTGCTCGGCGGCTTCTCCCAGGGAGCGGTGATGTCGTACGCCCTCGCGCTGGGGGCGGGCCGGCCGGAGCCGGCCGCGATCGTCGCCCTCAGCGGCTTCCTTCCGACGGTCGAGGGCTTCGAGCTCGACCTGGAGGACCGATCGGGGCTGCCGGTCGCGATCGGCCACGGCGAGTACGACCCCGTGATCCCGGTCGAGCTCGGCCGCGACGCGCGCGATCGCCTCGAGCGCGCCGGGGCGGCGGTCAACTGGCGGGAGTCGCCGATGCCACACACGATCGACCCGCGCTTCCTCGCGGAGCTGCCGGCGTGGCTCGGCGAGGCGCTCGTTGCCCGCCGAGCGGGGTGACCCCGGCAAATCCCTTCCAGCGTGCCGCCTTGACCGCCGTGTCGGCGGCCAGCACGGGCATGCCGCCGCGGGCCGTCGTCTTGACACCATATATCGATGTGATATATCTGTGCGCTATATGGAGCTCAGCCGCACCGCATACCTCGTGCTCGGGATGCTCCAGCTCGGCAGGCGCACGGGCTACGAGATCAAGAGCCTCGTCGACGTCTCCACTCGCTTCTTCTGGGCCGCCAGCTATGGGCAGATCTATCCGGAGCTGGCCCGGCTCGAGCAGCTCGGGCTGGTCCGCGGGGAGCGCGACCCCACGGACGGCCGCCGGCGCAAGTCGTACGAGCTGACGGACGAGGGGCGCCGCGCGCTGCGCGACTGGCTGACCTCGGGCGAGCCGTTGCACCTGGAGCTGCGCCACGAGGGGATGCTGAAGCTGTTCTTCTCCGACGGCCTCCCGCCCGAGGAGCAACGCGAGCGGCTGCGCGAGCTGCGCTCCGCCCACGAGCAGGTGGCCCGGCAACTGCGCTCGATCGAACCCGCCGTTCGTGCCGCGCGCGAGGAAGAGGAGCGGGAGTCCTGCTACCGGGTCCTGCAGCTAGGGATCGAGTACCAGGACTTCCTGGTCGATTGGTGTGAGCGCGCCGAGCGGGAGCTCGCCGGTGAGGAGGTGGGCGCCTAGGTGTTCGCCGCCCTGGCACGCCTCGCTTCCGGCCGGTCGCGCTTGGTCATCTCCGTGGCCGTGGTCGCCGCAGTCATCGCTGGGGCGCTCGGGGGTTCGGTGGCCGACCGGCTCGACCCCTACGGCGCCACCGATCCCGGCACCGAGAGCGCGCGCGCCGACGCCCTGCTCGAGCGCGCCGGCGTCAGCGCCGAGGTGAACGCCGTGGCGATCGTGCGCCCCGGTGCGCCCGTGCGCTCGGAGGCGGGCCGCGCCCGGGTCCGTGAAGTGGCGCGGGAACTGCGCCGCGACCCCGCCGTGGCGCGGGTCGTGAGCTTCGAGCAGGGGGGTCCGGGCTTCGTCTCCCGGGACGGTCGCTCCTCGTACCTGACGGCGACCTTCCGCCCATCCGCCGACGAGGCCGACGCGGCCGACCGGCTGATGGACCGATTCGAGGGCCAGCGCGGCGTGACCCTGGGCGGCGGCTCGATCGCCGAGCGGCAGGTGAACGAGAAGGTCGCCGAGGATCTGAGGCGCGCGGAGATGCTCGCGTTCCCGCTGCTCTTCCTGCTCTCGTTCCTCTTCTTCCGCAGCCTCGTTGCCGCGCTGCTGCCGCTGCTGGTGGGTGCGCTGACGATCGTGTTCACCTTCCTCGGTCTGCGGATCGCAAGCGACCTCGGCTCGATCTCGGTGTTCGCCCTCAACCTGGTCACCGGCCTCGGCCTGGGGCTGGCGATCGACTACAGCCTGTTCCTCGTCTCCCGCTACAGGGAGGAGATAGCGAAGGACGGGCCGGGGCCGGCGGCGATCGGGCGGACGCTTGCCACGGCGGGACGGACGGTCCTCTTCTCCTCGCTCACCGTCACGGCGGCGCTCGCCTCCCTGCTCGTCTTCCCGCAGCGCTTCCTCTACTCGATGGGCCTCGGCGGGATGATCGTGTCGCTTGTCGCCGCGAGCGTGGCGCTGATCGTGCTGCCCGCCGTGCTCGTCCTGCTCGGCGCGCGCGTCAACGCGCTGGCGCCTCGGCGCCTCCAGAGAGCGGCCGAGCGCGATGCCACGCAGGCTCAGTCGGGGGCGTGGTACCGGCTCTCGCGCATGGTCATGCGGCGCCCACGACGGATCGCGATCGCGAGCGCGGCCACCCTGATCGTCCTCGGCCTCCCATTCACCGGCATCAAGTTCACCTCGGTCGACGCCACGGTGCTCCCCGGCAACACCACCGCCCGGCAGGTCAGCGACGCGCTGGAGCGCGACTTCCCACGCGCGCAGACGGAGCCGATCTACGCTGTCGTCGAGTCGCCCCACGCCGGCCCGGCCCGAGCCTTCGCGCGCGACGCGGCCCGGCTGCCGGACGCGGAGACCGTCACCCCGCCCCGTCAGGCGGCGCACGGGGTGTGGATCGTGAACGTCTTCTCGCGGGCGGATCCGCTCACCCACCGGAGCCAGGACCTGGTACGCGACCTGCGCCAGGTCGACCCCGGGTCCCGCGCCGAGGTGGCCGGCTTCACGGCCAACTTCGTCGACCTCAAGGGGAGCCTAGTGGACCACATGCCGGTGGCGCTCGGGATCATCGTGATCGCCACGATGGTTGTGCTGTTCCTGATGACGGGCTCCGTCATCCTGCCGCTGAAGGCCCTCGTGATGAACGTGCTGACGCTCAGCGCGGCGTTCGGCATCCTGGTGTTCGTCTTCCAGGACGGGCGCCTCGAAGGCCTCCTGAGCTACGTAAGCCAGGGAGCGCTCGAATCCACCCAGCCCATCGTCCTGTTCGCGGTGGCGTTCGGCCTCTCGACCGACTACGGCGTGTTCCTGCTCTCGCGGATCAAGGAGGCGCGGGATTCGGGCCTGCCCGACTCCGAGGCCGTCGCGGTGGGCCTCGAGCGCACAGGGCGCATAGTCACGGCCGCTGCCCTCCTGTTCTGCGTCGCGATCGGCGCATTCGCCACCTCGCAGATCATCTTCATCAAGGAGCTCGGGGTGGGCACCGCGCTCGCCGTGCTCATCGACGCCACGATCGTCCGGGCCCTGCTCGTGCCGTCGCTCATGGAACTGCTGGGCGAGTGGAACTGGTGGTCGCCGAGGCCGCTTCGCCGGCTCTGGAACCGGGTGAGGCTCAGGGAGAGCGGCGCGACCGCAGCCGCCTGATTCGGGTATTAGCCTTCGCCAGCGAATGAGGGCGCGCAAGCGGCACTTCCGTTACGAGGGCCACACGCTCGTCTACGACGAGTGGGGCGCCGGCGAGAAGCCGGTTCTGCTGGTCCCGGGGCTGCTCTTCTCGCGCACCATGCACGCGCCGCTGGCGAAGACGCTCGCGGAACGCGGACACCGCGTCCTCTGCCTCGACCTGCTCGGCCACGGTGACTCGGACCGGCCGGAGGAGATGTGGAACTACTCGATGACCGCCTTTGGCCGGCAGGCGATCGCCCTGCTGGATCACCTCGAGATCGACCGGGCCGTGGTCGGCGGCACCTCGCTCGGCGCGAACGTCGCGCTCGAGGCGGCGGCGCTCGCCCCGCGCCGGGTGCGCGGCCTGCTCGTGGAGATGCCAGTGCTCGACAACGCTCTGCTCGGCTGCGCGCTGGCCTTCACGCCGCTGCTCGTGACGTTCACCTTCGGCGCGCCGGTGGTACGCGTCCTCGCCGCCGGGGCCCGGCGCGTGCCTCGCGGCAGCGCCCTCTTGGTGGACATGCTCCTCGACTGGCTCTCGCAGGACCCCAAGCCGTCCGCCTCCGTCCTCCAGGGCCTCTTCTTCGGCCGTACCGCCCCGCCCCGCGAGGAGCGTCGCGAGATGGACCAGCCGGCACTCGTGATCGGCCATCCGCGCGACCCGGTGCACCCGTTCTCGGACTCGGACATGCTCGTGCGCGAGCTCGCGAACGCGCGCCTCGTCGAGGCCAGCTCGATCCTCGAGCTGAGGCTCACCCCCGAACGGCTCACGGGCGAGATCACGAGCTTCGTGGAGGATTGCTTCGCGCGCCCCGCGCGCCGTGGCGCCCCGCGTCGTCGCGCCGCCTCCGCATAGCGTCCCAGCGGCGAACGCCCCGGAGTACTCGTTATGGGGCGTCTTCCGGGACGTTCGCGGCGGGTGGTCTTGGGGCGGCCCCACCTAGAGGGGCTCCGCCCTCCCCGTCTTCGCAGAGCGCAGCGCAGCGGCGAAGATGCGGTGCCCGTGGAGCGCCTCGCGGGGTGTCGCGCAACCGAAGCGCCCATCGAGCGCGCCTGCCCGCTCGGCGAGAAAGGCGGCCCACATCTGCAGCACAGCGTCGCTGAAGCCGAACTCGAAGATCCCCCCGGTGATCGTCGGAAACACCGACTGGCTGCCGACCTCCACGCGCTCCCACGCCTGCTGCCCGTCGTGGACCCGGAAGCGGCGCACGGTCTTCGGCTCGGCGGTCGAGAAGGTCACTCCTCCGTCCATGCCGAGCGCCGAGATGCGCCAGGTGTTGAGGTGGCCGGGGGCGATGCGGTGGGTCCGCAGGGTCAGGGGAAAGCCCGCGTCGCAGTGGAGCGTGGCGTTGTCGATCGTGTCGCAGCGCTCCGGGCGGCCTCCCTTGCCCGGGCGCTCCTTGACCACGTCCTGGAGCTGGGCGAAGACGGTTCGGGGACTCCAGCCGAGCCGCAGCGGGAGGTGCGCCACGTGCATGCCGAGGTCGCCCATGACGCCGATCTCGCCGCAGTAGCGGGCCTGGCGCTTCCAGTTGATCGGCTTCGAGCGGTCGAGGTCGCTGGAGTGGAGGAACGCGCTCTCGACCTCCAGGAGCTCGCCCAGCGCCCCCGCGCGAATCGCTCGGGCGGCGTGCTGGGCGCCGGGAAAGAAGGGGAACTCGCTCGAGCAGCGGGCGAAGACCTCGGGGCGCCCCTCGAGCGCCTGCACGATCCTGGTCGCCGCCCCCAGGTCCATGCCGAAGGGCTTCTCGGCCAAGAAGTCCTTGCCCGCATCGACCGCGGCGAGGCATACCCGTTCGTGGAGGTGGTGCGGAACCGCCAAGTAGACCACCTCGACCGCGTCGTGGACGAGCAACTCTTCGTACTCGCGCGTCCTGAGCTGCAGCCCCTCCACCCGGTCGAACCACGCGAGCGCCTCGGGGCTCGTGTCGCAGACCGCCACGAGCTCCGGCCGGACCGGGTGCTCCTCCAGCGCCGCCCAGCGCGCAACGGCCACCGCCAGCTCGCGACCCATGAGGCCCCCGCCGACGATCCCGATGGCCACCCTCGGCGCGCTCACTCCGCCGCCCCGGCGAGTACGCGGCCGCCCTCCTCCGGACCGGCCCCGTCGTGGACCACGGCGCGGAGCGCGCCCACCATCGCCGCCGGTGTCGGATGCTGGATCACGTTGCGTCCGTAGACGATGCCGGCGGCCCCCTGCTTGAGGACCGCATGAGTGCGGCGCAGCAGCTCCTCGTCGCCTACGCGGCCTCCGCCGCGCACGAGCACGGGGACGCCGGCGGCCGTGACCACGCGCGAATACTCGGCCAGGTCGTCGGTCGGGTCAGCCTTGATCACGTCCGCGCCGAGCTCGGCCGCCTGGCGCACGAGCGGGACGATCCGCTCCGGGTCGCCGTCGATCCCGTAAGCGGCCCCGCCCGCCGCCGGCGCCGGCCGCATCGCGAGCGGTTCCACCATGAGCGGCATCCCAACCCGCTCGCAGGCCGTTCGGAGTGAGGTGACGTTCTCGATGCACTGCCGTCGCAGGCCCTCGAGCCCGGGCACGTCGAGCAGGTTCAGGCACACGCATGCGGCGTCGAGTCGCACGGAGTGGCCCAGCGCGTCGTCGATGAGCACGCTGAACGGGTCGGGAGGGGGCGCCGGCCCGTAGACGTTCGCCACGTCGACGCGCAGCACGAGCGCCGGCTTGTCGCGCCCGGGGCGCTCCTGGAGCAGCGGCGCCTGCCCCACGCCGAGCTGGATCGCGTCCGGTCCCGCGGCGACCAGCGTGTCCATTGCGGCGCGCATGTCCTCGATCCCGCTCAGGAAGGACGACTCGCCGAACAGCCCGTGGTCGACCGCGACATCGATGCAGCGCCCCGAACGCGGGTGGAACATGCGGCTCAGGCGGTAGGCGGCGGACACGGCGAACCGAGACCTTGACAACGTTGTCAGGGCGGCGAAACCATACACCGGAGTGCTCGTCGCCGGGCCCAATCTCACGATCGACCGGACGCTCACTATCGAGGAGCTGCGCCCGGGGGAGGTCCTCCGCTTCGACGGCG
Source organism: Actinomycetota bacterium (assembly GCA_046728795.1). Taxonomy (GTDB): domain Bacteria; phylum Actinomycetota; class Thermoleophilia; order Solirubrobacterales; family Thermoleophilaceae; genus JBKPFJ01. The sequence continues at coordinate 550 of JBKPFJ010000190.1, read as the reverse complement.
TGACCGTGACCCCCGGCGGCAAGGGCGTCAACGTCGCACGGGTTGCCCGCGCGCTCGGGGTGGCTGCCCTGCTGATGGGCTTCACGCCCGGACGCACCGGCGCCGCGGCCGCGGGGCTCCTCGCCGACGAGGGCATCGCCCTCGCCGCCGTGCCGACTGGGGGCGAGCTGCGCTCGACGGCGGTGGTGCTCGAGCGGAGCGGGCGCACCACCGTGATGAACGAGCCCGGCCCGCGGCTGGCGGCCGGGGACTGGCAGCGCTACGAGGACGAGGTCAGGGACGGGCTCCGCGGGCACGGCGTGCTCGTCTGTAGCGGCAGCCTGCCGCCGGGCGCGCCGGACGACGCCTACGGGCGGCTCGTGGCACTCGCGAGGCGTGCCGGGGTGGCATCCATCGTCGACTCGAGTGGCGCCGCCCTGGAAGCGGCCCTCGCGGCCGAGCCAGACGTCGTCGTGCCGAACTTGCCCGAGGCCGAGGCGCTCCTCCACGGCCGTACGGACGAGACCGTCGACGCCCGCGACCCCGGGAGCATGCGCGCCCGGGCTGGCGC
>JBKPFJ010000125.1:0-17153 GCA_046728795.1 Actinomycetota bacterium | reverse complement strand
CGCCCGCCCCGAAGGAAAACGGCGCCTTCCGGCGCCTACTTAAGGTGCGCTACCCTCGCGCCGAGGGAGAGAACGTGGCCCGACCCACCGACTCGAACGAACAGCTCCTCTGCTCCTTCTGCGGAAAGTCGCAGCGGCAGGTGAAGAAGCTCATCGCCGGGCCGGGCGTCTACATCTGCGACGAGTGCATCGATCTCTGCAACGAGATCATCGACGAGGAGCTGACCGGCGGCTCCACCTTCGACCTCGAGAACCTGCCGAAGCCGAAGGAGATCTACTCGGTTCTCCAGGAGTACGTGGTGGGGCAGGAGCCCGCCAAGCGCACGCTCTCGGTGGCCGTCTACAACCATTACAAGCGGGTGCAGATGATGCAGTCCGAGGGCGAGCAGGACCTCGAGCTGCAGAAGTCGAACATCCTGCTCCTGGGCCCCACGGGCTGCGGCAAGACGCTCCTCGCCCAGACCCTGGCCAAGATCCTCAACGTCCCCTTCGCGATCGCCGACGCCACCGCGCTCACGGAGGCCGGCTACGTGGGCGAGGACGTGGAGAACATCCTCCTCAAGCTGATCCAGGCGGCCGACTTCGACGTGAAGAAGGCCGAGACCGGGATCATCTACATCGACGAGGTCGACAAGATCGCCCGCAAGGCGGACAACCCGTCGATCACGCGCGACGTCTCCGGCGAGGGCGTCCAGCAGGCGCTGCTGAAGATCCTCGAGGGCACGGTGGCCTCGGTGCCGCCGCAGGGCGGGCGCAAGCACCCGCACCAGGAGTTCCTCACGATCGACACCACGAACGTCCTGTTCATCTGCGGCGGAGCCTTCGCCGACCTCGACAAGGTGATCGAGCGGCGGATCGGACACAAGGGCGTCGGCTTCGGGGCGTCCGTTCGCTCCAAGCACAACAAGGACACGGGCGAGCTGTTCGAGGACGTGCTCCCCGAGGACCTCGTCGAGTACGGCCTGATCCCCGAGTTCATCGGCCGGCTCCCCGTGCTGTCGGTGATCCACCAGCTCTCGCGCGACGACCTCGTGACCATCCTCACCGAGCCGCGCAACGCGCTCGTGAAGCAGTTCCAGCGCTTCTTCTCGTTCGACGGAATCGAGCTCGTCTTCGCCGACGACTCGCTCGGAGCGATCGCGGACCGGGCGCTCGAGCGCGAGACCGGTGCCCGCGGGCTCCGCTCGATCCTCGAGGACACGCTGCTCGAGGTGCAGTTCGAGCTCCCCTCGCGGCGGGACGTGAAGAAGTGCGTGGTGACCAAGGAGACGATCGAGAAGGGGCAGGGCCCCACCCTGGTCACCGAGGCCGCGCCCGAGGAGCCCTCGGACGCTGCCCGCGAGTCCGCCTAGCCAGGGGCTCTGGTGCTGGGGCGCCTGATCGGCCGCGTAGGTCGGGCGGTCGGGTTCTCGCCGGAGGGACGCCCGGTGCGCGTCTGGACGCACAGCCGGCCCGGGGAGGAGGACGCCGTGGTCGTCCGGGGGACGGTCGCCGAGATCACGCCGCGGGGCGCCGTGGTGGCCCTCGCGGAGCCGGTCGAGCTCGACGGCCGCGAGGTCAGGCAGGTGCTGGCGGTGCCGAGCGAGCGGAGCTGGGGGCTCCACGCGCTGTGGTTCTCGTTCGTGGCCGTCGAGGCGAGCTCGCTCGACGGCCGTCCGATCGGCCGCTGGTGGTTGCGCCTCGGGGGCGGCTCGTAGGCGACCGGGGGTGTCGTTCCAGCCGGTTTGATATCGTGATATCGCGATGTCTGACATGACCGGGCTGTTCGTGCGGATCCCCGCGGCCGAGGCCGAGAAGCTGGACCGGGCCGCGTTCGAGCTGCGGATGCCGAAGCAAGAGCTCGTGTCAGGGCTCGTCTCGCGCTACGTCGATCCGTCGCCCTCGGGCCTCGAGGAGCTCCGGCGGATCACCGTCGAGACCGCCGACGACTCCCTGACCGTGGGGCGCCACTGGTTCACCCCTGCCGATCCGGAGGAGGTCCTCACGGTCGAGCAGGTCGCGGAGTTGCTCCAGGTGGACGAGAAGGCCGTTAGGGAGCTCGCGCGCAAGGGCGACCTGCCCGGGCGCAAGGTGGGAAGGGAATGGCGATTCGTGAGGCGGGCCGTGCTCGCATGGCTCGCGGGAGGTGAGAGCTGATGCCACTCGTGCCCGTCGTCGTCGAGCAGGACTCGCGGGGCGAGCGCTCGTTCGACATCTACTCCCGCCTCCTTCGCGAGCGGGTGATCTTCCTCGGCCAGCCGATCGACGACCAGGTGGCGAACCTCGTGGTGGCGCAGCTCCTCCACCTCGAGTCGGACGACCCGGACAAGGACGTCAACCTGTACATCAACTCGCCGGGCGGCTCCATCTACGCCGGCCTCGCGATCTACGACACGATGCAGTTCATCAAGCCCGACGTGGGCACTACCTGCGTGGGGGTGGCGATGTCGATGGGGTCGATGCTTCTGGCGGGTGGCGCGAAGGGAAAGCGCGTGGTGCTGCCGAACAGCCGCGTGCTCATCCACCAGCCCACGGCGGGCTTCGAGGGTCAGTCGACCGACATCGAGATCCACGCTCGCGAGGTTTTGAACCTGCGGCAGCGCGTCGACGAGATCTACGCGAAGCACACCGGCCAGCCGCTTCAACAGGTGCACGATGACATGGAGCGCGACCGCTTCTTCAAGGCGCACGAGGCCGTCGAGTACGGCATCGCCGACCGGGTGCTCGAGAGCAGGCCGGGGACCTAGCGACCGAGGCGCCGTCGAAGGCGCTTGATCGCTTCCAGCTCCTCGACGTCGATCAGGTCCTGCGGTCTGCTGGCGGCGCGCTTCATGACCAGCAGGTCCTCGAGCGACGCGACCAAGACGGAGAATCCACCGAGGTCGTAGCGGTCCGCCCTGCGGCGCAGGCGCTCGTACGCGGGCGCCCCGGCGGGTTGCGTCATCAGGTCGAGCGGCCCGGCCTCCGTCTCCAGCGTGAGGAGCCCAACCCGTCTCAGGGTTGGCCGATCGGGGACGAACGGGACGGGGTCGCGAACTCCGCGAAGCGTGGCATTCAGCTCGACGAGGACGGCGCCGAGCGCGTCGAGGTTCCCGTCGTCCGTGGAGAAGCAGATGTCGAGATCCCGAGTGAGCCGGGCGGATCCATGCAGGACCATGGCCACGGCACCGACGACGACGAAGTCGACTCCACCGGCCGTCAGCCGGCGCAGGAGCTCGGCGACGTCGAGCTCAGGCCAGTTGGCCACCGGCCCGCCGCGTGTTCTCGACCATGCGCTTGACGCTCCCGTACCACGACGAGAACGCCGCCAGCCGCTCGGCGGGGCTGCGATCGAGATTCGCGGCGACCAGGGTCTCGTCGATAGACGGCTTCGCCACGGGAGCGGACAGCTCGAGACGGCGACCGAGCGCGTGCATCACGCGGGCAAGGGTCTCGACCGTCGGGTTCGCCCCCGCGCGCTCGAGCCGAGCGATCGCCGCCTGAGTCGTGCCGAGTCTCCTTGCGAGCTCGGCCTGGGTGACCCCCGTATCGAGGCGGGCCTTCCGAAGTACCTCTGCTGCGCTCATAAGCTAACGCTTATATAGCACAGAAGTTATGCCTCCCGGCCCGGGATGCGGGAGGAGCCCGCAGCGCGCGAGCGGCTCCGCGGCCCGGACTGGCAGACTTGACGCGGTGGCCGAAGATCGCCTCAAGACCCTCCAGGAGCGCACCCGTTACGAGCCCGCGGAGTCGGAGTCGCGGGTGTTCGAGCGCTGGCGGGAGGCGGGCATCTTCCATGCTGAGCCGGACGGCGACACCTACTCGATCGCGGTGCCGCCCCCGAATGTGACCGGCTCCCTGCACATGGGTCACGCCCTCAACGGATCGATCCAGGACGCCTGCATCCGCCTCGCCCGCATGCGCGGCAAGCGCACCAAGTGGATATACGGGACCGACCACGCGGGCATCGCCACCCAGGTGAAGGTCGAGGAGGCGCTCGCGGCCGAGGGCAAGACGAAGGAGGAGCTCGGGCGAGAGGCCTTCGTCGAGCGCGTGTGGCGGTGGCGGGAGCAGTACGGATCCACCATCACTGAGCAGTACCAGCGCCTCGGCGCCTCGCTCGACTACGACGATGAGCGCTTCACGATGGACGAGCACTACGCGCGCGCGGTGCTCCACGTGTTCGTGCGCCTGTTCGAGAAGGGCCTGATCTACCGCGACAACTACATGGTCAACTGGGACCCCGGCACCCGCTCGGCCATCTCGGACCTGGAGGTCGTGCAGCGGCGGGTCGAGGACACGCTCTACCAGATCGACTACCCGCTGGAGTCGGGCTCGGGCTCGGTGACCGTCGCGACCGTGCGGCCCGAGACGATGCTCGCCGATACGGCGATCGCGGTGAACCCCGCGGACGAGCGTTACTCGCGGCTGGTGGGTGAGGCGGCGGTGCTGCCGCTCATAGGTCGTCGCCTGACGATCATCGCCGACGACTACGTCGATCCGGAGTTCGGCACGGGCGCGCTCAAGATCACCCCCGGCCACGACCCGAACGACTTCGAGATCGGGCGGAAGCACGGGCTCGAGGAGGTCATCGTGATCGGCGAGGACGGGCGCATGACGGCGGCCGCGAGTGAGCGCTTCGCGGGCTTGCCGGTGGAGGAGGCGCGCGGCGCGGTCGTCGAGGCGTTGCGGGAGCAGGGCCTCATCTCCGGCACACAGCCGTACGTGCACGACGTGCCGCACTCGCAGCGCAGCGGCATGCGGATCGAGCCGCTCATCTCGCTCCAGTGGTTCTGCGACATGAACGAGCTCGCCAGGCCGGCGATGGAGGTGGTCCGCGACGGCCGGGTCCGCTTCCACCCGGCGCGGCCGCACACCGACGTCTATCTGCGGTGGCTCGAGGGCATCAGGCCCTGGTGCATCTCGCGCCAGCTCTGGTGGGGGCACCAGATCCCTGCCTGGTACCGCGCGGACGAGCTGTACGTCCGTGAGGAGCCGCCGGACGGGGAGGGCTGGGAGCGCGACCCCGACGTGCTCGACACCTGGTTCTCCTCGGCGCTGTGGCCGTTCGCCACGCTCGGCTGGCCCGACGAGACCCCCGAGCTGCGGGCCTTCTACCCGACCGACGCGCTCGTCACGGGTGCCGACATCATCTTCCTCTGGGTCGCCCGCATGGTGATGATGGGGCTCGAGTTCACGGGCGAGGTCCCCTTTTCGGACGTGCCGATCAACTCGCTCATCCAATCCCCGGAGGGCAAGCGGATGTCGAAGTCGCTCGGCACGGGCATCGACCCGCTCGAGGAGATCGAGGCCTTCGGCGCCGACGCCCTGCGGTTCGGGCTGCTCGCGATGTCCTCGACCCAGCACGTGCGCTTCTCTCAGCAGCGCGTGCAGCAGGGGCGCGACCTGGCCAACAAGCTCTGGAACGCCTCGCGGCTGATCCTGCTCGGCGCCGCCGAGGGGGCCGGACCCGACGCGGGCGCCGCCGAGACCGTCGAGGACCGCTGGATCGTGTCCCGGCTCGAGCGGGTCACCGCTCGGGCAACCGAGCTCTTCGACCGCTTCGAGCTCTCGCCCGCCGCTCTCGAGCTCTACGACGCCTTCTGGTCCGAGCTGTGCGACTGGTACCTCGAGCTCGCCAAACCGCGGCTCTACAGCGAGGACAACGCCGCGGTCTCGAGCGTGCTGCTGTGGGCGCTCGACCGGATGCTGCGCCTGCTCCACCCGATCATGCCCTTCGTGACCGAGGAGATCTGGTCCTTCCTCCCGGGCTCCCGCGACCTGCTCGCGGTATCGGCGTGGCCCGAGCCGGGCCCAGTCGACGACGCGGCCGACGCCGTGCTCGAGCGTCTGATCGCGGCCACCACCGAGCTGCGCCGGTACCGCGACGAGGTCGGCGCGAAGCCCTCCGTGGCGATCCCCGCGCGGCTCGTGGCGGACGGCTACGACGGCATCGCCGAGCAGGTGGCCCGCCTGGCCCGCTTCGACTTCGTGGCCGATGGCGCGGGCGAGGTGCTGGCCAGCGTCCCCGTGCCCGGGGGCGCGGTTCAGGTGCTGCCCTCCGAGGCGTTCGACCCCGCCGAGGCGGAGCGGCGGATCGCCGCGCGGCGGCAGAGCCTGCAAGAAGAGGTCGAGCGGGCGGAGCGCAAGCTCGCCAACGAGCGGTTCGTGGAGCGCGCGCCGGCTGAGGTGGTCGAGGAGGAACGGCACAAGCTCGAGGAATACCGCGAGGCGCTCCGGCGGCTCGGCGGATGACCTTCAGGCAAGCCGAGGACTACCTGCTCGGCCTCGAGCTGTTCGGCATGCGCTTCGGGCTCGACCGGGTGCACAAGCTGATGACGGTGCTCGGTATGCCGCAGCGGCGCTTCGCCTCGATCCACGTCGTGGGCACGAACGGCAAGTCCTCGACGGTCCGCCTGGCCGCGGCAATCCTCGCCCGCCACGGGCTGCGGGTGGGGTCGTACACCTCGCCGCACCTGGCCTCCTTCCGCGAGCGGATCGAGGTGGGGGAGGAGGCCGTCTCCGAGGCCGATTTCGCGGCGTCCGTGGCGCGCGCCGCCCACGCTGCGGCGCTCGTGGACCGCACCTTGGACCCCGACGACGGCGTCACACAGTTCGAGGCGCTAACGGCGGCGGCCTATCACGAGCTCGCTCGCCGCGGCGTCGAGGTGGCCGTGATCGAGGCCGGCCTGGGCGGGCGCTACGACGCGACGAACGTGATCCCGTCGAAGGTTCAGGTGGTGACGAACGTCGGCCTCGAGCACACCCGCTGGCTCGGGCCGACCATCCGCGACATCGCCGAGGAGAAGCTCGCCGTGGTACGCGACCACGCGGTGCTCGTGACCGGCGAGCTCGAGCCGGAGGCCCGTGCGGTGGCCGAGCGGGTGGCGAGCGAGCGCCACGCGCGGCTCGTCGAGGCGCATGTCGAGGGCCTCTTCCAGCAGCGCAACTTCGCGCTCGCCGCGGCCGCCGCCGAGGCGTTCCTCGGGAGGTCGCTCGAGGCGCGGGCGCTGGAGCGGGCCGCGGCCGAGACGCGCATACCCGGCCGCCTCGACGTCGTGGAGGGCCGGCCGCTGACCGTCTTCGACGGCGCCCACAACCCCTCCGGCGCGGCGGCGCTCGCCGAGGCGCTGCGCGAGCTGCTGGGTGAGCGCCGCCCGCGCGTCGGCGTGGTCTCGGTGCTCGAGGACAAGGACGCGGCGGGGATGCTCGGCGAGCTCCTACCCGTGCTCGACCGGGCTGTGTTCACCCGCTGCGCCAACCCGCGGGCCCTCTCGCCGGCCACCCTCGAGTCGCTCGCACACCAGCTCGGTCGCCACGAAACGGAGATCGTGGTGGATCCCCACGAGGCGCTGGAACGCGCCCGTTCGCTGGCCGGCCCGGACGGAGCGGTGCTCGCGACGGGCTCGATCTACCTGATCGCGGACCTGGTGCGGGACCGCGCGGACGCGCGCGCCTCGACGCTGTAGCGCCGGCTACAGGCGGTCCCAGTCCTCCTTCGAGACGAACTTCGTGAGCTTCACGCTGTCGCCGTCGACCGTGGTCTCGGCCTGCAGCCCGTATCGGGTCTGCGTGCCCTTGCTCGTCTCGCGCTCGTACGTCTTCTTCTCCACCTCGCTCTCGTCCACCTGGACCTTGCGCCGGTGCTTGACCGAATAGAACTCGATCGCCATCTGGCTTCCTCCTAGGGTCGGCTCCCGCGCGACTGTAGGGACCCCCGTCGGACGGCATCTCCGTTCAGAGTGCGGTCGCCTAGCCCCGAAACCCTTCCGCGGCGGCGCTCAGCCGCTGCCGCCCTGGCAGGATTCCGGGCGCGTGGACGGAAAGGAAGGACCTAGATTCGGGACGATGATCGGGCTCGTGGCCCTCGTTGTGGCCACGGTGATCCTCGTCTTCTTCGGCATCGGATACGCGCTCGGCCGGCTATTCCTGTAACCCCTCCCAGGTACACTCGCTTGCTCCCATGGGCGTCCTCGCGGTCTTCGGCATCGAGAACGACGGGCTGAACCTCGCGGTCAACCTGGTGCTCCTGTTCCTCGTCGTGCTGTGGATCGCGCTGGTCTACTGGACCTACGCTGACGCGCGCCGGCGGATCGCGGACCCGATGCTTGTGGGCTGCGCCGCGGCCGCCTCACTCTTCCCGTTCGTCGGCACGATCGTGTACATGATCGTGCGCCCGCCCGAGTACCTCGAGGACGTGCGTGAGCGTGAGCTGGAGATCGCCGCCGCCGAGGCGCGGCTCGCGCAGGTCGAGGACATCTCGTGTCCATACTGCGGCTTCGACATCGAGAAGTCGTTCCTGCGCTGCCCCAGCTGCCTGCGGCGCCTGAAGGAGCCGTGCGGGGTGTGCGGGAAGCCGCTCGACCCGCGCTGGAAGATCTGCCCCTATTGCGAGGCCGAGGTGGGCCAGGTGGCCGCTTCCCGCCCCCGCCCGCGCCGGGCCGTCGCGCGGTCCTCGGGCGCGGCCGCGCGCCCGAGCCCCCGCCCCGCACCGCCGGAGACCGTCGAGTCGCCCGCCGCACGCCCGCGAGAGCAGTAGCGTCCCCGCCCGCTCCGCGGGTCACGCGGGTGGCCGAAGCTCGACGAAAGGAGACATGTGGACAGGACACTGATCCTGGTGAAGCCGGACGCCTTCGAGCGCGGGCTCACCGGGGAGGTCATCGCCCGCTTCGAGCGGAAGGGGCTTGCCATCGTGGCGATGAAGCACATGACCGTGGACCGCGAGCTCGCCGAGCGCCACTACGCGGAGCACCGCGAGAAACCGTTCTTCGGGGATCTCGTCGAGTTCATCACCGGCGGCCCGCTGGTGGCATTCGTGCTCGAGGGCTACGAGGCGGTGACGGCTGCGCGCCAGGTGATCGGGTCCACCAACCCCCTCGAGGCGTCTGCAGGATCGATTCGCGGCGAGTTCGGACTCGAGGTCCAGACCAACCTCGTCCATGGCTCCGACTCCCCCGAGTCGGCCGTGCGCGAGGTCGGGCTGTTCTTCCCGGAGCTTGACTGAGCCTCTCGTACTGGCCTCGCGCTCGCCCCAGCGGCGGGCGATCCTCGAGCAGCTCGGGGTGACCTTTCGCGTGGAGGCTCCCGAGGTCGAGGAGCTCGGCGGCGGCGATCCGCGGACTCTCGTAGCGGAGAACGCGCGCCGCAAGGCTCGCGCGGTCGAGGGCCCGCGCGTGCTCGGCGTGGACACCGCTGTGGTACTCGACGGCAGGACCTTCGGCAAGCCTCGTGACGAGGGCGAGGCCGAGACCTTCTTGCGCCGCCTCTCGGGGCGTACTCACGAGGTGATGAGCGGGATCTGCCTCAGGGCCGGCTCCGCGGAGCGCCGGGAGGTCGCCGTGACACGGGTTCGCTTCCGATTCCTCGAGCGGCCGGACATCGATTGGTACCTGGCGAGCGGGGAGTGGCGCGAGCGCGCGGGCGGCTACGCGATCCAGGGCCGGGGCGCCGCACTGGTCGCCGAGATCGAGGGCGACTACTGGAACGTGGTGGGGCTACCGGTGGCCGCGCTGGTGGGCCTGGCGCCCGACCTGTTCGTGCGTATCGGCACGTCCGAAAGCCCTGCTAGTGATGGGGGGTAGTCGGATACACTTCGCGCGCGAGTCGGGCGCGCCTCCTCGTTCGGTTCCCGGCTCGTTCACGTCCGCATGGGTTTCTTCTCCTATCTGACCGGCATGGGTGGCCGCGACATGGCGGTCGACCTCGGCACCGCCAACACGCTGGTTTACGTGCGCGGGCGCGGGATCGTGCTCTCGGAGCCCTCGGTCGTCGCGATCGACTCCCGCTCGGCCGAGGTGCACGCGGTGGGCATCGAGGCCAAGCGCATGCTGGGGCGCACCCCCGGGACGATCCAGGCGATCCGGCCCCTGAAGGACGGGGTCATCGCGGACTTCGACGTGACGGAGCAGATGCTGCGCCACTTCATCCAGAAGGTGCACCAGAACCGCTGGGCGCACCCGCGCGTCGTCGTCTGCGTCCCGAGCGGCGTGACGGGCGTGGAGAAGCGCGCCGTGGAGGAGGCCTGCCTGTCGGCGGGCGCGCGCCAGGCGTACCTGATCGAGGAGCCGATGGCCGCCGCGATCGGGGCCGGGCTCCCGGTGGGCGAGCCCACAGGCAACATGGTCGTGGACGTCGGCGGCGGCACCAGCGAGGTGGCCGTGATCTCGCTCGGCGGCATCGTCGTCTCGCAGTCGATCCGGATCGGCGGCGACGAGCTCGACGAGGCGATCATCAACTACGTCAAGCGCGAGTACAAGCTGATGATCGGCCAGCAGACCGCCGAGGAGGTCAAGCTCGAGATCGGCTCGGCGTTCCCGCTCGACGAGGAGGTCCAGGCCGAGATCCGCGGCCGCGACCTCGTCTCCGGCCTGCCAAAGACGATCGTCCTGACGAGCGAGGAGGTGCGGCTCGCGCTCGAGGAGCCCCTCCAGGCGATCGTCGACGCCGTCAAGGAGACCCTCGATCGCACGCCGCCAGAGCTCGCCTCGGACATCATGGACCGTGGGATCATGCTGGCCGGCGGCGGAGCGCTGCTCCAGGGCCTCGACGAGCGCCTGCGCGACGAGACCCAGATGCCGGCGCATCTGGCGGAGTCCCCGCTCACGTGCGTGGCCGTGGGCTCGGGCCGGAGCCTCGAGGAGTTCGAGGCCATCCACCGCAGCAACAAGAATTCCCGAAACAGCCGACGCCGGTAGCGTCGGCGCCCGGAGGACCCGGAGCGTGTTCGACAAGAAGGTGATCCGCCGTAGGCGGGTGGCGCTGGCGGTGTTCGTCGGGCTCTCGATCGCGCTGCTCACGGCGTACTTCGGCGAGTCGGGAGGCGGGCTGCTGCACGCCTTCCAGCGCGGGGCGCAGGAGGCGCTCGCCCCCATCGAGACCGGTGCCAGCCGCGCGCTCAAGCCAATGCGCGACTTCTTCGGCTGGGTCGGCGACACCGTCGACGCCAAGAGCGAGAACGAGAAGCTGAGGGGCGAGGTCGAGCAACTGCGCAGCAAGCTCGCGGAGGCGCAGACCGCCAAGCGGGACGCCAGCCAGCTGCGCGGGCTGATCGGCCTGCGGAGGCAGGCCGGCTACCCGCAGGGCACCCAACCGGTGGCCGCCCGCGTGATCGCGCGCTCTCCGACCGTCTGGTACTCGACGATCAGGATCGACAAGGGCTCGGGCGACGGCGTGCACCTGGACCAGCCGGTGATCGCCTCCGGCGGGCTCGCCGGCAAGGTCACGAGGGTGACCGGCGGCAGCGCCGAGGTCACCCTGATCACGGACGCGTCGAGCGCGGTCTCCGCCCAGGTGATGCCCAACGGGGCGGCGGGCGTGGTGCGCCCAGAGGTGGGCGACCCGACCGACCTGCTGCTCGACTACATCCAGAAGGGCCGCCGCGTGACCGAGAACACCACGGTCGTCACGAGCGGCTTCACCTCGTCGCGGGTGGAGTCGCTCTTCCCGCGCGGGATACCGATCGGTCGCGTGACGAAGGTCGACCTCGACGAGGTTGACCTCTACCAGCGCGTGCACATCGAGCCGTTCGCCGACCTGCGCCAGATCGACGTCGTGCAGGTGCTCACCCGAAGGCCCGACACGCGCAGCGCCGAGGTGGCCGTCCCGTGAGGCTGACCGTGGGCGCGATGTTCCGCTGCGGCGTGCTGCTCCTCGCCGCGGTGGTCCTGCAGCTCTCGGGCTTCGTCGAGCTGCGGGTGCTCGGCGGGCATCCCGACCTGGTGGTGCTCGTAGTGGCCGCCACGGCCTATTACGCGGGCAGCATCTCCGGGTGCGCCGTGGGTTTCGCCGCCGGCGCGCTGCTCGACCTCGCGGCGGGCGGCACGATGGGGGTCTCCTCGCTCGTGCTGACCGCCGTCGGCTACGCCGTCGGCCGCTTCCGGGAGATCCGCGACCCCGCCCACGGGCTGCTTCCGATCCCCGTGGCCGCGGCGGCCACGTTCGGCTATGTGACGACCTTTGCCGCGGTGTCGTTCATGCTCGACATCGGCGCGACCGTGAGCCCGCTCGTGATCCGCGACATGCTGGTCACGACCGCGCTCAACGCGCTGCTCGCGCTGCCAGTGTTCGCGTTCTGCCTGCGGGTGGTGAGGCCCTCGCTCGCGGTGGACCCGCTCGAACGCCGTCGCCGCCGCCGGGCGCCGCGCGAGGCCGGTCCGCTCGGCCTGCGGGGCCTGGAGGTGTAACACCCGATGTACCTCGACAACGAACGGCGGCCGGCGCTCACCCCGAAGCTGGCCTTGCGCGTGGCCATCATCGGCGCGATCGCGCTGGTGGCCTTCGGGGTGATCTTCTTCCGGCTCTGGTACCTGCAGGTCCTGTCGGGCGACAAGTACCTCGCCGAGGCAAGGGACAACCAGCGGCGCGAGATCAAGGTGCAGGCCCCACGCGGCGAGATCGTCGACCGCGACGGCACCCCCCTGGTGGTGAACCGTGTGGGCCTGGCGGTGAAGGTGAGCCCGGACAAGCTGCCACGCGATCCGACCGAGCGGCTGCGGCTGTACAAGCGGCTGGGGCGCGTGCTCCGGTTGCGCCCGCGGCGCATCGACCGCTCCGTCAGGAGGCAGCTCAAGGTCGAGCCCTTCGCCGCGGCGACCGTCAAGCAGGACACCCCCGAGCCGGTCGTCTTCTGGATCCTCGAGCACGGCGATGAGCTGCCCGGCGTGACGGTCGAGCGCGTGTTCCTGCGCCGCTACCCGTATCACGCGATCGGGGCGCACCTGTTCGGCACCGTCGGCGAGGTCACCCAGAGGCAGCTCGACGACCCCCGCTACCGTGACGTGGCGCTCGGCGACCGCGTCGGCCAGTCCGGGGTCGAGCAGCAGTACGACCGCTTCCTGCGCGGCCGCAACGGCGCCTCGCTCGTGCAGGTGGACGCGCTCGGACACTTCAAGCGCGAGCTGAAGATCGAGCGCCCGAAGCAGGGCCGGCAGCTCCGGCTGTCGGTGGACCTCGGGCTGCAGAAGGCGGGCCAGGCGGCGCTCGCCGGGGGCACCGGGCGCGGCGCCTTCGTCGTCATGAACGTGCAGAACGGCGAGGTCCTGGCGCTCGGCTCGCAGCCCTCGTTCGACCCGAACGTCTTCTCGAAGGTGATCCGGCAGCGGGACTACAAGCGGCTCTCGAACCCGGACCTCGGGGCCCCGCTCACGGACCGGGCGACCCAGGGCGGCTACCCCACGGGCTCGACCTTCAAGCTGATCACGGCCACGGCGGCGCTCGAGAGCGGGGTCATCACGCCTGACACGCCGTTGTTCGACGGCGGCTCGCTGCAGGTCGGCGGGGTCACCTTCAAGAACGCGGGCGGAGCAGCGCATGGCACGCTCGCCCTGCGCACGGCGCTGACCGTGTCGAGTGACGTCTTCTTCTACCGCCTCGGCCTGATGGCCAACAGCGCGGGCGACGGGCTCGCCATCCAGCGCTGGGCCCATCGCCTCGGGCTCGGCAGGCTGACGGGCATCGACCTGCCGGCCGAGCAGGCCGGCATGGTGCCCACGCCCAGGTGGCGCAACCGACTGTTCAAGAAGAAGCTGACCGACCGGCCCTGGTCGGCGGGCGACAACATCAACCTGGCCGTGGGCCAGGGCGACCTGCGCGCGGACCCCCTGCAGATGGCGGTGGCCTACGCCACGATCGCCAACGGCAGCAAGGTCGTGACACCCCGGCTGGGGCTGCGGATCGAGGACTCGGCCGGCCGCGCCATCCAGGACCTCGACGCGCCTCCGGCCCGCCGGGTGAAGATCAACCCGGCGTTCCGCCAGGCCATCCTGGTCGGGCTGCGGGGAGCGGCGAGCCAGCCGGGTGGCACCTCGACGCCGGTCTTCCAGGGCTTCCCCATCCCCGTGGCCGGCAAGACGGGCACCGCGGAGAAGGGCCTCGGCCGCGCCGACCAGTCCTGGTACGTGGCGCTCGCGCCGTACCCCGACATCAAGTACGTGGTGGCGGTCACCGACGAGGCGGGCGGCTTTGGCGCCGAGACCGCCGCGCCGATGGCCCGCCAGATCCTGGCGGCGCTGTTCGGCGTGAAGGGCGACAAGGCCCACTCGGGCGGTCCCTCGGACTGATTAAGGTGACCGGCTCCTGATGCAGGCTTCCCCGTTCGCAGCGACCGTCAGGGGGTTCTCCGAGCCCCGGCGCCCCCTGCTCCGGATCGACCCGCTGCTCCTGCTCGCGACGCTGGGCCTGATCGGGTGCGGGATCTACGTGGTCTACACGGCGACCCAGGACGACATCCCGGGCTCGCCGAACTACTACCTCTACCGGCAGCTCGCCTACGCGGGCGTGGGGATCGTGCTGATGCTGTTGCTGTCGCGCTTCGACTACTCGCGCATCCGCGAGTGGAAGGCCGGCGTCTATGGCCTGATGATCGGGCTGATCCTGCTGGTGTACGCGATCGGGTTCTCGGCGCGGGGCTCGAAGCGCTCGATCGAGCTCGGCTTCTTCAACCTCCAGTCGTCGGAGGTGGGGAAGGTGCTGCTCATCCTGGCCCTGTCGGCGTTCATGGTCGACCGGATGCGGCGGCTGGGGGACCGCGAGACGACGAGTCGGATCATGCTGCTCGCGATCGTGCCCGCGATCCTCGTTGTCGGGCAGCCGGACCTGGGCTCGGGGATGGTCTACATAGCGATCGCCCTGACGGTCCTGTTCGTGGCCGGCACGAAATGGACCCACTTCGCCGCGCTCGGAACGCTGGCCGTGGCGGCGGTAGTGCTCGTGCTAGTGGCCGCGCCGGCGATGGGCACGCAGGTGCTGAAGCCCTACCAGGTCGATCGTCTGACGGCCTTCCTCCACCCGACGGACAATCCGAAGCATCAGGGCTATCAGATCAACCAGTCGCTGACCGCCATCGGCTCGGGGGGCAAGACCGGCCGCGGCGACAACGCGACCCAGACCAAGCTGAACTTCCTCCCGGAGCACCACACGGACTTCGTTTTCTCGGTGGCGGGCGAGGAGTTCGGCTTCGCGGGGGCGGCGATCATCCTGTCGCTGTTCGCCCTGCTGATCTGGAGGGCATTGCGGATCCTGACGATGTCGAAGAACCTCTACGGCGCGCTCGTGGCCGGGGGAATCACCGCGATGTTGATGTTCCAGGTCTTCGTTAACGTAGGTATGACGCTAGGGATCATGCCTATCACCGGCATCCCGTTGCCGCTCGTCTCCTACGGCGGCTCGTCGGTGATCACAACTTTTTTGGCCGTTGGCCTGCTCCAGTCGATCCACGCGCAGGCGCGCGAGGTCGCGGCGGCCAAGGGCCGAGATTTAGCTCTATGAGAGGGATTTTCTTTGAGAAAGCAAGTGCTCGTCACGGCCGACCGTGGCGAAACCAGAGTCGCGATCCTCGAGAAGGAGGAGCGACAGAAGAAGGCTGACTGGCGCGTCGGCGAGCTCTACATCGAGCGCCGCGGATCGCGCTCCATAGTCGGCAACATCTACAAGGGCAAGGTCGACAACGTCCTGCCCGGGCTCGAGGCCGCCTTCGTGGACATAGGTCTCGAGAAGAACGGCTTCCTGCACGCGGACGACATCGTCATCCCGGGCGTGCAGGTGGCCCGCCGCGGGCGCGGCGGGCGCCAGAAGGGCAAGCAGATCTCCGAGCTCCTCAAGCCGGGCCAGGAGATCCTCGTCCAGGCGGTGAAGGACCCCCTTAAGACGAAGGGTCCCCGCCTGTCCATGCAGCTCTCAATCGCCGGGCGCTACCTCGTTTACGTGCCGCAGGGCGAGGGGATCGGCGTCTCGCGCCGCCTCGAGGACAAGGAGCGCGACCGGCTCCGCAAGGCCGTCGGGAAGATCGACCTCGGCGAGGGCGGCGCGATCGTGCGCACCGCAGCGCTCGGAGCGAGGCGCGAGGACTTCGAGCGCGAGATCAAATACCTCCACAAGCTCTACGAGGTCCTGCAGAAGCGCGCGGCCGAAACCACCGCGCCGGACATGGTCTTCCAGGAGGCCGACCTCTCCGTGCGCGTGGTCAGGGACATCTTCTCGCGCGAGTTCGAGCGGGCCATCGTCGACGACGAGAAGCAGCACCACCGCCTCGAGTCGTTCTTCAACCGCACCGCGCCCGAGTTGCTCGAGCGGCTCGAGCGCTACCAGGGGGACGAGCCACTGTTCGAGAAGTTCGGGGTGGAGGAGGCCATCCAGTCGACGCTCAAGCGGCGCGTCGACCTGCCGAGCGGCGGCTACCTGATGATCGACTACGCCGAGGCCATGACCGTGATCGACGTGAACTCGGGGTCGTTCACGGGGCGCGGCAAGGGAGCCCGCCTCGAGGACACGATCACGAAGACGAACCTCGAGGCCGCCGAGGAGGTGGTCCGCCAGCTGCGGCTGCGCGACATCGGCGGGATCATCGTCATCGACTTCATCGACATGTCCCGGGCGCGCAACCGCGACACCGTGCTGAAGACGCTGCGCAAGTCGCTCGACGAGGACCGCACGAAGACGTACGTGGTCGAGATCTCACCGCTGGGCCTCGTGGAGATGACGCGCCAGAACGTCACGGACGGCGTCCGCGAGATCCTCACCAAGACCTGCCCCACCTGCGAGGGCGAAGGCGTCGTGCTGTCCGAGGAGACCGTGGCGATCGAGGCGGAGCGGTGGCTGCGCGAGCTGGCCGCGGAGCGCCCGAAGCCCGAGGCGTTCCTGGTGCAGCTGAATCCGAAGGTGGCGGCGATCCTGGTCGGCGGCGAGGGTCGCCCCGGCCCGCTGCCCGAGATCGAGGCGCTCACCGGCAAGCACTTCCACTTCGAGGGGAGCGAGGCGCTCCCGATCGACCACTTCGCCGTGACGCTCGAGGGCACGCAGCGCGAGGTCGAGGAGCGCGCGCTTCCGTTCCGCGAGGGCGAGGAGGTGCACGTCCTCATCGAGGAGCCGCACATGTACAACGAGGACGACGCGGTGGCGAAGCTCGACGGGTACGTGATCTCCGTGAGCGGCGCCGGGCCGCTCGTGGGAAAGCGGATCCTGGTGCGGATCGAGAAGGTGGGTCGCAGCGCCGCCCAGGCATCGCTTGTCGAGCCGCTGCCCTCGAACGATGGGCGGGCCGCGGGGGAGGGCTCCGGCCAGCGCCGCCGCCGGCGGCGCGGCCGGCGCGGGGGCCGCGGCCGCCGTCCGGCCCAGACGAATCCCTGACCGCCGCGCGTCCCGGAGAACTCGCCATGGGGGACCTTCCGGGACGTTCGGGGTCGATTTGCCCCGATCGCTAC
>JBKPFJ010000132.1:0-12041 GCA_046728795.1 Actinomycetota bacterium | reverse complement strand
CGCCGTGGTAGCGCCGCTCAGCGAGCTGGGGCGAAGGCGCCGACCAGCAGGGCCACCCTCGCGTCCCGGCGCTCGCGGCGACGACGCCAGTGGCGGCGGATGCGGCGGCCCCAGAAGCTCATGCCGCCGCCCCGATCCCGCCGGTGCGCCCGGGAAAGCCCCGCGGTGTAGGCACCCGACGGTTCCGCGGGCGGCCGGCGCCGCGCGCCGAGGAAGCCTCCTCGGCCGGCGTCCGGCGCCGCGCCTCCGCCTGGCGGCGCTGCTCGGCGACCATAGCCTCGAGGGCCTCCAGAGTCAGTCGTGAATCCATGCCGGGAAACTTGGCGCGCGCGAGGGGGCTTTTCAGTGGGGGCTACTCGTGGGCTGAGGTACGGCTAGCCGTACGCCGAAAGTGCGGTGGTGGCGCCAGAATCTCGCTATGGACACCACCGTGCTCGTGGTCGACGACCACCCCGGCTTCCGCGGCTGCGCCCGGCGGTTGCTCGAGGGCGAGGGCTACAGCGTGGTGGGGGAGGCCTTCGACGGCGCCTCGGCGGTGAGCTGCGCGCTGGAGCTGCGCCCGGAGCTCGCGCTGGTGGACGTGCACCTACCGGACATCGACGGCTTCGAGGTGGCCGCGCGGCTGGCGCAGCTCGAGCACGCACCCGCGGTCGTCCTCACCTCCAGCCGCGACCGCAGCGAGGTCGAGCCGCAGCTGGTGGGCAGCGCAGCCCGCGGCTTCGTCCCCAAGCACGAGCTCTCGAGGCAGGCGATCGAGGCCCTGCTCTGATACTCACGGCCGGCAGGGCCGAGGATCTCGACAGGCTGCGGGCCATCGCGGAGGAGCAGGCGGCCCTCCGCAGGGTCGCCACGCTTGTGGCATCGAACGCCGACCCGTCGGAGGTGTTCGCGCGCTTGTGCGCGGAGGTCGGAGCCGTGCTGGGCGTCAACAGCACGAACCTGACGCGCTTCGAGGAGGACGGCACGCAGAACGTCGTGGCCGGCTGGAGCGCGCACGGCGCGCCGGTCTTCCCGTCGGGCCGGGCGTCCCCCCGGAGGGCGATGCGGCGGTGGCGAAGGTGAGCCGGACGGGCAGGGCCGCCCGCGTGGACGACTAGTCGGAGGTCGGCGGAGAGCTCGCCGAGCGGATCCGGGCGGCCGGGATCGCCTCCGCCGTTGCGGCGCCCATCAAGGTGCCGGGCCGGCTCTGGGGCGCCGTGGTGGCTTCGAGCGACTCGCCCCGCAGCCTCCCGGCGAGCACCGAGGAGCGCGTTGCGGGCTTCGCCGAGCTCGTCGCGGACGCGCTCGCCAGCCCCGACGCGCGCGAGCAGCTCACCGCCTCCCGCGCGCGCCTGGTCGAGGCGGGCGACGCGGAGCGCCGGCGCCTGGAGCGCAACCTGCACGACGGAGCGCAGGCGCGCCTGGTGGGGCTCGCGCTCATCCTGAGCCAGGCCGAGGCCAAGCTCGACTGGCACCCCGAGCACGCCCGGCGCCTGCTTGCCCGGTTGCGCGAGGAATTGGCGCTCGCCCTCGACGAGCTCCGCGAGCTGGCCCGCGGCATCCATCCGGCGATCCTGAGCGACTACGGGCTAGGTGCCGCCCTCGAGTCGCTCGGGGCGAAGGGCGCCGATGCCCGTTCAAATCACCGCGCTGCCCAAGGACCGGCTCCCGGAGGCGGCGGAGGCGGCGGAGGCGGCCGCCTATTACCTCGTGGCCGAGGCCTTAACGAACGTGGCGAAGCACGCGGGCGCCACGAGCGCGACGGTCCGCGTCAGAAGCACCGGCGACCAGGTGCGCATCGAGGTGCGCGACGACGGGTGGGCGGCGCCGAGCTCGGCAGCGGGTTCGGGCTGCGCGGGCTCGCCGATCGCGTCGACGCGCTCGGGGGGCGGCTGCTGGTCGTCAGCCCCCACGGCGCGGGCACGACGCTCACCGGCGAGATCCCGCTCAGCTAGGGCACTACGCCGGAGACTCCGCGTAGGCGGCCTCGGCCTGCCGGCGCTCCGGGCGCAACACCGTCACGGCGACGACGATCGCGGCCAGCACCAGCCCCACCCCGACCGTGAAGGCGAGCTGGTAGCCGTCCGTCAGGGCGCCGGCCGTCGAGCGACCGTCCGCGATCAGGTTCTCCGTGTGCGTGGTCGACAGCGTGGCCAGCACGGCGAGGCCGAGCGCGCCCCCGACCTGGAGCGTCGTGTTGACGAGGCCGGAGGCGAGGCCCGCGTCGCTGGGCGTGGCGCCCGACATCGCGAACGTCATCAGCGCGGGGAACGAGAGCCCGGCGCCGACGCCTAGCAGCAGCATCGACGGCAGGATGTCGGTCACGTATGAGCCGTCCACGGGGACCCTGCTGAAGTACGCAAGGCCCGCGGCGATGAACACGAGGCCCGGCAGCAGCGTGGTGCGCGGGCCGAAGCGCATGATCAGCTTCTCGGCATAGCCGAGCGACAGCGTCCCGATGGCCACGGTCACGGGCAGGAAGGCCAGGCCGATCTCGAGCGCGCCGTAGCCGAGCACCCGCTCGAGGTACAGCGAGCCGAGGAAGAACATGGCGAACATCCCGGCGACGAAGAGGGCCTGGACCACGTTCGCCCCGGTCACGCTGCGCGAGCGGAAGATCCGCAGCGGTATCAGCGGCGTCCGCGCGGTCGCCTCGCGGGCGATGAAGGCGGCGAATAGGGCTAGCGAGGCGGCTCCCAGCACGAGCGTGCGGCCCGCGCCCCACCCGTAGTCAGCCGCGGGCTTGACGATCGTGTAAACGAGCAGCATCAGCGCGCCGGTGATCAGGGCCGCGCCCGGGATGTCGGCGCCGCGGCGGAGCCCGATCCCCTCGTCGTTCCGAACCACTCGCGAGGCCAGGACGGCAGTCGCGATCCCTATCGGCAGGTTCACGAAGAAGATCCAGTGCCAGTTGATCGTCTGGGTGAGGCCGCCGCCCGCGAGCAGCCCGACCGAGCCGCCGGCGGAGGCGACGAAGCTGTAGACGCCGATCGCCTTGGCCTGCTCCCGGGGCTCCGGGAACATCGTCACGATCATGCCGAGGATCACCGCGGAGGTGAGCGCCCCGCCAGCGCCCTGGAGGAAGCGCGCCCCCACGAGGAGGCCCTGGCTCTGCGCCACTCCGCAGAGCATCGAGGCGGCCGTGAAGACAGCCAGGCCGATCATGAAGATCCGCCTGCGGCCGATCAGGTCTCCGAGCCGGCCCGCAAGCAGGAGCAGGCCACCGAACGTGATCAGGTAGGCGTTCACGACCCAGGCCAGGCTGGACTGGCTGAAGCCCAGGTCCTCCTGGATCGAAGGGAGCGCCACGTTCACGATCGTGGCGTCGAGGACGATCATCAGCATGCCGACGCAGAGCACCACGAGGGCGACCCAGCGCGACCGTTCCGGTGTTGCGAGCGATTGGGTCATGCACGTGAGGCTGTCAGGCGCCTGAGGCGATTCGGGTGTGGTCTCCATGCGTCTGCGGGTGCGGGTAACCACACCCCAGGACCCCTGCCAGCCGTATTGGATGGCTAGCGGCGGGATGGAAGCCTGTGTGGCCTCCCTCCCCAGAAGGGCCGGCGCCCGCAGCCAAGCGGGCGCCGGCTGCGGGGAGGCGGCGATCCGGATCAGTGCGGCAACGTGAAGCGGAAGGCGCTCCCGCCCCCCTCGCGGGACTCGACCCAGATGCGCCCTCCGTGTGCCTCGATGATCCGCCGGCAGACGGCCAGACCGATCCCCGAGCCGTCCGACGCGCCGGGACCGCGCGCGAACATGCCGAAGATCGCGGTCCTCTGCCGGGGGTCGACGCCGACGCCGTTGTCGCGCACCTCGACCACCCACTCCTCGCTGTCTCGCAGCGCCGAGACCTCGATCCGGGGCGGGGCGTCGCCGCGGAACTTCACGGCGTTCCCGATCAGGTTCTGGAACACGCGGCGCAGCTGCCTCGGGTCACCCTCGACCTCCGGCAGCTCCGCCACCTCGACGGCCGCGCCTGCGCCCTCGAGACCGGGGCGGAGGTCGTCGAGCACCTCGTTCAGCAGGCGATCCAGCGCGACCGGCTCGACGCGCAGCTCACCCGCGCGCGCGTATGTGAGCGCGCCGTCGATGAGCTCTCGGGCTCGCTCGGCGCTCGCTCGGAGCAGGCGGAGGACGTCCGCCGAGGGCGGCTCGTCCGCGCGCCGCTCGAGCATCGCCAGCAGCAGCTCGATGGCGGAGACCGGCTCGCGCAGGTCATGGGCGACGACGCCGGCGTAGCTGCTCAGCTCGGCCTCAACCCGCCGCTGCTCGGTCACGTCGGTGAGGAATACGATCAGGCCGTCCCCGAGCTTGGCGGCGCGGTGGACGAAGGTCCCGAGCATGTAACCCTCGCCGAACGGCGTGTCATAGGTGATCTCCGTGACCCATGGCTCGCCGGTCTCGCACACTCGCACGTAGGTGTCGAAGGCCCGGCTGTCGCGCATCCGCGGGAGTGCCTCGAGCAGCGTGTAGCGCTCGCCGGTGGCGGCCGGCAGCCGGAAGCGGCGCAGCATCGACGGATTGCCGTAGCCGAACTCGAAGTCGACGATCTTCCCCTCGGCGTCGCGCACGGCCCACTGGACCCCGACCGCGTCGGGGAAGCCGTCGAGCAGCGCGCGAAGGCCGGCGGCGCCCCGAGCGCCGAGGAGGGCCACGAGCCTGCGATCCTCTCCCCAAGGCTCAGGCTGGAAGTCGGGCTCCCGGTCTGGCATGCCCCCGGCGGGAGCCTAGCGCGGCCCACGCGGCGCGGACGGTGTACGGCTAGCCGTACGGCGTCGGCGGCCGCTACTGGTGACAATTCAGGCGATGGAGTCCGTGCCGTGACGGCGCTTAGGCGCGCGCTGATCGCCCTGGGGCTGCTCGGCTTCGTGGCCGGGGCGGTGCCACTCATCCTGGCGCTCCAGAGCGACCACGCCGACACCCGCGGCGTGCTTGCCGTGTTCGGCCCGCTGGTCGGCTGGGCCTTCATCGGCACGGGGCTATTCGCCTGGTGGCGGCGACCCGAGAACCACTTCGGCTTCCTGATGACGGCGGTCGGCTTCAGCTGGTGCATCGGCGGCCTGAACGTGGCCAATCCGCCGGGGGTGTTCATCGTCGGCTTTGCGCTCATGGCGCTGCCGTACGCGTTCCTCGTCCACATGCTGATGGCCTTCCCGAGCGGGCGGCTCGAAGGCCGCCTCGCGCGCGTCGTCGCCGTCGCGGCATACCTCGATACGACCATCGTGCAGTGGGCCCTCGTGCTCACCTACGACACGACCCGGGAGCAGTGCGGGTGTGCGAGCAACCCCGTGCTCGCGGTGAGCGACCAGACGCCCGCCGACGTCCTCCTCCTCGCCCAGGCGATCACCGCGATCGCGCTGCTCGGCGGGCTCCTCGTGGTCCTGAGCCGCCGCTGGCAGGCGGCCGGGCCGAGTCAGAGGCCGGTGCTGTCGCCGGTGTATGTCGCCGGGACGCTCGTCGCCGTGTTCGGGTGCGCGTCGCTCGTGGCCGACATCACGGGGATCCCCGACGACGTCGAGCTCGGCATCGACATCGCCGGCCTGGTCGCGCTGGCGTCGATCCCGTTCGGCTTCCTGGCGGGGCTGATGAAGACGCGCTTCACCCGCGCGGGCGCGGTGAGCGAGCTGGTGGCGCGGCTGTCCGAGCGCCAGACCCGGCAGCGCGGTCTCCGCGACGCCCTCGCCGACGCGCTTGGCGACCCCGACCTGACCCTCGCCTACTGGCTTCCGGAACGGCGCGAGTTCGTGAACGACGCGGGACAGCTCTGCGAGCTCCCCGCTCTGGGCTCGGGCCGTGTGGCGACGGTGATCGAGGCGCGCGGCGAACCGGTCGCGGCCATCGTCCACGACGCCTCGCTGGAGGACGAGCGGGAGCTCGTGCGGGCGGTCGGCGGGGCCGCGACGTTGACGCTCGAGAACGCGCGACTCGAGGCCGAGCTGCGGGCCAAGGTCGAGGAGCTCCGCGAGTCGCGCGAACGCATGATGCGCGCCGGGATGGCGGAGCGGCGCCGCCTCGAGCGCAACCTCCACGATGGCGCCCAGCAGCGACTCGTGTCGCTGGCGCTGGGCCTTCGGCTGGTGCGCGACCGGATCGAGCGGGACCCGCGCGAGGCGGAGGCGATGCTCGAATCGGCCGCCACCGAGCTCGATGCGGCGCTCGAGGAGCTGCGCGAGCTCGCCCGCGGCATCCATCCGGCGGTGTTGAGCGACCGGGGCCTCGACACCGCGCTCGAGGCGCTCGTCAGCCGGGCGCCCCTTCCGGTCGAGTTGGAGGAGACCCCTCGCGACCGCCTCCCCGAGCCGGTGGCCCTCGCCGCCTACTTCGTGGTCGCGGAGGCGCTCACCAACGTGGCCAAGTACGCCTCGGCCAGCCACGCGACGGTGCGAGCCGTGCGGGACAACGGCCACCTGATCGTCGAGGTGAGCGACGACGGCGTCGGCGGCGCCGATCCCAGCCGCGGCAGCGGGCTGCGCGGGCTGGCCGACCGCGTTTCGGCACTCGACGGCAGTCTCGAGGTGGACGAGGCGCGCGGCGGCGGGACCATGGTGCGGGCGGACATCCCATGCGAGTAGTCGTCGCCGACGACTCGGTCCTGCTCCGGGAGGGGGTCGTGCGCCTGCTCGAGGAATCCGGCTTCGAGGTCGTAGCCCAGGCGGGCGACGCGGACGACCTGCTGCGCAAGGTCTCCGCCCACAAGCCGGACGTCGCGGTGGTGGACGTGCGCATGCCGCCCACGAACACGGACGACGGGCTTCGCGCCGCGATCGAGATCCGCGATCGGCTGCCGGGGACCGGCGTGCTGGTGCTCTCGCAGTACGTCGAGGAGGGGTACGCCCTCGAGCTCGTCACGACCAGCGCGGAGGGTGTGGGCTACCTGCTGAAGGACCGCGTCGCGGACATCGAGCGCTTCGTGGACTCCGTGCGGCGCGTGGGGGAGGGAGGCTCGGCCCTCGACCCCGAGGTGGTCTCCCAGCTCCTCGGGCGGCGGCGGCGCGACGACCCCCTGGCGGCGCTCACCGACCGCGAGCGCGAGGTGCTCGAGCTGATGGCCGAGGGCCGCTCGAACCAGGCGATCGCCGAGCAGCTCGTGGTGACCGAGCGGGCCGTCGAGAAGCACGTCACCTCGATCTTCGGAAAGCTTGCGCTCGCTCCCGCGCCCGAGGACCACCGCCGGGTCCTCGCCGTCCTCACCTACCTCAGGGCATGAGTGCCATCGTCACAGCCACCGACGTGCGCCGCCGCTTCGGCGAGGGCGACACCGCCGTGGACGCGCTCGCCGGTGTCTCCGCCGAGTTCGAGGAGGGACGCTTCGGGGCGATCATGGGGCCGTCGGGCTCCGGCAAGTCGACGCTCATGCACATCCTGGCCGGCCTCGACAAGCCGACCTCCGGGTCGGTGAGGATCGACGGCGTCGAGATCACCGAACTCGACGACGGCGAGCTCACGAAGCTGCGCCGCGACAAGCTCGGGTTCATCTTCCAGTTCTTCAACCTGCTGCCGGTCCTCACCGCCGAGGAGAACATCGTGCTGCCGCTCTCGATCGCCGGCCGGGAGCCCGATCGCGACTGGATCGAGCGTCTGATCCACACCGTGGGCCTCGAGGACCGCCGCACGCACCGGCCCTCGGAGCTGTCGGGCGGACAGCAGCAGCGCGTAGCGGTGGCCCGCGCGCTCGCCACCCGCCCCAAGGTGGTGTTCGCCGACGAGCCCACCGGCAACCTCGACTCCACGGCGAGCGACGAGGTGCTCACGCTGCTGCGCCAAACGGTGGACGAGTTCGGCCAGACCGTGGTGATGGTCACCCACGACCCTGAGGCCGCCGCCCGGGCGGACACCCTGCTGACGCTGCTCGACGGACGCGTCGAGCAGGTCAAGGAACTTGCGTAGGCTCGCCCTCCGCGGGCTCGCGGCACGCAAGCTGCGCGCCTTCACCACCGGCCTCGCGATCTTCCTGGGCGTGGCCCTGGTGGCCGGGACCTATGTCCTGACCGACACGATCAACGCCTCGTTTGCGGACATCTTCAGCGAGTCGCTGAAGGGCACCGATGTGGTGGTCACCTCCCGCGAGCCGGTGGAGCAGCAGGACCGTGAGGCGCCCGCCTTCTCCGCCTCCTACCTGGACCGGGTGCACAAGGTGAACGGCGTAGAGGACGCGGCGGGGGCCATCTTCTCGCTGGGGCGGATCCTGGACAGCAAGGGCGACCCGATCGGGCACAACTTTGCGCCCAACTTCATCGCCTCGGTGCTGCCGAAGCGCTTTGAGACGCTGACACTCGTCAGCGGCCGCTTCCCGCGCACGGCGTCGGAGACGTCGCTCGACAGCCAGACGGCGGATCGGGGCGGCGTCAAGATCGGGGGCCGGATCGGGGTGGCCGCCGAGACGCGGGTGCGCTTTTACAGAGTGGTGGGGATCACGAAGCTCGGCGAGGCGTCCTTCGGCGGCGCCGCCATCGCCCAGCTCGTGCTCCCAGAAGCGCAGCGGGTCACGGACAAGGTCGGGAAGCTCGACCAGATATCGGTGGCCTCGAGCGTCGCGCCCGCGCTGCTCCGCGACCGGCTCCGGCGCGCACTGCCGGGGAACGTGCAGGTTGAGACCGGCTCGGAGAACGCCACCCGCCAGACGAAGGACATCGAGAGCGACCTCTCGTTCCTGAAGATCGTCCTGCTCGTGTTCGCCGGCGTCTCCCTGTTCGTGGGCGCCTTCCTGATCTTCAACACCTTTTCGATCACGGTCGCCCAGCGGATCCGCGAGTTCGGCCTGCTGCGCACGATCGGCGCCTCGCGTGGCCAGGTGCTGCGCACGGTCATTCTTGAGGCGCTCGGGATCGGCGTGGCGGCCTCGCTGCTCGGGCTTGCCGGGGGGCTCGGCTTCGCGCCGGCGATCAACTCGCTGTTCAAGGCGGTCGGCATCGACCTGCCGAACACCGGGACCGTGCTGAAGGCGCGCACGGTGATCGTGGCGCTCGTAGTGGGCATCGGGGTGACGCTCGTGGCCTCGCTCGTACCGGCGCTGCGCGCCACGCGGGTCTCCCCGATGGCCGCGCTCCGCGAGGCCGAGCTACCCGAGGCCGCCCGCCGTGGGCCGGCGCTCATGGTGCTCGCCGCGCTGCTCGCGGTGGGCGGCGGCGTGGCCACCTGCGTGGGACTATTCGGCGGCATCGAGGACTCCGGCTCGGCCGCCGCGCTGATGGGCGGCGGCGCCGCGGGGGTGCTGCTCGGCGTGTCGATCTTCTCGCCGCAGCTCGTGAAGCCGCTCGCCTCGGTGGCGGGCTGGCCGATCGAGCGCCTGCGCGGGCTGGTGGGCCGCCTGGCGCGCGAGAACGCCCTGCGAAAGCCCGGGCGCACCGCCGTGACCGCGGCCGCGCTCATGATCGGCCTCGCCATCGTGAGCTTCGTGACCGTGTTCGCGGCCGGGATCAAGGACTCGATCGCCAGCGCGGTGGACCGCAACTTCCAGGGCGACGTGGTGGTGCAGAACGTGGACGGCTTCTCGCCGATCCCCGCCCGCGCGGCGGACACCATCCGAGGCGTGCCCGGGGTGCGTACGGTCTCCACGCTGCGCTTCAGCGGCGCCAAGTACAAGGGCAAGACCGTGCGCGCCTCGGCGCTCGACCCGCGCACAGCGAACGAGGTGCTGGCGCTCGACTGGAAGCGGGGCTCGCCGCAGACCCTCCGGGCGCTTTACGGCCGCGAGACGATCGCTGACGACGCGTGGATCAAGGGCAAGGGCGACTCCATCACCGTCCTCACGCCGACCGGCCGGCACGTCACCCTGCGCGTGGTCGGCACGGTGAAGGACAACGCGGACCTGCTAGGCAACTTCGTGGTCACTCAGGACACGCTGCGGCGGGACTTCGGCGAGACGCTCGACTCGATCGACTTCGTGCGCACACAGGGCTCGGCGGCCGCGGTTCAGCGGCGGATCTCGGACGCCCTCGAGAGGCCGTTCCCCACCACGGAGGCCCTCAACCAGCAGGAGCTGAAGGACAAGCAGGCGCAGCAGATCAACACCCTGCTGGGGCTGATCTACGCGCTCCTGTCGCTGGCAGTGATCGTCTCCCTGTTCGGGATCGTCAACACGCTCGCGCTCTCGATCCACGAGCGCACCCGCGAGCTCGGGATGCTGCGCGCGATTGGCATGTCCCGCCGCCAGGTGCGACGTGTGATCCGCTACGAGGCGGTGATCACCGCGCTGATCGGCGCCATTCTCGGCTCGATCCTGGGCGTGATCTTCGCCGCGCTCGTCTCCCGCCCGCTGGCCGACGAGGGCTTCGTGCTGTCGATCCCGGTGCCGACCCTGCTCCTGCTGCTGGTCCTCGCGGCGATCGCGGGCGTGCTCGCGGCGATCGGCCCCGCTCGCCGCGCCGCCCGCCTGGACGTGCTCCAGGCGCTCGCCTATGAGTAGGGTCACCGGCGTCTCCGAGCTCGTGCTCGAGGTGGTGGACCTCGAGGCCGCCGAGCGCTTCTACGCCGATGTGCTGGACCTGCCCGTGGTGGAGCGCTGGCCCGACCGCGAGGCGATCTGGGTAATGGCCGGCGACCGCACGCGGATCGGGCTGTGGCGTCCCCAGGTGGGACTGCTCGGCGGACGCGGCGGCCTCCACGTCCACTTCGCCATGCACATAGCCGAGGAGGAATACGACGCCGAGGTCGAGCGCATCCGCGACCTCGGCGTCGAGGTGAACGAGATCTCCTTCGAGGGCGCCGGCCGCGCTGCCTACGTGAACGACCCGGACGGGAACGTGGTGGAGCTCTGGACCTGGGACGTGGCGGGGCACCTCCGCCGCTAGCGTTCCGGAGCCATGGCCGCGCCGGGACGAACCGCCGCCGACCTCGCCGAGCGTCTGCTCGCGGGGGACAAGCGCGCGCTGGCGCGGGCCATCTCGCTGGTCGAGAACGACGACCCGGAGGGCTGGGCGCTGGTGCGCGAGGTCTACCCCAAGACGGGCCGGGCCCAGGTGGTGGGCTTCACGGGGCCGCCGGGGGTCGGCAAGTCGACGCTGATCGCACGGCTGGTCCAGGAGGCCCGTGAGCGCTCCCGCGAGGTCTCGGTGCTGTCGATTGACCCGAGCTCGCCGTTCACCCAGGGCGCCCTGCTCGGCGACCGCATCCGCCTGGCCGACCACTACCTCGACCCCGGCGTGTTCATCCGCTCGATGGCGAGCCGCGGCTCGCTCGGCGGGCTCTCGGAGGCCACGCTCCAGGCGGCGCTCCTGATGGACGCGAGCGGCAAGGACGACGTGTTCCTCGAGACGGTGGGCGTGGGCCAGGCCGAGGTGGACATCATCGATCACGCCGACACGGTCGTGCTGGTGCTGATGCCCGGCTCCGGCGATTCGATCCAGGCGCTGAAGGCCGGAGTGATGGAGATCCCCGACGTGATCGTGGTCAACAAGCGCGAGCACCCGCTGACCGACACGATGGTGAGGGAGATCCGAGGCGTTCTGTCGCTCGGGCCGCAAGAGGGCTGGAGGGTCCCGATCGTGACGACCGAGTCCGCCAAGGGCGAGGGGATTCAGGACGTCGTCGAGCAGATCGCCCACCACCGCGCCCACATCGAGGAGGAGGGCACCCTCGAGGAGCGCCGGCGCCGCAACCTGATGAACGAGGTGCTGGCGCTCGCAGCGGGCCGACTGCGCCGCCGCCTCGAGGAATCGGTGCGCGAGGACGAGACCGTGCAGGATCTTCTCGACGAGGTGGTCGCTCGCCGCCTTGACCCCGCGAGCGCCGCGGCTAGGCTGCTCGACCGGGAGCTCTGATGAGCCTGATCGCATACCTCGTCCTGCTGGCGGTATTCGGCCTGATCGTCGGCGCGCTGGCGCGGCTGGCGCTCCCCGGGCCCGACCCGATGACGATCCCCCAGACGATCCTGGTGGGCATCGCGGGCTCCTTCGCCGCGGGGCTCGTGACCTGGCTGATCTTCGGGCGAGCCTACGGGAGCCTGATCCTGGCCCAGGCCTTCGCCGTCCTGATCGTCTACGCGATCCGCCGCTCGCGCGGGGGGACGCTCACCCGTCCCGCGCCGCCGCGCGGCCGGGAGTTCTAGCGGTGGACCGGGACGG
>JBKPFJ010000235.1:0-5372 GCA_046728795.1 Actinomycetota bacterium | reverse complement strand
GAACGCCCGGCTGGACCGAGCGCAGGGGGCCAATGCCTGCCCATCGCCTCCTTACGGGTCGACCGTCAGAAGCGAAGCACCACCAACCCAAAGAGCAATGAAGCGGCTCCTGATCGACAAGGCGTACGCGGCTCTCCCGGTTTCTTCATTCCAGGATGGGTCGTCGTCACTGATGCAGCACGGGACTTGCACCCGCTTTCGGCGCTGCTCGACCACCCCGGCAGGATGCGCCTGGACCAGTGCAGGCGCTCAGCGGCCCGGCAGGCTGGTGAACTCCACGAGCACGAGCTCGGGTGCTGACTCGTCGCGGCTGGGTTCTCCGCCTGGAGCACGTTTTCGACGAGCCCGGCGACCTGTATCGCGGTGCCTCCGACGCGAAACCTGGCGCGGTAGAGCTTCACTTCGAGGGCCGCCTCCCGGCCGTTGGGGCTGTCGTCCCGTGCCCGCGCTGGGCCGCCCCCCTTCCCGCCGCCGCCTCCTGTGCCGACAGCGGACCGGCTTGAGTGGCCGGTGCCTGATCGCCCTGCACCTGCCTGGGGGCCTCGGCCGGCTGCTCCTGCAGCTCTGCAGCGCCTCCGGTATCTGCTGCACCCGCCCCCCGACTCTGTCCTCAGGACGGCCTTGCTGTCCTTCACGAGCTCGTTGAGGCCGTGGCCTCTCGGCCGTCCGGGTCGGCGGCCCTCCACTCGCGCTCCAAGCCCGCAAGGTTCGTCGCAGCATGGTTGTAGGCGACGATCGCGTTCTCCACCATGGAGGCTGGCTAGGTAGGAGAGTGCGGCGGCCGAGATGGACGTGGTGAGCAACGATCCAGATCTCGGCCCAGCTCAAGTTCGATTGGACCGTGCTCTCCGGGCCGGGTACGCCGGGCAGCTGCCCTTCGCGAGAGGCGCGTCCGGTCGTGCCCGATCACTGATATGCGAGCGCAGTGAGTCGCTCGAACCGCAGGACGCCCTCCTCGGCGTCGGGCTCGCCGCGTCGCGCGGCGTGCACGGTCACGGACAGCTCCGTCGCGTCGCCGAGCCGCGGCAGCGCGTCGGTGATCTCCATCGAGATGTTGATGGGCGTCATGTGGTGGGGCGGCCTCCGGTCGAACGCGCTCACCGGGCCCTTCTGCCAGTCGCAGTGGTCGTCGGCTCCCCAGCATTCGCGGGGGGCGAAGACCGAGAAGGAGCCGACGAAGGCGTTGTGGTCGCGGCCGGCGTCCGGCGCGACGTCGTCGCCCACGAACACGTAGGCGGTGATCGAGCCGCCCTCGCGGCGCACGTTTACGAACTCGAGGTCGAGGCGCTTGACCGAGGCGAACGGGATAGGTAGCCGTAGGGGCTCGGGCGCGGACCAGCGCTGCATCAGGCGGGTCCCGGGACCGTGTCGCTCTGCCCCGCATACTCGTAGCCGAGCTGCTTCACGTCGAGCACCTCCTCGACGCGGAAGGACGGGGCCTTGGGGTACGTCATGACCGTGGTGCGGACCGAGGCAGGAGGCTCTCCGCCCGGGTTGTTGTGTTGCCAGATGCGCCAGAGACGGTCGACCTGGCTGTGGTGCGCCCAGAACAGCGGGTCGTAGGCCGCCCAGTCTGGGTCGGTCATCGTCCCGCCCACCCACACGTGGATGTTGTCGTGGAGCCGCTCGAGGCGCTGGCGGAACTGGGTCCACGACGGTGACGACCCGAGCCACTCCTCGACGGTCTGTGTGCGGCTCGCCGGCAGCGACCCGAGCGGAGGCGGAACCGGGGCCGGGTCCTGCGGGGCTCCGGGATCGCGGAACGTCGTCTGTGGCCATCCCTCCTGAGGCGGCACGCCGAAGGGACGGATCTCGGCTTCGCGGAGCGCGGGCTGCTCCACGTAGGCGGGCGGAATGTCAGCCTCATCCATCCAGTTCCACCACGGGAGCGTCACCTCTTCGTCCACGTCCTGCAGCGCGAGTTCGAGGTGGTACAGGTACCCGCGGTGCCACGGTAGGAAGAGCGGGTTGTGGTGTTCGCAGAGGTCGAACGGCACGCCGTGCCACCCCGCGTAGAACTGGAAGCCGCGATTGTCAGGACGGTCCATGACACGCTCGAGTGCCGCGGTGAACCGCTGCAATGCCGCGTCGGAGAGCTGCGTGACGCTCTCCCGGGTCTTGAGCGTCGCGACCTCGCTCCTGGCCTCGGTGCGGACCTGCAGGGGCACGGCGAGAACGTATGAGGCTCCGCCGGCTGAGTCAACGGTCGCTGCGGGCGCCCGTTAGCACGGTTCCGGGGACCGGGTCCGGCGCGGCCGCTCTGGGTCGGAGTGGTGGCCCGGATGGTTGCCCAAGTACCAGCGAGCTGGGATCAACTGCCAGCCGTGGCCAGCTCGCTCCCCCGCAGTACGACGCGAGCCGGAGAGTGGCGTGGCTGCGGTGGCTATTGAGCCAATCACAAGCCATCGTGCTATGGGCGTCGGTGCGGTAACGACTCATGCCGATCGGCGCCCAGAGTGCTCTCGCTTCCAATCGGGATGCGAGAACACGCCAAGAGCCGGCGAGCACTGGTGCTGCTCGTCCGCTGCGACAGTCATTAGCGGCCCAGTGGAGGAGGACGGTCAATACGGGCCGCTCGCGACCGACGAGATGGCCGCTAGCGACCGACGAGATGGCTGCTTGCGGAGCCCGACCTCAGAAGCAGTCCAGCGGGGGCGCCGGCGCTTTGTACAACAGCCACCACTGACCTCGCCCGGCAGCTGCGCCGGCTCGCTCGCTATCCGCACCGCCGACCGGCGTCGAGCTCGTTGGGCTGAAGGCGATCCTCCAGCTCGGCAGGGCGTGCTACAACGTCGCTCTCGGCAGCTCGACGAAGCTGAGGAGAAGCTGGCCAAGGGCAGCCGGGCGTCTGGCCGACCGCAAGGGCCACCTCAACGTTCTCGCAGTCGCCTCGACTGTCCCCTCGGGCCAGCTCGCGCAGAGCTCGCGCCGCCTGGGGCTCGCGCTGGGCAGGGCGACGAATAGGAAGAAGTAGGTCAGACTCGGACCACCTACCGGAAAGGAACGATCACATGAGCACGACCCTGGACAACGAGCGCCTCCGTGAGCTGGCGGGGCGGGTCTCCGGGCCCATCATCGCGCCGGAGCAGGCGGGCTACGACGAGGCACGCGCGATCCACAACGGCCTCGTCGACAAGCGGCCGGCGCTGATCGTCCGCTGCCGCACCAGTGAGGACGTCGTCGCCGCGCTTGAGTTCGCGCGCCACGCCGGGCTCGAGGTGTCGGTCCGCGGCGGCGGGCACAACGTCGCCGGCCGCGCCGTCGCGGACGGCGGGGTGATGATCAGCCTCGCCGACATGAAAGATGTCGGCATCGATCCCGAGCGCGCGACCGCCACCGCGCAGGGAGGCGTGACCTGGGGCGAGCTGAACGACGCCGCCGCCGCGCACGGCCTCGCCGTGACCGGCGGGGTGGTGTCCACGACCGGCATCGCCGGCTACACCCTCGGCGGGGGCCTCGGCTGGCTGATGGCCAAGCACGGGTTGGCGGCCGACAACCTGCTCGCCGTCGAGCTCGTGACCGCCGCCGGCGAGGTGCTCGACGTCGACCGGGTCTCGCACGCGGACCTGTTCTGGGCGCTGCGCGGCGGCGGCGGCAACTTCGGCGTCGCCACCTCGTTCACCTACCGCCTCCACGAGGTCGGGATGGTCACCGGCGGCTTGATCGCCCATCCGATCGAGGCGGCCCCCGAGCTGCTTCGCTTCTACCGCGACGCGGTGGCCGACGCACCGGACGAGCTGAGCGTCTTCGCCGGGCTGGTGCACGCACCCGATGGCTCCGGCGCCAAGCTCGGGGCGCTCGTCGTCTTCCATGCCGGGGACCCTGAGGCTGCCGAACGCGAGCTGGCGCCGCTTAAGGCCTTCGGATCGCCCGTGATGGTGGAGATCGGCGAGATGCCGTACCCGGCGATGAACACGCTGCTCGACGCCGGCTTCCCCGAGGGCGCGCTCAATTACTGGCTCTCGAGCTTCACCCGAGGCCTCCCGGACGCGCTGATCGACACCGCCATCGAGCGGTTCGCCACCGTTCCCTCTCCGATGACGTCGATCTTGTTCGAGCACTTCCACGGCGCCGTGACGCGCGTCGGGCCTAGCGAGACCGCCGTCCCGCACCGCGAGCCCGGCTGGAACCTCCTGGTTCCGTCGCTGTGGACCGACCCGGCCGAGACCGACGCCAACATCCGCTGGACTCGCGAGACGTTCGCCGCCCTGCGGCCGCACTTCGCGACCCGGCGCTGGCTCAACTACCTCGGCGACGACCAGGGCTTCGACGCCATCCGGGCCGCCTACGGCCCCAACTACGAACGCCTCCGCGACATCAAGCGCCGCTACGACCCCGACAACGTCTTCCACCTCAACCACAACATCGCGCCGTAACCCGGCTCACAGACACGGCCTCGGGGCGCTCCGCCCCGGGGCCTGCCGCAGCGCTCCGAATGGGGAAGCGAAACTCTCGAGCGATCGCAAGCCATCCGGCCGCAGGGCAGCCTGCTCGCCTTATCGTTACCGGCGTCAGCCCGCACGGCCGGCGGGTCGCGCTGGTCCGCGCCGGGGATGATACGGCCGTGAAAGTGAGGAGCCAGAGGTGACTGGCCAACAGCCCAAGATCGACCTCGAGAACATTCCGGCCCCCACCGAAGGGATCCTGGTGACCCACTTCCTAATTGGGCGGGAAGTTGCTCGCTCGAGGGCCTTCTATGCGGACGTCCTCGGCGGCCAGGCGCTCCACACCACGAAACGAGGGAGGCGCACGAGCTACAGACCGCCACTTGACACCGGGCTCTCCTTCATAGAGACGACATGCGGGCACCTCGTGAGCCTCGAGGGAGATGCTCGCTGGCGTGCGAGAGCAGCAGTTCGGGACGCCCGCCGATACCCGGGACGGGCAGATCCGGTGCCCGTAGCGAGCAGAAGCTCTGGCCGTTGACTCCGATGCAGCCACCCTCTTAGGCTGGCGCTGAGCCGACCGATAGCCGCGAGCAGGTCCCTGACCAACGCAGCGAGACTTACGGAAAGCGTGCAACGCAACGGAGAACCCAGGCCCGGGCGGACCAGAACTCGCTGGGCATGCATGGCTTGAGCAGAGGGACGCCGTGACGGAGCGGGAGGGGTCGTAGCGGACGGCGTGATTCGCCACGGCGATTGAGCCACGTCCGCCTGAACGAAGGTGAACCTGGCGCCTGCTCGAGAAAGTGATCGATGCGGCCCGCGACTTCACCTGATCGAGATCGAAGGCGACGCGGCCTTCCTCTCGCGCGAGGCCGACACGCTGGATGGCGGCGCGATGCTCGCCGCCATCACCGAGGCCGTGGTCGCCATGCACCGCGCCTTCCACGTGGAGCGGCGGCCCGTCGAACTCAACTTGTGCCCTGT
>JBKPFJ010000111.1:0-17685 GCA_046728795.1 Actinomycetota bacterium | reverse complement strand
GCTTTGGACTGTGCCCTACGCCGGCGCCTTCATCGTGGGTGCGCTGCTGACCCCCTTGTTCGTGCGGTGGATCCGGCCGGCCCTCCTGATTGCGGGCGGCCTTGCCCTTGCCAGCGCCGGCTTCGTGCTGCTCACCCAGGTCGACGGGGAAGCCGCGCTCGCCACCGTCGTGACCGGATCAGTCGTGTTCGCCTTAGGTCTGGCCCCGGTCTACACCCTGGCGGCCGACATGATGGTCGGGGCGGCCCCACCCGAGCGGGCGGGGGCGGCTGCGGGGATCTCGGAGACGAGCTCCGAGTTCGGAGGTGCGCTCGGCATCGCGGTGCTCGGCGCCGTGGGCACGGCCGTCTACCGCGCGCAGATCGACGACGCGCTTCCGGCGGCTGTTCCGCCCGATGAGGCGCAGGCCGCGCGAGACACGCTCGGCGCCGCGGTGGCGGCGGGCGACGAGCTCCCGGACGAGTTGGCCTCCGGAGTCGTGGATGCGGCTCGCGAGGCGTTCACGCAGGCGCTGCAGCTCGCCGCCACCCTCAACGCCGTGGTCGCGATGGGCGCGGCCGTGCTCGCCGTGGCGCTGCTCCAGCGCGCGCGGCTACGTTCCGAGCTCGAGGAGGAGCGCGGACTCGAGCCCGACCGCGCGCTGGCGGGCGGTAGGCCATGTTGACTCGATGCGGTCGCCGATCACGGATCTGGCCGCCCAACTGGAGGCCGAAATGACCGGGAACCTGTCCGGCCGCTCCATCGAAGTGAACGGGGCGGCTCTCTACTACGAGCAGGAGGGCGACGGCGCTCCGCTGCTGCTGATACACGGCGGGCTCGCGTCGAGCGCCGAGTGGGACTCGGTCGTACCCGAGCTCGCCGACGGCTTCCGGGTGATCAGACCGGATAGCCGCGGGCACGGGCGCTCGACAAACCCCGCGGGGGACCTCTCCTATGCCCGGATCGCTCACGACATCGCGGCACTGATCGCCGCGTTGGGACTGCGGCGCCCGGTGGTGGGCGGCTGGAGCGACGGGGGGCAGGTGACCCTCGAGCTCGGCGCGCGTCACCCGGGGGCAGCGGGCGCCCTGATCGTCGGCGCCGCGTATCCGGACTTCGACGCCGGCGGGCTGCGAGAGGCCCACAGGGCCCTGCTCGGCGCGGACGAGGCGGGCGTCCCGGACGCGGCGCACCTCGACGTCGAGCTGGGCGAGTTCGCGGCGGAGATCAAGGCTCTGCATCCTGGCGGGCCCGAGCGGTGGCAAAGGCTGGTGCGCCAGACGGCGGGGATGTGGCTCGACTACGAGGGACTCGGGCCGGACGAGCTCCGGGCGATCCAGGCGCCGGTCCTGGTACTCGCCGGCGACCGGGACGAGCTCGTTGCGCTCGACCTCTCGGTCTCGCTCTACCGGACGCTGCGGAACGCCGAGCTTGCGATCTGCCCATCGCTGAGTCACGACGGGCCGACGCCTGAGCGCGGCCAGGTCCTGGCGGGCCTGATCCGAGACTTTGCCCGGCGACACGCCCGGGCCTGAGGCCGTGAAGATCGCTGGAGCCGCGGCGGTCCTCGCACCGATCTGCTCGGCGAAGGCGACCGGCTTGGACTAATGGCCGCGGGCTCCCATCCTGGTCCGCCCGACCTGTGCGAACGTTGTTGCCGTGATCGAACGACTGAGGGACATGCCCCCGGGCACGGTCGGGTTCCGAGCGGCGGGCGAGATCGAGCGCGAGGACTACGACGAGGTGCTGGCGCCCGAGCTTCGCCGGGCGCTCGAGGCCGGCGGTGGGCTACGGACGCTGTACCTGATCGAGGATCTCGACGAGATCGAACCCGGCGCGTTGTGGGCCGATTCCAAGCTCGGGTTCGACCTCGGCGTGCGCCACCACGAGGCGTGGGTTCGCTCGGCGATCGTCACCGATATCAACTGGATGGCGCGCGCCACGAGGCTCTTCGCGTGGATGATCCCGGGCGAGGCCCGCGTGTTCCCGCGCGCCGAGCTCGAGCGGGCGAAGGCCTGGGTCGCGGGCGACACGACCTAGCTCGGAAGCCGAGTCTCGCCCAGGACGAGCCGCCGCTAAGCGCGGTGCAAGCGCATGAAGTGGGAGGCACCGATCGGACGCGTTCGCTCTGGAGGTCAGCGAAGGTCCGTCGCAGTCGAGACCGCCGAGCTGCGCTCGCCCGGCGGGATGTTCTGGTTGCGGCGCAGGACGTTGTCCGGGTCGAAGCGGCGCTTCAGGGCCTGGAGGCGCTCGAAGGCGCCGGCGCCGAAGGCGGCGCGGACGCGCTCGGTCGGCTCGTCCGCCTGCATGTAGTTGACGTACCCGCCGCTGACCGACCACGGCTCGATCGCCGCCGCCGTCTCGCGCGCCCAGTCTATGTACGGCTGGTCGAGGGCAGCGTCCTGCCAGATCGCCATCGCGCTGATGTTGAAGGCGGCGTCGCGAAATCCGAGCGCCGCGTCGTTCCCGTCGCGGTCCTTCGGCGCGCCGTGCAGCGACTCGATCAGCAGCTCTCCGGGGGGCAGCCCTAGCGAGCCGAGCCGGCCGAGGAGCTCGTCGATCAGCTCGTCGGGGAGCTCGCGCACGAAGTGGCTCTTCCAGTAGTTGCGATCCTCGCCGTATGGCGGGTTCGAGAGGTGCTGCTGGCCGAGGAAGGCGTGCTGGCGCAGCCCGTCGTCGACAAGCCCCGGTGCCGAGCGGAGCTCGCGGAGCTCGTGGGGATCGGGGTCCGAGCCCGTGTAGCAGGGTGCGATCACGAGGACCGGCTGCAGCGACTCGTCCACCGCGAGCACCGCCTGGCAGCTGAGGTCGCGGTGAGCGCCCGCGACGACCTCGCGGAAGCGGCGAAGGGCCTCGGAGACGCCGCTCCCGGAGTAGACCAGACGCCCGCCCACGACGCGTTCGAGCGGGTGCAGTCGGAACTCCAGCCAGGTCGCGACTCCGAAGTTCCCGCCTCCGCCGCGGAGCCCCCAGAGCAGGTCGTCGTCCTCCCCTCCGGTGCGGACCACGGCCCCGTGGGGAGTGACGAGCTCGACGGCGACGAGGTTGTCGCACGTCAACCCGTGCTGCGCGGTCAGGTGGCCGATCCCGCCACCGAAGGTGAGACCGGCGACGCCGGTCGAGCCGACCACGCCGCCGGGGGTGACCAGCCCGAAAGCCTGGGTCGCCGAGTCGAAGTCGAGCCAAGTCGCGCCGCCCCCGGCGCGGGCGATCCTCGCGTCGCGGCTCACGCGGACCCTGCGCATCAGCGACAGATCGATCACGAGCCCCCCGTCCAAGACGCAGTGTCCGGCGGGGTTGTGCCCGGCTCCGCGCACCGCCACCTCCAACCCCCGCGAGCGCGCGAAGTCGAAGGCGGTGGCCACGTCGCCGGCGTCGAGGCAACGGACGATCACGGCGGGCCGTCGGTCGACGAGAGCGTTGAAGCAGTGACGCGCCCCGTCGTAGCCGGAATCGGTCGGGCCAAGGACCGCGCCGGCGACGGACCGCCGCAGCTCGGTCAGGCTTCGCTTCTCTAGGCGGCTGGCCACCGCGACGCTTGCGGCCGACGACGCGCCGAAGGGGTCCCGGTCATCGCACTCGTCCCGCGCGGATGCCGCTGCACAGCACGACCGCGCGCCCCGCCTCGAGCTCCGCGCGGATGCACCGCAGCCGCCGTGATCTCGAGCAGGTCGTTGAACTCGACCATCGCCTCGATGGATTCCCACGTCAGGCGCTTATCCACGACCCGACAGTCTCTGACGGGGACGGTGCCGTGCCAATGGGGGCTTGCCCGCCAATCGCGGTGCGGCTACCCGTACGCGTTGTGCCCGCGCGTTGATCCCCGGGTTCGCGTTTCCCGACGCCGCCGGCGGGGCCGAATCGACTAGCTACGCGCGCGCCTCAGCTTCTCCACGAGGCCCTCGAACATCGGGTACACACCTGGCCCGTGCGCCTGGTGGAGCGCGGGCCTCCACATCTCCCACCGGTCGATCAGGGTGCGGCCCAGCAACAGCTTGACCAGCTCGATGTCGAAGGCACCCCTGCTCTCGAGCGCACCGAGCTGCTCGAAGTAGTCGAGCTCCCGGTAGAGGACGTAGGCCTCGGGGGCGTCGGCAGCAACGTAGGCGGCATAGGCGTCCCGCAGCTCTTCGGCCGACTTGAACCGCCCGATCATCCGACGCGCCTCCACCAGGTCGTCCTCGTTCCAACGGCGAAAGAACTCGGCCGCCATCTGCGCCTCGCGGCTCCTGCGAGCCTCCCGTACCTGCTGCGCCGCGAACACGGCGGCGCCGAAGGCGCCAAGGAGCCCGAGGGCCAAGACCGACGTCGCGATCGCGGTGACCTCGGCCCAGTTCGTTCCGATGATGAGCAAGCCTCGTCTCCCGATCGATTCAGGCCGAGCCGGCCCGGCCGACGCCGGTCATGAGCCCTCCGGCGGCGGCGCGTCCAGGAAGGGCGGGATCATCGCCAGGAGCCAGTCCGCGCGGTCCAGGAGCCCGGAGCCGGGCGGGACGAAGTGGGCGGTGCCGGGGAGCACCGCGAGCTGCGACTGCGGCATCCCGGCGAGGTCGCCCATCACCCCGCCTCCCCGCAGCCGGAAGAACTCGACCGCGTGCTCGAGGCGGACGCCGTCGGAGTCGCCCAAGACGATCAGGGTGGGCGCGTCGATCGCCTGGATGTCCTGCTCCGGCCAGGCGAAGGGCGTCGTGTCGAGCTTCTTCAGCTTCTCGACCAGCTTGGGAAAGTCACCGGGGTTCGGCGCGGTGCGGAGATATGCCTCCTCGATCGGAGACCCGGCGAAGAGCTCGGGTGAGATCGACGGGAACATCTCGAGCGCCTCCGCCGGCATGCCGTCGCTGGTGAAGGACGTGGACGCGACGACGAGCTTGCGCACCAGCTCCGGGTGTCGGATCGCCAGCTGCAGGGCGACGCCGCCGCCCATGCTGTAGCCGAAGACGTCGGCGTTGTCGATCTCCAAGTGACGGACCAGGGCGGCCGTGTCGTCCGCCATCTGCTCATACGTGATCGGGCGATCGACGTCGGCGGTGTGCCCGTGCCCCTGCTGCTCGGCCGCGATCACCTGCCGGGTCTTGGCCAGTCCCGGCAGGATCGGCCCCATCTGGTCGATCGTCATGTACGCGCCGTGCAGCAGGACCAGGGGCCTGCCCCGGCCGTGGATCTCGTGGTACGTGTTGAGTTCGTTGACCGGCGCATAGCCGGTCTTCGCGGCGGCGGATGCCATCTCGTGTCGTTCCTTTCGTTTTCGCGTCGACGTCGGTGAGTTCATGGCGGCGGAGCGGCCACCGGTCCTCGTCTTAGCCCGTACGGTCCGGCCCGGCGCGCTCGAGCGTGATCCGCAGCAGCACGCGCCGCTCGCGCACCATGCGCTCCCGGTAGGCGTCCCAGTCGTCGGCCGGGTTCGGGAAGCGCTTCGAATAGTCCAC
Source organism: Actinomycetota bacterium (assembly GCA_046728795.1). Lineage (GTDB taxonomy): Bacteria > Actinomycetota > Thermoleophilia > Solirubrobacterales > Thermoleophilaceae > JBKPFJ01. The sequence goes on along the minus strand of JBKPFJ010000111.1, from coordinate 12,280 downwards.
GAGCGGCTCCATCGCCTCAGGCAGGGAGACGACCTCGGCGCGGCCCTCGGCGAAGAGCCAGTCGCCGTAGAAACGCTCGGTGAAGACGCAGAGCTGCGCCCAGGGGTCGCGGCGGAGGTTGCGCGTCTTGTAGGCGGTGTCGCGGGTGGAGATGATCGCCCGGCCCTCGCCGTCGATGTTCACGAGCACCGGGGTCTGCTGGAGTCTCCCGCTCGGGTGGCGGGTGGCCAGCACCGCGCGGTGGTGCCGGCGCATGAAGTCACGTGCCTGGTCGAGGTCCACCGGTAATACGTGTTGATCGTCTCAGATCGGTCTGGAAGCGAACGTGCTCCGCTCCGCGCTCAACTCACTCCTCTACTTCCCCTCACGCGATATCCACGAGACGCCGGCGGCGGTCGGGCTCGGCTTCCGCGAGCTCACGCTCGAGACCGAGGACGGGGAGCGCCTGCACGCCTGGTGGATCCCGGCCGGATCACCCTCGCCCGGGCACGTCCTGCTTTGCCACGGCAACGCGGGGAACATCGGTGACCGGGTGCTGCACGCCAAGCTGCTCTCGGCCGCGGGCTTCGACGTCCTGCTCTTCGACTACCGCGGCTACGGGCGCAGCACGGGGCGGCCGGACGAGCAGGGCACCTACCGCGACGCCCGCGCGGCGCGAGGCGCGCTGCTTCGCGAGCCTGATGTCGACCCCGAGCGGGTCCTCTACCTCGGAGAGTCGCTGGGCGGAGCGGTCGCCCTGGACCTGGCGCTCGAGCACGCGCCGCGGGGGCTCGTCCTCCAGTCCACCTTCACGAGCGTGCGGGACATGGCTCGCTTGCACTACCGGTTCGTCCCGAGAGCCGCCGTGCCCGACGCCTACTCGAGCCTGCGGCGCATCCGTGAGCTGCGCGCCCCGCTGCTCGTCCTCCAAGGCGAGCGCGACGACATCGTGCCGCTCTCCCACGGCCGCGCTTTATACAACGCGGCGCCGGGGCGGAAGCAAATTCACGTCTTCCAGGGCGTCGGGCACAACGACCTGGTGCCGCTCGCCGGCCCCGCCTACGCCGAGGCGATCGCGTCGTGGATCAGGGGGCTGGGGAGCTGAGGTGCGGGCTCGTCGGCGCTACTCCGCCAGCCCAACCGCTTCGAGCGCCTTGGATCGGTCGATGAAGAACCGCTGACGCACGACCAGCCCTTCCCGCACCTTTCCAATGACGCCGAAGGGCGTATCGACGGCCGCCCCGCTGCCCCTGCCGCGGGTGCTGAGTCGCCCCAGGATGAGCACCTCGTCGCCCGGGTCGCGCACGTCTTCGATCTCGAAGCGAGCGTCCTCGAAGGCCTCGAGCAGCCTGTCCCACAGCTGCCGCACCTCCGCGTGCCCGCGGTAGGTGCCCTCCATCGGCGTCCCAAGACCGAGGTTGTGCTCCCACTCCACGTCGGGGGCGAAGTAGCCGAGGGCGGCCTCGTAGTCGCCGTCACTGAACGCCTCCATCGAGCGCCCCGCTATGTCGACACCCTCCTGCGACATCGGCTCCTACACCCGCGCTACCAGCGCGTCGAAGTCCAGGCCGAGGTCCCCACAGATCACCTGCGCTGCGTTGCGACCGGGCGCCATCGACACTCCCGCACCCGGGTAGGAGCCCGATCCGCACAGGTACACGTTTTCCACCGGCGATCGGTAGCCGGCGAAGTCCGGCGTGGGACGCATGGCGCCGCTCTGGTACGGAACCATCGCCGCGTGCGGGATCGTCCCGCGCACCGCGCTCAAGAGCTTTCGCTCGATGTCGAGCGGCGAGTGGACCGCCCTGGCCAAGATCCGGTCCCCCAACCTTGGGAGGTATGACTCGGAGATCAGCTCGATCAGGTAGTCCGCGTAGGCCTCCCGTACCTCGTCCCAGCCGCCAACGCCCACCCGCCCCGTCGCATCGCCCCGTATCTCGTATGGGACGCCGAGCACGACGAACTTCTTCAGATGCTTCCCGGCCGGGGCGCGACTGGGATCGATGACCGAGTCGTTCCAGCTCACGATCACCGGGGCCTCCGGAAGCTTGCCGGCGCGGCACTGGTCGGTGGCGCTCGCCATCGCCTCCAGGGAGGCCTCCGAGAGGTGGACGTGGGCAGCCGCGCCGGCCTCCGCCCCGGCTGCGTATTCGATCTCGCCGTCCAGAGCCGCGTAGATGAGGAAGACGGCGTCGCCCCATTCGATTCGCGAGACCCGCTGCGCGGCGTCCCCCCCGATGACCTCTTCGCCGAGCAGCCGCAGGGCGAGCTGTCTCGGGTCGACGCTCGCTGCCACCAGCCTTCCCACCTCCACCCGCTCGCCACCCGCGAGGATGACCGCGCTCGCCCGCCCCGCCTCGACCTCGATGCGCTCGACCGCGGTGGCGGTTCGGATCTCGCCACCGCGGGATTCCAGCTCCGCCGCCAGCGCCAGCGACACCTGCTGCATCCCACCCCGGACGAGCTTGTTGCCGTCGGTCTGGAGGACGCTCGCGAACAGCCAGCTGATCTCGGCCCCCGCGGCGTCGTCGGGACCGTGGCCCACGAACGGCGCGAACGCACCGAACAGGCACTTCGCCTCGTCGGACTCGAACGTCTCGTCGCACCACGAGCGCATGCTCTGGAGGCGGAATCGGTAGCCGTCGAGCCCGCCCGGCGTGTCCTCCATGCGCTGAATCGCCGTCGAGAGCGGCTCGGGGGGCGAGAAGAGGGAGCGGATGACCTGATCTCGCTCGGCCCGGTAGCGCTCGAAAAGCCCCACCGCCGTGTCCGCATCCCGAGCCGAGTAGCGGGCGATGCTCTCGCGCGCACGCTCGAGATCCGAGCCGACGGCGATGCATCCGCCGCCGGGGAAAGCGTGTGCCCAGGCAAATTCGGGCTCGATGAGCTCGAGCCCGTGGTCGAAGAGGTTCAGCTCGTGGGGCGACGGCGAAAGGCTCGCGAGCTGGTAGCCGCTGGCGTGCACGTCTGACCTAAAGCCGGGGGCCGCCAGCTCCTCGGTCAGCGTCATGCCGCCGACGGCCGGGTATTCCTCGAAGACCGCGACGTCCAGGCCCGCCCTCGCGAGATAACAGGCGCAGGCCAGTCCGTTGTGGCCGGCCCCGATGACCACAGCGTCAGCCACGGCGCTGATCCTATTGGGCGGACGGTTCGTGGCCTTCTCGGCCGAGCGGCTCAGCGCTCGTACGTGCCCATCAGCTCGGCGGTCTCGAGCACGTGACCGTCGAGCGCGCCCTCGAGCGCGTCGCGGTCCGCCCCGGGCTCGAGGTCGAGCTCGGCGTCAAGCGCGTTGAGGCGGAAGAAGTAGCGGTGCCGGCCGCGCGGCGGGCATGGGCCCGCGTAGCCGGCGGTGCCGAAGCCGTTCGTGCCCTCGCGTGGCGCGGGCTGGCCCTCGCCGAGGCCGGCCGCGTCGGGGGCGATGCCCCAGGCGAGCCAGTGCGTGAAGGTTCCGACCGGCGCGTCCGGGTCGTCGACGATCAGGGCCAACGAAAGCGTGCCCTCGGGCGCGGCGGAGAAGGACAGCGGCGGCGAGACGTTCTCCGCGTCGCAGGTGTATCGGCGGGGAATCGCCCCGCCCTCGTCGAACGCGTCGCTGCGGATCTCGAGGCCCGCCATGCTCCAGTGGTCCCCGGTCTGGACGAGGTTAGTCTTCCCCCGGTGGCGGGCGACCCCAGCGAGGAGGCCGGTCTTGGCGAGGCTGGCTTCGAGCGGCCGCGCTATCCCCGCGTGCTCGTCGCGCTCGACGGGTCCCCGGCGGCCGCATTTGCGCTGCGGCACGTCGTCCCGTATGCCGTGGAGCAGCGCTCTCGCCTGACGCTGGTCAGGGTCGTGCCGAGGCCGCCCCGCGCGGCGGCCGCCGCCGGCGGGTCGCGGCCGCTCGGCGAGGTGATGGTGACGGTGGCCGCGACCTACATGCGCCAGGTGGCCGCGGCGCTTCCGCACGACCTTTCGGTCACCACCCTCCAGCGCAAGGGGGACCCGGCCGAGGAGATCCTGGCGCTGCTCCGCGAGCAGCCGTTCGACCTGCTGTGCATGGGCGCCCGCGGTCGCGGCCGGATCGCCGGGGCGCTGCTCGGCTCGGTGTCGACGGCCGTGCTGCATCACAGCCCGGTGCCGGTCGTCGTGCTCCATCCCCCCGAGGGCGCGGCGGGCGAGGATTAGCGTCCCGTAGTAGGGCGAGGTTGCGAGGCGGCGCCGCTCCGTCGTCGAGAAGCTCGGCCCACGGCGTTACGGTGTGACGATGTCGGCCGCCGAAGGGGCATGACGCGGGAGGAGCGCGTCACGCTCGAGGCTGCAAGGGCGTTCTCGAGCGGGGCCGAGGCCGGCGGAGCGGTCGTGCTGCGCGTGCCGGAAGCGCCCGACTCGCCCATGTTGAACCGCGTCGCCGGCCTCGGCGTCGAGAGGCCCGCGACTGAGACGGACGTGGACGAGGCGCTCGGGGCCATGCCCGAGGGGGTCACCTTCTACGTGGCCGTGGCCCCAAACGCCCAGCCGCCGGAGCTGCCCGAATGGCTGCGCGCGCGAGGGCTCGAGCCGGGCTGGGGCTGGATGGCCTTCCGACGCGACGTCGACGATCCGCCCTCGACCGAGACGTCGCTGCGGCTCCTCGAGATCGAGGGGACCGACGAGGCCGCGGCGTTCGCCCGCGTCGTCCGGGTGAGCTACGGGCTCCCGGACGCGACCGAGGCGAGGCTCGAGCGCGTGCCCGACTCCGGCTGGCTGTGCTGGCTCGCATTCGACGGCGAGGAGCCGGCCGGTGCGGGGGGCCTCTATCCGGCGAGGGGGTGGCGTACCTCGGCCCTTGCCGGGACCCTCCCCGAGGCAAGGGAGCGCAGAACGTCCTGCTCGCGGCGCGAATCCGCCGCGCCGCGGAGCTCGGTTGCGACCTCGTAATCACCGAGACTGGCGAGCGAAGGGAGGACCGACCGAGCGGCTCCTATCGCAACATCCTGCGAGCCGGCTTTCGGGAGGATATCGTTACCGCGAATTGGCTGGGGCGATCGTAGAGGCGTGCCGGGGCCAGTGCCGCCGCGGCCGCTAGGGGCGCTCCTCGCCGCCGATCCCGTCTGAGCCGGGCTCGACCAGGCCGCTCTCGTAGGCCAGCACCACGGCCTGCACTCGGTCCCGCACGCCGAGCTTCTGGAGCACGCGGGTCACGTGCGTCTTCACGGTCGCCTCGCTGAGGTAGAGCCGCTCGCCGATCTCGGCGTTCGAAAGCCCGCGCGTCAGGAGGTTGAGGACCTCCAGCTCGCGGTCGGTGAGCTCGCCGAAGCGCTCTCGGCGCACGGTGTCCGTGGGCGGCAGCTTCACGTAGCGCTCGATGAGCCGCCTGGTCAGCGCGGGGGCGAGCAGCGACTCGCCGGCGGCCACGATTCGCACGCCCTCCGTGAGCTGGCTCGGCGGGGCGTCCTTGAGCAGGAACCCGCCGGCGCCGGCCTGCAGTGCATTGAAGACGTACTCGTCGAGGTCAAAGGTGGTGAGCACCAGGACGCGCGGCGCCGGGCCTCCCTGAGCCATCAGGCGCCTCGTCGCCTCGATGCCGTCGAGGCGTGGCATCCGGATGTCCATGATGACCACGTCGGGGTGGAGGCGGATCGCCTCGTCGACGGCGGCCGCGCCGTCCTCCGCCTCGCCGACCACCTCGATGTCGGGCTCGGCATCCAGCATGCCTCGCAGCCCGCTGCGCATCAGAGCGTGGTCGTCTGCCACCAGCACGCGGATCACGCCTGGGTGTCCTCGAGCGGCAGTTGGGCATGGACGCGGAAGCCGCCACCGGCCTGCGCGCCCGCCTCGAAGCGGCCTCCGAAGAGCCGCACCCTTTCACGCATCCCGAACAGCCCGTTCCCGCCGCCGCCACCGCCGTTCATCGCGGCACGGGCGCGGCCGGCGTCGTTCGTGATCTCAACCTCAAGCTCCCTCGCTCCGTAGCGGAGCGCGACGTGGGCGGGCGCGCCGCCCGCATGCTTGCGGACGTTCGTCAGCGACTCCTGGATCACGCGGAAGGCGACCAGGTCGATTCCGGCGGGGAGCTCGCGTCGCTCGCCCTCCTCGATCAGGTCGACGGGGACGCCCGCGCCGCGCACCTCGTCGATGAGGTCTTGGAGACGGGAGAGCCCGGGTTGAGGCGCGTAGGTCGTGCCGTCGGCGCGAAGCACGTCGAGCAGCCGGCGCATCTCGCTCATCGCCTCGCGAGCGGTGCGCCGCACCGCGGCCAGGTGCTCGCGGGCCGCGTCCGGGTGTCTCTCGAGCTGCTGCTCGGCGGCTCCCGCCTGCACAGCGATGATCGAGACGCTGTGGGCCACGATGTCGTGGAGCTCGGTGGCGATCCGCGCGCGTTCTTCGGCGACGGCGGACCTGGCGAGCTCCCCGGACTCCTCGTAGGCCCGGCGCGCCTGCATCGCCCGCCGTCGCACGAGCCAGCCCGCCGTCCAGGCCCCGGAGCAGAAGAAGACGAGGATCGCGGTGTTGCCGACGCTCGGGGTGCCGCTGTTGAAGTCGGTGTTGAGCGCGACGACCATCGCGCCGACGGGGATGAGGCCGCCCATCGCCGCCGTCAGCGTGCTGCGGCCGTAGAGCGCGACCGAGAAGATCGCGAAGAGCAGCGACGGGAAGGGGAAGGTGCCTGACTCCGGGCGATCGGCGGCGAGCGCCCATGCGACCGTGACCGCGGATATGAAGACCGCCACGGCGAATGGCGCCCGGCGCCGTACGAGTAGCGGCAGGGTCACCGCCAGAGTGAAGGCGATGCGAGTGACCGTGGACCCGGGGCCGGTGCCGAGCACGGCCTCGAGCAGCCCCCAGGCCCCGAGCGCCGCCACGGCCACGACGTCGGAGCGCGGCGGGCGGCGCGGTACCTGCGCGAGCCTCAGGATCGGGTCCATGCGGCCCACGGTAAGGGGTTGCGGCGGCGCCGGCCTCCTACCGAGGTCGCGCGGGGGTCATACGAAGGTCGTACGGGGATCGCGACCTAGGGCGGCTCGGCGAGCGGCCCGAGGCTGACGACAGGTCGAGCGGCCGCGGCGAGCATTGCCTGACCGCAAACGGGACCACCCGAAAGGAGTCGCAAATGTCGAAGGTAAAGAACATCTCTTGGTCGCTCGCAGGCAGGCTCGCCATGGCAGGCGGCGCCCTGTTCGCCGCCGCGGGCGTCGTGCAGATCGTCCATTCCCAGCGGGACACGGGCTCGCAGGTCGTCGGGCTCGCCGGGCATCTGAGCCTCGCTTTCTTCCTGCTCGCGCTGATCCTCGTGTCGCCGACGTTCTTCGTGCTCGCGCGCTATGCACGCCCGGGCAAGGCCGAGAAGGCTGCGCTCGCCGCCGCGGTCGGGACGTTCGTGCTCGGCATCACGTCCATCAGCTCGCTGGTAATGGGTCACGACGGCATCTGGTTCAACGCGATCGCGCCTCTCACGAACGCCGCCTGGCTGTTCGGCTCGATCGTCCTGGCGGTCTCGCTGAGGCGTGCGCGCCGGGTCCCGGCCATCGTGGCCTTCGGGCTGCCCGTGGCATGGATCGGGACGATTCCGCTGGCCACGCTCGGCGGTGGACTGATCACCGGCGCCTACTTCCTGGCGGTGGGCTACCTCGCCGCTAGCGACGCGCTCGAGCGGGCCTCGGCGCCGCTGGCCGAGCCGGTGCGCGCTTAGGCGCTGCGGCGGGCGGAAGCGCGCGCCGGCCAGGGCCCACGGGCTCTTGCCCCCGTGGGCCCGGCGAGCCGGAGGTCGGACGACCCCTGCGATGGCGGGGATCGTCGCGTTCAGCGCTTCGCCAGCTGCTTGGGAGTGACGAAGTCGGTCAGCTCCGCGCTCCCCGGCCGAAGCTCGCGCCAGGTCCCATCGAACTCGAGCGTCGCGAGCGCCGCCGTCGGATACTTGCGCCGGACGCCCGCGAGCTTGTCGCCGCTGCCCGCAAGCTCGAGCGCGAGCCGCTCGAGGCCGGGGTTGTGGCCGATCAGAAGTACCGACTCGACGCCTTCGTCGAGCTCCCGCACGCGCTCGAGCAGGCGTTCCTCGGACGCCGCGTAGAGCTCGTCCTCGATCTGGACGGTGACCCGCCCGCCGAGCGCCGGCGAGATCCGCTCGAGCGTGTCGCGCGTGCGCCGCGCCGACGAGCAGAGGACGAGCTCGGGCGCCGGCAAGTCTCGGCGCAGGTGCTCGGCGATCAGCTTCGCCGCGCGGCGGCCCCGTGGGGCAAGCGGCCGGTCGTGGTCGGCGAGCTTGGGATCGTCCCAGCTCGACTTCCCGTGGCGGAGGAGCAGGACGTGCTTCACCACGCCGCCAGGTGCTCGAGCATGAGCGCCGAGAGCCGCTCGGGCGCCTCCTCGGTGATCCAATGCGAGACGCCGTCTAGGACCTCGAAGCGGTAGGGGCCGGCGACGTGGCGCTCGACGCCGCGCGCCGCCGCCTCTCCGATGAAGGCGTCGCCGGTGCTCCAGACGTAGAGCGTCGGCGTGGTGATCGGCGCGCGCCTCACGGGCGCACGCATCGCGCGGTACCAGTTGAGCGCCGCGGTCAGCGCGCCGGGTTCCGAAAAGCGCTCGACATACCGCTTCACCCGGTACGCCGGGAGACCCTCATAGAAGCGGCGCAGCCCGTCCCCTTCGAGGAGCTCGCGCTCAGGCTCGACGGGCCTCCGAAAGAGCGCGAAGTACGCCGAGCGCTGCTGCTGGTCGACATCCCCGCGGAGCGCCTGCCTGAGGGCGGCTCCGTGGGGAGTCGAGAGGGTCGTGAGCGTGCGCAGCCGCTCCGGATGGGCCATCGCCGTCATCCAGGCCACGGCCGATCCCCAGTCGTGGCCGACGAGGTCGAAGCGCGGCCAGCCGAGCGCGTCGGCGACGGCCAGCACGTCGCCGATCAGCTCCTCGGGCCCGTAGGCGTCGACCTCGAGTGGGCGGACCCCGGGTGAGTAGCCGCGCTGGTCGAACGCCACGGCGCGGTAACCCGCGCGCTCGAGCGAGGCGAGCTGGTGCTCCCACTGCTCCGCCGACTCCGGGAAGCCGTGTAGGAGGAGCACCGGTCGACCCTCCTCGGGGCCGGCCCCGAGCGCGTCGAAGGTGCCGGCGGAGGTGGGGATCGCCAGCGGATCGGCCATCCCGCCTGATTCTGCCCGTAGTGCTGCTCGGCCTCGCGCAGCAAGCCTCGAGCGGCCCCTAGCGCCGGCCGCGACCAGTCACCCCGCTTGTCTCATCGAGCAGTTGAAGCAGCTCGTGCGCGGCCAGCTCGATGTCCTTGTGGCGCCACTCGGCGGCCCGGTAGTGGCAGGAGATCAAGCCCATCCGATGCACCCGGCGAAAGTCCCCGTAGACGAACGCGTATCTCGTCTTGGTTCGGTCCGGCGCTCCCTCGGTAAGCCCCAGATGCCACTCGGCGTACTCCTCCCAGGTGTGCGAGGCGAGGAAGGCGTTCTGCTCCGCGGCGCGAGGCTGAATTTCGCCCCACTCGCTCCGGAGCACGTACTGGCGCGCTTCGATCAGCCGTCGTGCCCGCGCAACCGCCCTCTCGTTGACGGAGTAGGAGGCCACGCCAAGCATCCTGACTCAAACGGGGACCGAGCGGGCGACGCCTACAAGGTCACCACCATGCCGTCGTGAGCGCATTCGAATGCCGCCTCGGACTGACGAGCGAGCATCTCGGGGCTCATGTGAGTGAGCACAATTCGCGCGCAGTCCAGCCGGTCGCGGTTGGCCAGCAGCGTGGCGTAGTCGAGGTGGAAGGGCACGCTGCGATCGAAGAAGTAGGCCTCGGCCACGAACAGGTCGGCCCCTGAGGCGAGCTCGATGAGCTCATCCGTCCAGGCGGTGTCGCCCGAGTAGGCGATCACGCGCCCGCCGTACTCGACCCGGAGCGCGCAGGCCGGCGTGTCGGGCACCTCCACAGGAATGGCCGTGACGACTCCCGGACCGACCGGCGTGCGGCGGCGGGCGGCGAGCTCGACGAACTCGATGTCGAAGCGCCGTCGCGCCGCGACCGAGCCGGGGAACAGCAGGTCCATTGCGGCCTCGACGCGCTCTCGCGTGCCCGGCGGCCCGGCGATGGTCAGCGGCCGCGCGCGGCCTCGGAACTGTCCGTCGAGCACCAGGAACGGGAGGCCGCCGAAGTGATCGCCGTGCAGGTGCGTGAGCACCACGCACGCGATCTCGTTCGGCTCGGCCCCGGCGACCTTGAGCGCCGTCAGCGACGTGGCGCCGCAGTCGATCAGCAGGCTCTCGCCCCCGCCTTCCAGCCAGAAGCACGTCTGAAAGCGGCCTCCGTTGCCGAACGCATCGCCTGAACCGACGAAATGCAGACGGACCTGCTCCTCCGACATCGCCCGACCGTACCCAACCTGTTCCTCGCGGATGGAGGCGACTTAGACGTCTCCTGTCTGGCGGGCACACGGGCGCAATCGCAGCGCCCTCGCAGGCGCGAGCGCCCTGTAGGCGCAGACCGCGGTGGCCACGAGCGCGACCGCGATCGCGGCGGTTGTCGCGGCGAGCGCCTGCGCCGAGCCGTGCGGCGCGGCGCCGAGGTAGATGCCGGTGAAGGCGGCGACACCCAGGACCTGGCCCACGACGCTGGCCGTGATCACGAGGCCGCTCAGCGTGGCCGCCTGCGCGGGCAGCACCGCCCCGGTCAGGCGATTGGCGAGGGGGCTGAAGCCCAGCGCGTGGCCCGCCCCGGCGGCAAACAGCAGCGGCGTGGTGAGCGCGACGGGCCAGGTCCCGCGGGTGGCGATCAGACCTACCGCGAGCAGCGCGGCGCCCATGGCCAGCGGCCCCACCACCGGCAGGCGGTCGCGTGCAGCGGCGCTCACGCGCGTCCAGGTGAGGCTGATGGTGGCGAACCCGCTGGCATACACAGCGAAGATCAGCCCCGCGTGCAGCGGCGTGAAGCCGAGGCCGTCCTGGAGGTGGATGGTGAGGCTGACGAGGAAGCCCGCGTAGGACGCCATCACGAGCATCACGGCGGCCACGCCGGCCGCGACACCAGGCAGACGCAGCACGTCGAGGTCGAACAGCGGATCGCCGCGCCGTTCCCGGACGCGACGCTCGAGGCGGACGAAGGCCACGAGCGCGAGCGCGCAGCCGGCGAAGCTCGGCCATACCCAGGCCGGCCAGCCGGCGTCGCGGCCGAAGGTGAGTGGTAGGACGAGGGCGAGCAGCGCCGCCCAGAGCACCATTGCCCCGGCCAGGTCCAGCCGCCGGGGCGGCCCGGGGGCGGTGACCGGCAGGCGGCGCGGGGCGGCCAGCAGCAGCAGGGCGCCGACGGGGGCGTTGATCAGCAGGGCGGGGCGCCAGGCGGCGGCGAGCAGGTGCGCGCCCACCACCAGGCCGCCGAGGATCTGTCCCGCGGCCACGCCCACGGCGAGGATGAGCGAGTAGGCGCCGATCGCCCGGGCCCGCGTTTCGCCCTCGAACTCCACCTGGATGATCGACAGGACCTGCGGCGTCATGAGCGCGGCGGCCGCTCCCTGGAACGCGCGCGCGCGGCGATCAGTGTCGCGGGCGTGGGCGCCAGCCCGCTCGCCAGCGAGGCCAGGGTGAAGCCGGCCAGCCCGGTGAGGAAAGCCCGCCGGCGCCCCAGGACGTCGCCGAGCCGAGCGCCGGTGACCACCAACGTTGCGAAGGCGATCGTGTACATGGCCACCACGAGCTGCAGCTGCGGGTCGGAGGCGTGCAGGTCGGCGCGCAGGCTCGGGGCCGCGACGATGAGGATCGACGCGTCCATCGATGCCATCGCCTGTCCGGCGAGCAGGATGAGGAGTGCGGGCATGAGCCGGAAGCGTGTCTCTGCCCACTGGCGCCGTCTTGGACGTTCGTGCTCGATTTGTACGATCGAAGGCGTGCTTCGCTCGCGCGTCCTCCTGAGCCGGGACGGGATCACGGTCGCCGACGTCGCCTGCCGTCACGGGGCGGGGCGGGGCGAGGTTCCCGAGCACAGCACCAGCCATCACCTCGTGTTCGTGCGCCGCGGTTGCTTCGTGCGCCGCGTCGACGGCGTGGAGGCGCTGCTCGACCCGACGCTCGCCTACTGCACGAACCCGGGCGAGGAGGAGCGCTTCGACCACCCGCACGATCACGGCGACGATTGCACCGCGCTGATGCTCGAGGCGCCGCTGGTGGCGTCGCTGTGGGGCGGCGACGCAACACTTCCGGCTGGTCCGCTGCGCACCTCCCCAGAGATCGACCTCGACCACCGGCTGCTGCTGGCCGCGGGCCGCCGCGGCGCCGACCCGCACGCGCTCTACGAGCGAGCGCTGGCGCTGGCGGCGCGCGCGCTCGAGCAATCCGACCCGCGCCGTGTCGCGGCCGCTCGGCCGGCTAC
>JBKPFJ010000023.1:0-11715 GCA_046728795.1 Actinomycetota bacterium | reverse complement strand
GGCCGCGCGGTCGAAGTCCACGTTCTCGTCGTGATCGCCGACATCCGCCTTGGTGGCCGGCGTGAAGATCGGTTCCGGCAGCTCCTGCGACTCGAGGAGGCCGTCCGGGAGCCCGATCCCGCAGACGCTCCCCGTGGCCTTGTAGTCCTTCCAGCCGGAGCCGGTGATGTAGCCACGCACGACGCACTCCACGGGCACCATCTCGAGCCGCTCGACCAGCATGCCCCGTCCGCGCGCCGCGGGGGGAACGTCGGTGACCGACACCAGGTGGTTCGGACAGATCTGCCCGGTCCGCTCGAACCAGAAGGCCGACAGACCGGTGAGGACCTTGCCCTTGTCAGGGATGAGCGTGGGATGCACAACGTCGTAGGTCGAGATACGGTCGGAGACCACCATCAGCAGGCGGTCCTCGCCGACCTCGTAGATGTCCCGGACCTTGCCCTGGGCGAAGGGCCTGAGGTCCTGAGGCGCTGCTGCCTCGCTCACGCTCCCGAGGCTAACAGCGCCCCTAGACCGACCAGACCTCGACCTTCTTGGCTCGGCCCCGTACGGCCATCTCGTCCACCCGCACCAGGCCGTCGCCCCCGTCGGTGAGCATCTCGCGGGTCGAGTCTGCCAGGTAGATCATGTGCGGCGTCCCCTTGGTCATGCCCTCGAGCCGCGACGCCGTATTGGTGGTGTCGCCGATCGTCGTGTACTCGAGCCGCCGCTGGGAGCCCACGTTGCCCGCCATCACCGGGCCGCTGTTCAGCCCGATTCCGATCCGGAATCCCTCGTCGACGCCGTTCGCCCTCGCCCACTCGTTGAAGCGCTCGAGCGCGGGCCCGGCCATCTCGCGAGCCGCCGCCAGCGCGCGGTCCGCGTGGTCCACCTGGTCGATCGGCGCGCCGAACACGGCCATGATCCCGTCGCCCATGTAGGAGACGAGCGTGCCGCCGTGGTCGAGGATGACGTCGGTCATGATCGTCAGGTAGCGGTTCAGGATGTCGATCACCTGATCCGGCTCGCGGCCCTCGCTGAAGGTCGTGAAACCGCGGATGTCGCTGAACAGCACGGTCACGGTCCGCCGAGTCCCGCCCAGCCGGAGGTCGTCGTCCACGCGCGCCAGCACGTCGTTGACCACCGCCTCCGGCACGAAGCGCGAGAACAGGTCGCGCACGCGCTCCCGCTCGAAGGCGCCCACGACGAGGCCCACCCCGAGCGCCCCGACGACGCCCAGCACGAGCGCGATCATCGGATAGACGAACGGCACGATCAGCCCCGCGTCGAAGAGCAACTGCACGGCCACCGCGTACAGCGCGGCCGCCAGCACCCCGATCAGTGCGGCACGCAGGGGGCCGAGGGCCATGCCCGACACCGGGCCCACCAACCCGAGCAGCACGATCAGCGCCACGTTCACGGGCCCCGCTGTGTCCTGCAGGGGGAAGTCGTCCAGCACCGTGGCGGTCGCGTTCGCCTCGACCTCCCCGCCGGACATGAGATCGCCGCCGCCCACCGAGGTCGGGTGGACGTCCTGGAGCGAGGGCGCCGACGGCCCCACCACGACGACCTTCCCGCGGAAGAAGTCGGCCGGCACCGTCCCGTCGTACACCTTGGAGAACGAGACGGTCGGGACCGTGCCCGGCGGCCCCGCGAAGTCGATCCACGCCTTGCCGTGGTCGAAGTCGCTCGGGTCCACCCGCTTGCCCCGGGCGAGCTCCGCGGCGACGACCGCGAAGTTCTCGAGCTTGTCCGTCTGGTAGGGCATCTTGCGGATCACGCCGCCCGCGTCCGTCTGGTAGCTCGCGTTCCCCGCCCGCGCTCCGATCTGGCGCAGCACTTCCTCGCCACCGAAGACGTTGGTGCGGCCCTTCGGGTCGACCTCGGTGGTCGCGAGGACCACCCGGGGAGCCCGGTCCACCGCGTCGATCAGGGCGTTGTCGTCCCGCGGGTTGGTCGGCTCCGTGAACTGCACGTCGTAGGCGATCACCTTCGCCCCGGCCTCCCTCAGCCTGTCGACGACACGGGCGTGGTAGCGGCGCGGGAACGGCCAGCGCTGCTGGAGATCGCCGAAGGTCACGTCGTCGATGGCGATGACCACGACGTCCGGACTCGGTTTCTCCGTCCCGCGGATCGAGAAGCGGGCGTCGATCGTGTCTCGCTCGGTGCCGCCGAAGACGTCCGTGGCGTAGGCGACCAGGGCGAAGGCGATGAGCGACAGCCCAACGCCGAGGAAGAGCATCAGTCGAAGCCGCCTACGCGAGCCCTGCATTTCCGCGCTTAATCCTCGCTGATCTCGGTCGTTTGCGCGACGGCGAGGCTGCACATAGGGTCGTCGCGGTGCCCTGGCCCGAGGTGTTCATCGTCTTTCTCGTTACGCATCTGACGGGCGACTTCATTCTGCAGACCCAGTGGCAGGCCGAGAACAAGCTCGGCGGGCTTGGGCCGAGCGTCACAGCGCGCCGCGCTCTGCTGGCTCATCTCCTCACCTACACGCTCGCATTCGTCCCGGCCCTGATCTGGCTATGGGATTCCCTGGGGGCGGGAGCGCTGGCGGTCGCCGCGCTGATCGCCGGACCCCACCTCGTCCAGGACGACGGACGCCTCCGCGACACCTACATCCGGGGCGTCAAGCACATGAGCCCGGAGGAGCATCCGGGGATCGCGATAGCCGTCGATCAGTCGCTGCACATCGTGGCCCTGTTCGCGGTCGCCATCGTGGCCGGGACCTGACTAGCGAAGCGAGTCGAGCCGCCCGACGATCTCGTCCGCGTGCCTGGTGAAGGCCTCCGGGTCGAAGATCGCGTCGAGGTCGAGCCCCGGCGCCGCGTCAGCGAGCAGCTCGCGGAACGGCGTGCCGCGATCCCAGGCCTGCTGGGCTCTCTCCTGAACGATGCGGTAGGCGTCGCCGCGCGAGTGACCCGCTTCCACGAGCGCGAGCAGCGCGCGCTGCGAGTAGAGCGCCCCGTGGGTGGCATCGAGGTTCGCGCGCATCCTGTCGGCGTTCACGCTCAGGCCGTCAATGAGCCGTGTCGCCAGATGCTGCGCGTAGTCGAGCAGCGTGGTGGCGTCGGGTAGGGCCACCCGCTCGACCGAGGAGTGGGAGATGTCGCGCTCGTGCCAGAGGGCCACGTCCTCGAGGCCGGCCTGGGCATAGCCCCGCAGCAGGCGGGCGATGCCGCAGATGCGCTCGCTCAGGATCGGGTTGCGCTTGTGGGGCATGGCCGACGAGCCCTTCTGGCCGGCTCGGAACGGCTCCTCTACCTCCCGCACCTCGGTGCGCTGGAGGTGCCTGACCTCCGTGGCGAAGCGCTCGAGCCCGGCCCCCGCGATCGCCACCGCCGCGAGCAGCTCCGCGTGGCGGTCGCGCGCCACGACCTGCGTCGAGACGTCCTCGCGGCGCAGCGCCAGCTCCTCGAGCACGAGCGCCTCGAACTCCGGTCCATTCGCCGAGTAGGTGCCGACCGCTCCCGACAGCGCCCCCACCGTGGCGCCCTCCACGGCCCGCTGCAGCCGGTGCACATTGCGATCGGCCTCGAACGCAAAGCCCGCCAGCTTCACCCCGAAGGTCGTGGGCTCGGCGTGGATCCCGTGCGTGCGGCCCACGCACACCGTGTCCCGGAACTCCCGCGCCCGCCGGATCAGCGCGTCGCGCCACTCTCGCGCACCCCCGACGAGGATCAGCCCTGCCTGGCCCACCTGAAGGGCCAGGGCCGTGTCGAGCACATCCGAGGACGTGAGCCCGTGATGCACCCAGCGCCCCGCCTCACCCACCGACGCGGCGAGCACGTCGACGAAGGCCGCCATGTCGTGCTCCGTGACCTTCTCCCTCTCGGCCACCCCCTCGACCGTGAACGAGGCGCGGTCGCGGATCGCCTCCGCGTCGGCCGCCGGCACCACGCCCTGGCGCTCCAGCGCCCGCACCGCCGCCAGCTCGACCCGCAGCCACGTCTCGAGCTTGCGCTGCTCGGACCAGACGGCGCCCATCTCGGGCCGCGTGTAGCGCTCTATCACGCTAGGAGGATCTTGGCCGCCAGGACCGCCGCGTTGCGGGCGTTGTCCACCCCGACGCAGGCCACAGGCACCCCCGGGGGCATCTGGGCGATGGCCAGCAGCGCGTCCAGCCCGCCGCCCACGGAGGTCTTCGAGGTCAGCGGCACCCCGATCACCGGCAGGTCGGTGTGCGCAGCAACCACCCCGGGCAGGGCCGCGGCCAGCCCGGCGCCGGCGATGATCACCTTCAGGCCGCGCATCTTCGCGTTTCGCGCGTAATCGGCCACCGTCTCCGGGTCGCGATGCGCGGACATCACGCGGATCTCGTGGCGAATGCCGCGCTCGCTCAGCTCATCGCCGGCCTTCTCCATCACCGGCAGGTCGCTCTTCGAGCCCATGACGATGCCCACTCGCGGAGCGTCCACGTCGAGCTCGTCGAACTCGTGCTCGACCGCGGTCTCGGCGACGGTGCTCGGGTACTCCTCGCCGCTCACGCCTCGACCCTGTCCACCGCCCGGGCGGCGATGTCGGTGCGCACTTGCTTGCCGTCGAACTCGATCTGCTCGGCGGCGGCATACGCCCGGTCGCGGGCCTCGCCCGGCGTCGATCCGATCCCGGTCACGTTCAGCACCCGGCCTCCGTTCGTGAGGATCGTGCCATCACGCTCGGCCGTTCCCGCGTGGAGCACCTCGACCTGGGGCGAATCGACCGTCTCGAGGCCGCGAATCTCGTCCCCCCTCGAGGCCGACGCCGGGTAGCCGCGCGAGGCCAGCACCACGGTCACCGCCCAATCCTGCGACCACTCGGGCTCCACGCCGTGGAGCCCGCCGGGCCGCACCGCTCCCTCCAGCAGCTCGAGCAGCTCCGAACGCAAGCGCGGCAGCACGGCCTGTGTCTCGGGGTCGCCGAAGCGGCAGTTGTACTCGAGCACCTTTGGGCCGCCCGCGGTCATCATGAGGCCGGCGTACAGGATCCCGTGATAGGGGGTTCCGCGACGCCGGAGCTCGTCGACGATCGGCTGGTGCATGACCGCGGCGATCTCCCGGGCGCGCTCTGGGTCCACGCCCGGAACCGGTGAGTAGCTCCCCATCCCGCCCGTGTTCGGGCCCTGGTCGCCGTCGAAGATCCGCTTGTAGTCCTGCGCCGGGGCAAGCGGAACGGCGCGCTCGCCGTCGCAGGCGGCCAGAAGCGACAGCTCCTCGCCCCGAAGGAACTCCTCGAGCACGACCTCCGTCTCGCCGAAGCGCTTCTCGTCGAAGAACACCTCGAGCGCCGCACGCGCCTCGTGCTCGTCGGCGGCAATGATCACGCCCTTCCCCGCCGCCAGCACGTCCGCCTTAAGCACGGCCGGATAGGAGGCGCAGGCCAGGTGGGCGACGGCCTCCTCGCGATCGTGGAAAAGCACGTGCGCCGCGGTCGGGACGCCGACGTCGCGCATCAGCTCCTTCGCATAGGCCTTCGAGCCCTCGATCCGGGCTGCCCCGGCGTTCGGGCCGAAGGCGGCGATACCCGCCGCTTGGAGCGCGTCGACGACACCCGCGACGAGCGGTGCCTCCGGACCGACCACCACCAGGTCCACGCCGCGCTCCCGCGCCGCCCGCGCGATCCCCTCGACGTCCTCCGCGGCGACCTCGAGGCACTCCACGCCGTCGGCGGCGATCCCCGCGTTGCCGGGAGCCGCGAGCAGCTCCGGCCCCCTCGGGCTCCTGACCAGCGCACGGACGAGGGCGTGCTCGCGCCCGCCTCCGCCGACTACGAGGACGCTCGTCAATGAGCCGAGGCCACTAGAGCGAAGCGATGAAATCGTCGATGGGGATCGCCGGGAGGGACT
The DNA here is from genome assembly GCA_046728795.1 of Actinomycetota bacterium. Classification (GTDB taxonomy): domain Bacteria; phylum Actinomycetota; class Thermoleophilia; order Solirubrobacterales; family Thermoleophilaceae; genus JBKPFJ01. The sequence continues at coordinate 5,912 of JBKPFJ010000023.1, read as the reverse complement.
CGTAGCGTGCCGTACCGCGGGAGCCGAGCTCCAACGAGACGCGGGCGATCGTGGCCTCGTCGGGCGCCTCCACGACGTTCACGAAGTCGAAGCGCCCGAGCACCGCCCATTGCGCCTTGACGGTCGCGCCGAGCTGCTCGATCTCCTTGTTTACCTCCCGGATGCGGCTGGGGTTGTTCTTGATGGTCTGCACGCCCTCGGGGGTGAGCGTGCTCAGCATCACGTACGTCGGCATGGGCGTCCTTTCCGAGTCGAGGTGGGGCGTTACTGTAGCCTCGCGCGATCGTGCGGACCCATCTGCTCGTCATGGTGCTCGCGGTCGCGTTCGCGGCGCCGGCATCGGCGAGCGCTGCGACCCTGGCGGTCTCCCCCGTCAGGGCCTGCTACGCGAGCGGGCAGACAGTGAAGACCACCGGCACTGGCTTCACGCCGAACGGCAGCGTGCGGTTCACCTCGGATGGCGTGCCGCTGTCGGGAACGGCGCCGGTCGACGGGAGCGGCGTCTTCACGAGCACGCTTACCGTCGGGCTCGCCAGCGGCGAGAAGGTCAAGACCTACGGCGCCATCGACAGGTCGAACCCCGCGATCAGAGCCTCGAAGGACCTGCGGGTGAGCGCGCTCGACGTATCGATCACCCCCAAGACAGGGACCCCGGGCCGCGTGCTGCGGATCGTCGCGCGCGGCTTCACCCTCGGGAAGAGGCTGCTGTACGCCCACATCCGGCGCGGCAAGCGCTACCGCCGCACGGAGCGGATCGGCAGGCTGAGGCACGCCTGCCGCAAGCTGCGAACCAGGAAGCGGCTGTTCTCTAGCCGCGCGAGGTCCGGCACCTACAGGGTCCAGTTCGACACCCGCAGGCGCTACTCGCGGCGGACTCGCCAGCGCGTGATCTACACCGTGGAGATCTCGCGCGCGGCTGCGGTTTCCCGGCTGAGCCCCCGCTAGCCGCCGCTCAACGGGCGGCTCGCCAGAGCGCGTCTCCGCCGAGCGGCTCGCGCGTCGCGCGGCCCTCGCCGACCAGGTCCAACAGCGCGGACGCCGCGGCCCGATCGTCCGGCTCCTCGTTGCGGGGGGCGAGCACCACGGCCACCTCGCGCGTGGTCAGGGCGTGGGAGAAGCGCTCGAGCACCGGCAGGGGCCCCTCCGGCACCCGCTCGCGCCGCAGGCCGGGGTCGAGGTTGGCGACGAGCACGTCGTAGGCCTCGAGGGGCTGATGGCCGCCGGCCTCGAGCCGCTGGCCATCCGCCTCGAAGATCAGGGTCGGCGCCGCGTAGCGCTCCTCTCCGTCGGTCCCGGCGGTCTTCTGCTGCAGTGACGGGGGCGAGTTCGCCGCGCCTCGCACCTCCGAGCGGTCGCGCTGGTAGGCCTCCTCCACCCGGGGGTCGTCGAGGCGCCGGACGATCGCTTCCGAGTCGAGCTCGGGCTCGCGCGCGAGCGCGGCGGCGATCGCCTCGGTCGCCCATGGCAGATCCGCAGCCCGTCGAGTGAGAAGACGAAGATCCTGTTCGGCCCTCGCCGGGTCCCCGCCTCGTCATCGTGCTCCGAGGCCACCCCGACCACCTCGCCGATCGGTGACTCGAAAGTGCCGGCAGTCGAGCGGAGCAGTTGCGGCGATCCCGACCCGAATCAACGCCGTTGTGATCGCGGTGCTCACGTGACCAGGACGAGATCGGCCGTGACGCCGGAGATGGGTGGATAGTCGAAGCGCATGCCGCGGGCGCCGAGATCGCCCATGTCGCCGAACGGGTCGATCACAACCATGGCGCGCTCCCCCGACAGCCGAAAGGCCGACTGTCCGAACCACTCAATGCGCATCAGAGCTCCTCGATGACACCCGCCAGGCGGCGGAGCAGCCGCTCGACCTGCTCACGCTCGGCTGGGCTGAGGGACTCGAACAGCGCGCGCCGCTTGGCCCTCACGACCTCCTGCTTTCGCTTCATGAGCCGCCGCCCCTTGGCGGTCAGGCGCACGGTGACGACCCGCCTGTCCGAAGTCGACGGACGGCGGACGGCGATGCCCGCCCGCTCGAGGCCGTCGAGCATGCGCGTCGCGGTCGGGGTGGCGATGGCGGCGGCCTCGGCCAGCTCGCCGACCGGGCGCTCCGAGCCCTCGGCCAGGCCGGCGAGCAGCTGGTACTGGGACACGGTGAGCTCGCCTGCCCCGGCCTCCCTGGCCGCGCGGGCGCGCGACCGGCGAACGGCGGAGAAGAACTCCTCGAGGGCGGAGACGAAGCTCTCGGGGGGTTCGACCGGTCGTCGGGATGCGGAAGGAGCGGGGCCCGCTGTCGCCATCTTCGTCAGCTTAGACAATCACTAGCACGCTATCTATTCTCGCTGTAGTGACCTCGTGCCCGATGACCTGATGGCCTCCGCCCTGCCTCGCGACGTCCGCCGGATCGCCGTCGTGGTGATCGTCGGAGCGGTCATGTCGATCCTCGACACGACGATCGTCAACGTCGCGCTCGAGACGCTGCGGATCGATCTGGGTGCGCCGCTATCGACGATCCAGTGGGTGAGCACCGGCTACCTGCTCTCGCTGGCGACCGCCATCCCCCTGACGGGGTGGGCGGCCGAGCGGTTCGGTCCCAGGCGGGTATGGATGACGGTGGTCGCCGCCTTCGTGTTGACGAGCGGCCTGTGCGGCCTGGCATGGAGCGCCGACTCGCTGATCGGCTTCCGCGTCCTTCAGGGCTTCGCCGGCGGCATGATCATGCCTATCGGGATGATCGCCCTCGCGCAGGCCGCGGGACCGGACCGCATGGGCCGCGTGATGAGCGTCGTGGGCGTGCCGATGCTGCTCGCCCCGGTGCTCGGGCCCGTGATCGGCGGCGCGATCGTCGAGAACCTGTCCTGGCGCTGGATCTTCTTCGTGAACCTCCCCGTCGGGGTCGTCGGGCTGCTGCTGGCGCGCCGCCTGATGCCCTCGACGCGCGCCCCCGGCCGCGAGGCGGCCGAGGGCCGGGAGCGCCCGACGCTGGACTGGCGCGGACTTGCGCTCGTCTCACCCGGGGTCGGCGCGATCGTGCTCGGCATCTCCGAGTACGGCGCGCACCGGACGCTTGCCACCCCCAGCGCCTGGCTGCCGCTCGCGCTCGGGCTGCTCGCGGTCGCCGCGTTCGCCGTCTACGGACTCCACACCCGCTACCCGATCATCGCGGTAGACCTGTTCCGCTCGGCGGGCTTCTCGGCGGCGGCGATGACCGTGTTCCTCCTCGGCATCGCCCTGTTCGGCTCGATGATCCTGCTGCCGCTCTACTACCAGATCGCGCGCGGCGAATCGCCCCTGATCGCGGGCCTGCTCGTGGCCCCGCAGGGACTCGGCGCCGCCATCGGGATGAACCTCGGCGGGCGCGCCACCGACCGCTTCGGCGGTGGGCGGGTCGTGCTCGTGGGGCTGACCGTCCTCCTTGCCGGCACGGCCGTCTTCACGCAGGTCGGTGCCACCACTTCGTACTGGCTTATCGGCGTCGCCCTCGTGCTGCGCGGCATCGGCCTCGGTGGCTCGATGATGCCCTCGATGGCCGCCGCCTACGCGACGCTGACCCGCAATCAGGTGCCGCGGGCCACCCCGGCCCTGAACGTCCTCCAGCGCATCGGCGGATCGATCGGCGGCGCGCTCCTCATAGTGATCCTCCAGAGCCGCCTCGTCTCGACGCTCGGCGAGGGCGCCCAGGCGGGAGTGTCCGGCGCGGCGCTGCCCGACGCGGCGCGGCTCCGGGTGGCGGACCCGCTCGCAGAGGCCTTCGCCCACACCTACTGGTATGCGCTCGCGCTCACCGCCGTGGCCCTGATCCCCGCCCTGCTGCTCGTGCGCGAGGAGCGCAAGACGCGCCGGCGAGCGGTCGCGCTGTCGGCCCCGGAGGCGGAGGGCGCGGACGCCCGCCCCGCCGCGATCGGCGCAACCTAGACCCGCGGCAGCCTGTACGGGCTCAGTCCGGATGCCCCGTCAGAACGGCCTCGGGAGTCGAGCCGGGGATCGGCTGGGGCGGTTCGTCGAGCCGGCGCGAGAGCGCCGCTCCCGCCGCCGCTGAGCCGGCTCCGAGCGCAACGCAGGGCCAACGAGTCGCCGGCGGGATCGAGCCGCCGGCGACGAGGCCGGCCGCGGTGTCGATCGCGTCTGAGAATGCGCCCGCCTCGATCCAGCCGCGCACGGGAGCGCCACGGTCCAGCGCGATCACGATGCCGAGCCCGATCGCGAGATCGCGCGCACCGAACGCCCTCGCCAGCACCTTGACCGGGCGGCGCCCGGCGTCGGAGCCGATCCACACGCGGCCCGCGAGCCCCGGGAAGAGCACGAAGGCCGCACCGAACGCGATGCGGCCGCGCGCGTGCAGGAGAGCGGCATCGCGAGGCTCCATGGCCGGGAGCCTACGCGCGAAGCCGGCTCTACGCCGCCGCCGGCTCGCGGGCGGCCTTGGAGAAGGTGAGCTCGCCCTCGGCGGCGTCCACGGTCACGCGGTCGCCGGGCCTGAACTCGCCCTCGAGCAGCATTAGCGCCAGCCTGTCCACGAGCCGCTTCTGGATCACGCGCTTCAGCGGGCGCGCCCCGTAGGTCGGGTCGTAGCCGAGGTTGCCGATCAGCGTGCGGGCCTCGTCCGTGAGCTCGACCTCCACGCCCTTCTCGGCCACGCGGCCCACGAGCTTCGCCACCTGCAGGTCCACGATCGCGCCGATCTCCTCGCGCGAGAGCTGGTGGAACTCGACGATCTCGTCGAGCCGGTTCACGAACTCCGGCTTGAAGGTGGCGCGTACGCCGTCCATTCCCCCCGCCACGTTCGAGGTCATGATCACGACGGCGTTCTTGAAGTCGACGGTGCGGCCCTGGCCGTCGGTGAGGCGGCCGTCGTCCATCAGCTGGAGCAGGATGTTGAAGACGTCCGAATGGGCCTTCTCGACCTCGTCGAGCAGGACGACCGAGTACGGACGCCGGCGCACGGCCTCGGTGAGCTGGCCGCCCTCGTCGTAGCCGACGTAGCCGGGCGGGGCGCCCACCAGGCGCGAGACCGAGTGCTTCTCCATGTACTCGGACATGTCGATCCGGACCATGGCCTCCTCGGAGTCGAACATGAACTCGGCGAGCGCTCGCGCGAGCTCGGTCTTACCGACCCCGGTGGGGCCGATGAACAGGAAGGCTCCGATCGGCCGATTGGGGTCCTGGAGCCCGGCCCGTGAGCGGCGCAGGGCATTCGAGACGGCCTCCACCGCCTGGTCCTGGCCGACCACCCGCTCGTGGAGCCGCTCCTCCATGTGCACGAGCTTCTCGACCTCGCCCTCCATGAGCTTCGAGACGGGGATCCCGGTCCACTTGGCCACGACCTCGGCCACGTCCTCGTCGTCGACCTCCTCCTTGAGGAAGCCCCCACCGGCATCTATCTGCGCCTCGGCCTCTGCGAGCGCGCGCTCGAGCTCGGGGATCTCCCCGTAGCGGAGCTCGGCCGCGCGCTGCAGGTCCGCCTCGCGCTCGGCCCGCTCGGCCTCGCGGTGGGCCACGTCGAGCTGCTCCTTCACGTCCCGCACGGCGGTGATCGCGTCCTTCTCGCGCTGCCACTCGGCCTTCATCGCGCCGGAGCGCTCACGCAGGTCGGCCAGGGCCCTCTCGATGGCCTCGCGGCGCGCCACCGAGGCCTCGTCGCTCTCCTTCTCGAGCGCCTGGCGCTCGATCTCGAGTTGCATGATCCGCCGCTCCACCTCGTCGATCTCGATCGGCATCGAGTCGATCTCGATGCGCAGCCGCGACGCCGCCTCGTCGATCAGGTCGATCGCCTTGTCGGGCAGGAAGCGGTCGGCGATGTAGCGGTGCGAGAGCGTGGCCGCGGCGATGATCGCCGAGTCCTGGATCCGCACCCCATGGTGCACCTCATAGCGCTCCTTCAGGCCGCGCAGGATGGCGATGGTGTCCTCGACCGACGGCTC
>JBKPFJ010000204.1:0-11095 GCA_046728795.1 Actinomycetota bacterium | reverse complement strand
CCGACGGCCACCGCCTCATGGTGGCGGAGGTCTAGGGCACCAGGGCGAGCTCGACCGCCCGCTCGGCGTGCAGGCGCGTGGTGTCGAAGAGCGGGACCGGGGAGTCCTCGGGGCGGATCAGCAGCTCGAGCTCGGTGCAGCCGAGCAGGACCGCCTCGGAGCCCTCGGCGACGAGGTCGCGGATGATGCGACGGAACTCCTCGCGCGAGCGCTCGCTGACGACGCCCACGCACAGCTCGTCGTAGATCACCCCGTGCACCAGGCGGCGGTCCTCGGCGTCCGGGACCAGGACCGTGAGGCCGTGGGTCTCCCGCAGGCGGCCGACGTAGAAGTCCTGCTGCATCGTGTAGCCCGTGGCCAGCAGGCCGACGCTCGTGAGGCCCGACTCGCGGATCGCGTCCGCGGTGGTGTCGGCGATGTGGACGAAGGGCACTCCCACCGCGCGGGCGACCGAGTCGGCGACCTTGTGCATCGTGTTCGTGCAGAGCACCAGCAGCTCGGCCCCGGCTTCCACGAGCGCTCGGGCCTCGCGGCCCAGCAGCTCGCCCGCCTCTTCCCAGCGGCCCGTGCGCTGGAGCTCCTCGACGGCCGCGAAGTCCAATGAGCGCAGCACGCAGTCGGCGGAGTGAAGCCCGCCGAGCCGGTCCCGGACGGCCTCGTTGACGAAGCGGTAGTACTCGGCCGACGACTCCCAGCTCATGCCGCCGAGCAGTCCGATGCGCTTCATCGGCCCTTCCGTGCGCGCGGTGACGAGACAGCGCCCGCCACGCTGTCGATCAGCGCCCGCTCGGCCGCGTCCTCCGGCAGCTTCCCCATCCTGACCTCCCGGCTGGCCGCGTGCACGAGCTCGAGGACGACCGTCAGGAGCCAGTCCACGGGAACGCTCGGATTGAACGCGCCGCTCGCCTGCCCGCGCTCGAGAACCGGTCGCAGCTCTCCCAGGACCGGCTCGTGGAGCGCCCGAAGGCGGCTCGGCTCGAGTCGGGTGTTGATCGCCACCAGCGCGTGGTAGCGACCGAGCGTCCGCCACGTGGTGGCGAGCACGCGCTCGAGCGCCTCTGCCGGTTCGCCCTCGCCGGGCGCGGCCGCCCCGATCCGCTCGGAGGCCTCCTCCATCGCCCGTTCCGTCACCGCGCGGATCAGCTCCTCGCGGGTCGGGAAGTGCACGTACAACGTGGCCCGGACCACCCCGGCCCGCCGCGCGACGGCGGCCATGCTCGCCTCGGTGTCTTGGGCGAGCTCCTCGACGGCGGCGTCGAGGATGCGCTCGACGTTGCGGCGGGCATCGGCGCGCTGCGCGCGTGGGGGGGACGGGGAGCCCGAGCGGGGAGCCATCGGTCAATGGATGCTGACAGCGGCCGGGGCCTCCCGCAGACGGGGCAGGAAGCAGCGGGCGGCGGGCAGCACCGCCAACGCCACGACCAGTCCGACCGCGGCGATGGCCGCAGCGGCAAGGAACGCGTCGCCGAGCCCGGCGGCGATTGCGTCCTTTGCCGGGGAACCCGCACCCGTGTGGACCGCGCCTGCGGCGATCGTCGTGAGCGCGGCCAACCCCAGCGAGCCGCCGATCTCGTGGCCCGTCGTGTTGAGGCCGGAGAGCATGCCGGCGTCGTCATCCCGCGCCCCGGACAGCATCGAGACGGCGACCGAGACCATCGCGATTCCGAGCCCGGCACCCGCTATGAGCATGCCGGGGAGGACGTCACCCAGGTAGGTGCCGTCGCCGCCGACGCCGGATAGGAGCAGGGCGCCGGCTCCGGCGAGCCCGAAAGCGAGCGCCAGGGGCACGCGCACGCCGAGCCGGCGGGCCAGCCGCCCGCCGGCATGCGCGCCGACTCCCACGGCGAGGGCGATCGGGAGGAACTCGAGGCCGGTTTCGAGCGGCGAACCTCCCAGCACCTCCTGCAGGTACACCGAGGTGAGCAGGAACGAGCCCATGAGGATCGCGGACGCCAGCAGCATCAGCGCCCAGCCGCCGCCGATCGGGCGCTCGGCGAGCCGCTCGACGCGCAGCAGCGGCCGGGCGGCTCGGCGCTCGAGCGCCCCGAAGCCGATCAGCCCGAGCAGCCCCGCGCCGCCGGCCCCGAGCGTCTGCGCCGCCGTCCAACCGGCGTCGTCCGCGTCGGCGATCGCGTACAGGAGCGCGGCGAGGCTCGCCGTCGCGATCACGGCGCCGCGCAGGTCGAGCCCGCGCCAGCGGGGCGGGATCGCGTCGGCTGCCACGAGGCGCCGCAGGCTGATCGCGAGCAGCATGCCGATCGGGACGTTGATGTAGAAGATCGCCCGCCAGTCAACGAGGTCGGTGAGCACGCCGCCGAGCAGCACGCCGACGGCGGCGCCCGCTCCTCCCACCGCGCCCCAGGCCCCTAGGGCCATCGCCCGCTCGCGTCCCGAGGCGAACGTGGTGGTGATGATCGACAGCGCAGCCGGCGAGAGCGCCGCTGCCCCGATGCCCTGTCCGGCCCGCGCCGCGTACAGCGCGGCGGCGCTCGGGGCGAGCGCCGCGGCGAGCGCGCGCCGGTGAACACGGTCAGCCCCGCCATGAAGGTCCGCCGGCGGCCGAGCAGGTCGGCCGCCCGGCCGCCGAGGAGCAGCAGGCTGCCGAACATCAAGGAGTAGCTCGTGTCCATTCGAGGCTCCCGCGGGCGATCGAGAGGTCGCGGGCGAGGTCCGGCAGCGCGACGTTCACCGCGGAGATGTCGAGGATGACCATGAGCTGCGCGAGGCAGAGGAGCAGCAGGACGGCCCGGCGGCGAGGGGATGTCGACGACGACATGACAGCCTCCAATGAACTCAGACAGTAGTGTCTGAAGTATTAAAGCAGACGCAGGTGTCTGAGATAACTAGCGGTGCTGCTCGATCAGGGCCTGCCCCATGGCCCTGGCGCGCCGCGCCGCGTCCTGGTCCCCCTCGGCCGCCGCCACGATCGACCCCTTCATCAGGATGTGCCAGGACCTGGCGAACGCGTCTATGTCCCTCAGGTCGGCCTCCTCGGCCAGGTCCCGGACGACAGCGCGGATGTTCTCGAGATGGCGCACGCTGGCCCCGCCGGCGGGGTGGTCCGGGCCCATCTCCAGCAGCACGTTGATGAACGAGCACGCCTCGAAGTCGGCGCGGCGGAACCACTCGTCGAAGACGTCGAAGATCGCGAGCAGCCGCTCGTCGGCCGTGGAGCCCCGGCGCCTCGCCTCCGCCTCGACGAACTCGCGCGTCCAGCGCTGCTCCCTCAGCTCGAGGAAGGCGATCACGAGGTCGTCCTTGGAGGGGAAATGGCGATACAGCGTCGCCTTGGCGACGCCAGCGCGGTCGATCACCTCGTCCACACCGACGCCGCGAACCCCGCGGCGGGAGAAGAGCTCGTAGGAGGTCTCCAGGATGCGCGCCCGGGCGTCCGCGGGCGCGTCCCCGTCGCTCTCGACGTGGCCGATCACCCACGCGACCGTACCAGTGGACAGACCGGTCCGTCTACTGTAGAAAGACCGTTCTTTCTCGGCCCCGGACGCTTGAAATGGAAGCCATGTACGAGGAATCGGCAGCTGAGCGCCCCGACGGGCCCGGCCCGGGTGCCTCGGACGTGGCGGGCCGCGACGGCCGGCTGCGGGCGGCGATCTCGGACAGCGTCGTGGCCGCGATGAAGGAGGTCTACGGCAAGGGCCCGACGAAGGTGAAGACCTATCTCATCGAGGACGGCGCGGTGGTCGTGATCGACCAGGGCCTGACCACCGTCGAGCGGACTCTCGTGGACCGCGGCAGGGGTGACCTGGTGCGCGACGTTCGCGAGAGCGTCCACGAGCACGTGGCCGCCAGGCTCGACGCGGAGATCGAGGCGATTACCGGGAAGTCGGTCCTGGCGAGCCAGACCGAGCTCGTCTTCGACCCGGAGAGGGAAGTCAAGGTCTTCTTCCTCGCCCCCTGAGCCTATGGGGACGCATTTTGGTCGTGATGCGACACAAATGCGCCCCCGTAGGTGGGAAGATCGCTCGGAGCGCCGCGGCGGCAGGGCTTCGCGCCGCGGGGCCGAATGCCCTGTCGTGCGACCCGGGCGCTTGGCCATCATCGGCTGCACCCTCCCGCTTCTGACCCTGGCGGCCTGCGGCCAGGCCGACGATCGCGATCAGGTCAGGTCCGTCAGCGAGCGGTTCAACCGCGCGCTGGCGCGCGAGGACGGGACGGCGGCCTGCATGGAGCTCAGCGAGGACACGGTGAAGTCGCTGCGCAGCCAGGAGCAGAAGCCGTGTCCGGAGGCGATCCTAGGCCTATCGCTCGAGCCGAGCGGGACCGCGCGGGTGGAGGTGTACGTGACGAGCGCGAAGGTCGATCTCGACTCGGGAGAGAGCGCGTTCCTAGATCGCAGCGCCGAAGGCTGGCGCCTCTCGGCGGTCGCTTGCGCGCCGAGGGAGGGAAAGCCGGCCGACCGGCCGTACGACTGCGAGCTTCAGGCCTGATGCGCTTCGTGTTCCTCCTTTACCTGACGATCATCGTGGTGGGCCTCGTCTTCTACCTGGTCGTCGGGCTGCTCCAGCAGTAGGGCCCCGAGATGCGTCGGTTCCTGCGAGAGAACGGGCTGAGCCTCTTCTTCGCGGCGATCTTCGTGGCTGCGCTCGTCGGGCAGCTCTTCGTGGGACACGCGGACTTCAACCACGAGCAGATCGCGCACCACGACGGGACGATGTCGCTCGGGCGCTATCTCGTCTCCTCGCCGTTCGGCTCCGACGTGCTCGAGAACTGGCAGTCCGAGTACCTGCAGTTCACGCTCTACATCGTCGGCACGATCTGGCTGCTCCAGCGCGGCTCCCCGGAGTCGAAGCCGCTCGACGAGGCCGGAACGGAGTCGGCGCAAGCCCAGAAGATCGGCCCCCACGCCGACGAGCGCTCCCCCATCTGGGCGCGGGTCGGAGGGGCGCGTACATGGCTCCTGTCGAACTCCCTGCTGCTTGTGATGGGCTCGGTGTGGCTCGGCTCCTGGCTCGTCCAGTCGCTGACGGGCCACGTGAGCTACAACGCGGAGCAGATCGATCACCAAGAGGCTCCGATCAGCTGGCTCCACTACCTCGGCACGTCCGATTTCTGGAACCGCACGCTCCAGAACTGGCAGTCCGAGTTCCTCGCCGTGGGGTCGATGGCCGTGCTCTCGATCTACCTGCGCCAGCGGGGCTCGCCGGAGTCGAAGCCGGTCGGCGCGTCCCACGAGGTCACCGGGATCGAGGGCTGAGGCCTCACTCGAGCTCGAGCACCGTGGCGCCGGAGACCCAGTGCACCGCGGTCTCGCCCAGATGGGTCATGACCCGCGTGGGCGAGGGATGGGTGTGGCCGTGCAGGAGATGGCGGGGAACGTGGCGCCTGACCCAGTCCCGGAGGCCCCGGAATCCGACGTGTGCCGGGTCCCCGGCGTCGTCGTTGACCCCGTAGGGCGGGCAGTGGCAGAGCAGCACGTCGGCTGGGGGCAGGCTGTCCGACAGGCGCGAGGCATCCTCCTGCGAGTACTGGTGGTACCTGCCGGACGCGTAGCGGACGCAGCCCTCGAAGCCGGCGAAAGTCACGCCGCCGAGCCCCGCGCTGCGCATGTGCAGGTCCTCGATGCCCAGCTCGGCGAGCGTCCCGGGCGGATCGTGGTTTCCGTGCACCCCGAGCCGGGGCAAGTCGAGCCCGGCGAGCGATTCGATCCACGCGCGGTCGAGGTCGCCCAGGCAGAGCACTGCCGCCACCTCGTGGTGGAGGGCCAGCTCGGCGGGATCGATCGGAGCCGGCCGGTCGGCGAGGGCGAGGACGCGCAAGCTAGCCGGCGCGGGCGATGGAGGCCAGGTGCGGGACGCCGCCGGGGTCCGTCACGGAGAGGAGCTGCACGCTGTTGCGCCCCTCGCGGAAGGCGCTCTCGGGGAGAAGGATCGAGAAGTTCTCGGCGTGGCTGCCCGCCAGCGTGAAGCTCTGGCCCACGGCGACGATCCGCCCGTTCAGGGCTGCGGCCAGGTCGCGCACGCCGGGACCATCCGGGCCGTGGATCGTCCCGGTGAGCTGCGCCGGGAGGAAATCGGATTGCAGGTGCACGGAGGAGTAGGCCCTGGCCCCGTTGATCTCGCCGCCCACCGGCGCCCGCGGGAGCGCGCGCACGGTCCGGCCGATCAGCTCGGGGTGCGGGCCGATCCCGAACAGCCCGGGCGGGCGTCCGTTCGAGCCGAACAGGCGGATCTTGCGAGCGAGCGAGGCGCGGATGCGGCGCTCGAAGGCCGGCAGCGAGAGCGTCAGCTTGCGCCCGGAGCGCTCGTACACGTCGACGTTCGACGGGATGTGCGCGGAGCGGTCGAAGATCGACACGCCATCCACGGGCCAGGGCACCCGGATGCCGAGCACGTCGGCGATCGTGGGGAGGATGTCCTCCGTCCGCACGTGGCGGTCGGAGATGCGGCCAGAGTGCTGGAAGGGGCGCTTGATGAAGAGTGGTGTGTCCGCGATGTCCTCGACCGTCTCGGGGCTCGCCAGGTGCCGGCTCGCGTGGTGCAGGAAGCTCTCGCCGTTGTCGGCGGTGACCACGATCAGGGCCCGGTCGTAGAGATGCTTCTCGCGCAGGCGGCGCAGCAGCGTGCCGAGCAAGCGGTCAGCGAAGCCGGCCTGCAGCAGGTGACGCTGGTAGGCCTGCTGGAGCAGGTAGTCGTTGCCCCACGAGGGCGCGTCGACCAGTCCCGGGATCACCTCGTGGCCCTGCGTGTGGTAGCGGTGGCCGTCGGGGAAGTACTGGAAGGGCACGTGCGGCAGCAGGGAGTGCTTGTAGTAGAGCGTCGGCCGGGCTGTGCGGTCGATCGAGCGGACGAAGCTCTCGAAGCGCGCCGGCCGTCCGCCGCCCAGCTCGTGGAGCACCTCGGCGTGCCCCGTGTGCCCGGACGAGCCCTCGGTTGTCGTGGTGGCCGTATCGGCGCCGAAGTTGCCGAGCGTGTCTGAGACCGACGGCAGATCGCGCTCGATGCCCTTCGGCGCGATCACGTGCAGGTAGACGAGCCCAAGGTCTGAGGCGAGCGCGCGGTCGCGCGCGGCGGCGCTCTCGCCGCTTGCGTCCTCGCACAGGCCCCGTGGGCACAGGTCGGTGGCCTCCTGGGAGACCTTCATGCGGTAGCGGCGGCCGAGCAGGGTGAACAGGTTGTGGGGATAGCTCGAGAGGATCGGCGGCCGGTGCCGGTTGGCCACCGACCCGGTGAGGATCGTCGGCGTCGCCGTGCCGGTCAGGTCGGTCGCCGCCGTGGCGTAGCGGAACCACGTGGCGTCACGAGCGAGGGCGGCCAGATTCGGATAGAGGACCGGATCGATGCGCTCGCGGGCGTCCTCGAACGCGATCGTCGAGACCTCGTCGAACACGACCATCACCACCGGCACGCGGGAGCTGACGTTGGCGGTCTCCGCCGAGCCGGACGCGAACGTGAGGTCGTTCACCGGCGAGAAGAAGAGGAAGATCGCCAGGAACACCGCGGGCGCCGGCGAGAGCACCGTGACGAACGAGCGCATCCCGCGCGTGAGCGCGTACCCGGCGGCGGCCGAGAGCCCGAGGACCGCGGCCAGAACGATCAGCACTGCGCTGCTCGCGCTCGGCGCGATGTCCTTGAGCGCCTGGATCGCGATCAGCGCCACGAGCAGGGCCACGAAGAGAAGGTGGAGCACGACCCGCAGCGCCCGGCTCACGAGTCCGGCGAGGGCTTCGATCCCCAGGACCAGGAGCGGGGGCACGAGCACCAGAGCCGCCCCCAGCGCCACCACCTGCCAGCCGATCAGCGCGCGCGCGGCGAGGAAGTCGGGGTTCTTCGAGATGAGGTCGAAGAGCGGCTGGGCGATGGCCAGCGCGGACAGCGCCCCGAGGTGCAGGGCGGCGGTGGCCAGGGGGACCGCGGAATCCGCCCGGAAGGCTCGCACGCCGGCGCAGGATAGTGAGAGCGGTTCTCAGCGGTGCGCCATACTTCGCTGTGATGTGCATGCAGTGCATGGCCGGCGCGATGACCGCCGGCGCAGCCGCCTCAGGCACGCGGGCGTTCGTGGCGGCCCGTCATTTCTCGTGGATGACTCCGCCGCGCCTCAGGGGATTGAGCGTGGCTCTCCTCGCTGCGGCCTTGCTGGCCTCCGCGGGCGTGGTCGGCGGGTCGGGCCCGAAGCAGCAGCACCCCGCCGCGCAGCCGGCGACCCCCGTCTCCCAGCGTTAGTCCGTGGCGGCTGCGCCCACTCAGTTCCAGGCGAGCCCCGCGCGCCGGCGCCAGTAGTCCTCCGGCGGCTCGGCCAGGTCGCGAGCCGCCGTCGTGGCCTCCTCGTCCCACGTCAGCTCGAGCGCGGCCAGGTTCGCCTCGACCTGCTCCCTGGTGGCGGCGCCGCTCAGGACGACGTCCGCCCACGGCTGCGCCAGGACCGCGGCGAGGGCGACCGCGTCGGGGCCGGCGCCCAGGCGCGAGGCCATTTCGTCGAGCGCCGGCTGCGACTCGCGGCCGGCCAGGCGTCCGTTGGCGACCGCCTCTTTGACGATCACGCCCATGCCTCGCTCGTGTGCCTCCGCGAGCGCGGGCCCGGCCGACGGCTCGAGCAGGTTCCAGGTCGCCTGGACCGTGTCGAACTGCCCCGGCTCGAGCGCCGCCTCGATGGTGCGCGCCTGATCGGGTCCCGTGGTCGTCAGCCCCGCCGCCACGCCGGCGGCGCGCAGCGCGGCGAGCTCCTCGAGCACCTCCCGGTCCTCGAGCACGCCGCTGTCGAGCGTCGCCGAGTGGATTTGGTAGAGGGCGAGGTGCCCGCGGAGCAGCGCGCGGGTCTCCGAGAGCTGGCGCCTCAGCGTCGCGACGCTTAGGTCCTTGACCTCGGGCGGATCTGCGTCGACCTGCCAGCCGGCGGTGTACGTGTAGCCCCACTTCGAGCCGACGGTGACCGTTCCCGGCTCGATCCCCCGGCTGTGGAGCCAGTTGGCGAGGAAGGCCTCGGCCCTCCCGTACGAGCGCGCCGCGTCGAAGTAGCGCACGCCGCGCGCGTAGGCGGCGTCGAGGACCTCGTGCGCGCGGCGCTCGAGGGCCTCGACCGAGTGCTCCGGCCCCAGGTCGGAGCCATGGCCCAGGGTGAGATAGCCGGGCCGCCCCAGCGCCGCGAGGCCGAGCCCGATCGCGCTGACGTGAAGGCCGGAGCGTCCGAGCGTGGGCACCTAGGCGAGGGCTGGGACCTCGCCCTGCGCTATCAGGGCTAGCCGGCGAGCCGCTTGCGCAGCATCTCCTTGCCCTGGTCGGCGCCCTTGCGGCTCGTCTCCTGCGCGCGCCGGAAGAAGTCGGCCAGCTCGGAGTCCCCCTCGCGCTCGGCGTCGCCGATGTAGGTCTCGAGCCGCAGCACGTTGCTCAGGCACTGCTCGGTGAACCAGATGACGTTGTAGTCCTTGTCCTTCGTGCCCGTGAGATGGCCCGTCTCCTGGGTCGCCATCGCCTCTCCTCTCGGTCTGGGACGCTGCGAGGCGGATACCCAGGCACGGGGGTTCAAACTAGAGTACGGCGCTCGCCACAACCGACGAAAGGGAACCTGGAATGCAGCTGATCGGGGTTGGTTTCGGCCGCACGGGAACGATGTCGCTGAAGGCCGCGCTGGAGGAGCTCGGGGCCGGGCCGTGCTTCCACATGATCGATCTGATCATCGGGGAGAACAAGGAGCGCGACCTGCCCTACTGGATCAAGATCGGGAACGGCGAGCCAGTGGACTGGCACGAGGTCTTCGAGCCGTGGGAGTCGACCGTCGACTGGCCGGCCTGCTCGCGCTGGGAGGAGCTGATCGAGGTTTTCCCGGAGGCGCCTGTTCTGCTCAACGTGCGCGACTTCGAGGGCTGGTACAGGAGCTGCGAGAACACGATCCTCGCGGTGAAGGAGGCCGCCATGGCGGGCGAGCTCGCCGAGGACCCGAACCGCGATCCGCCGTCGCCCGAGCTGTGGGGCGTGATCGAGCAGCTCATCTGGCAAGGCGACTTCCAGGGTCGGTTCAAGGACAAGGACCGGACGCGCCGGATGTACGAGGAGCGCATAGAGACGATCAAGGCCACCGTCCCGCCCGAGCGCCTCACCGTCTGGGAGCTCGGACTGGACGGCTGGGAGCCGCTCGCAGAGATGCTCGGCGTGGAGGCACCCGACAAGGAGTTCCCCCGCCTCCACGACACGAACGAGTTTCGCACCGAGTTCGGGCTGCCAGCGCTTGCTTGAGCGAGAGCGCGAGCAGGTCGCCGCGGCCGGGCGCCGTCTGGCCGCCGCGGGTCTCGTGCTCGGCACCGCCGGCAACGTAAGCGCGCGCGCCGGCGAGCACGTGGCGATCAGCCCGACGGGCGCCGTGCTCGAGCGGCTCGAGCCCGAGCAGGTGAGCGTGGTGGGCCTCGATGGTCGGCTCGTGGACGGGGAGCTCGAGCCGACCTCCGAGGTCGACCTCCACCTGGGCGTGTACGCGCAACACTCGCCGGGTGCCGTGGTCCACACGCATGCGCCGATGGCCACGGCGGTCGCCTGCGTGCTCGAGGACGAGCTCCCCTGCGTCCACTACCAGATGCTCCTCCTCGGTGGTCCGGTGCGAGTGGCTCCCTACGCCACCTTCGGGACCCCGGAGCTCGCCCGGTCCGTGGTCGAGGCACTCGAGGGGCGTACCGCGGCCCTGATGGCCTCCCACGGGGCCGTGACGCTCGGCTCGGACCTCGACGGGGCAGTCGAGGCCTCCCTGCTGCTGGAGTGGGCCTGCACCGTCTACTGGCGTGCGTCCGCGATCGGGACGCCCCGGACGCTCAGCGAGGAGGAGCTCCAGGCCGTCGTCGCGGCCGCCGCGGAGCGCCGCTACGGGGAGGTCAGGCGGGCGGAGCCGTGAGGCGATCGCGATGGGCGTTCACGTGCTCGACGTGCTTGCGCGCCTCCCGCGCGCGGGAGCGTGGCGCGGCCACGTCGGCCGACATGCTCGCCCCGGGCGAGCCAGGACTGCTCGAGTGGATCGCTCCGGCGTTGCCCGAGCTCGACTACCTGCTGCCGAACGGGAGCCGGTCCTCGGGCTGACCGGCGCGGGCCGATCTGGTCGAAGGCTGCCGTGCGCTGATCGGGCGCGGCGCCGGGTGCGTCGCGGCAACGCGGGGCGTCGT
>JBKPFJ010000182.1:0-6816 GCA_046728795.1 Actinomycetota bacterium | reverse complement strand
GATCGCCGGGTGGGTCGTGTTTTGGGTTCATCTGAATCCAAAAGGCGCCCCACCCGAGTCGTCCCCGGGCCTCGGCAATGCCGCGCGCCCGAGGCATAGGATCCGGACGTGGACGTCGAGCAGATCAAAGCCCGCAATCGGCAGCTGTGGGGGCTGGGCGACTACTCCTTCCTGTCGGACATGCTCGCCCCGGCCGCGCAGAGCCTGTGCGACGCGTGCGCGGTATCGGCGGGCCAGGAGGTGCTCGACGTGGCCGCCGGCGACGGGAACTTCGCGCGGGCGTGCGCGCGGGAGGGCGCCAAGGTCGTGGCCTCCGACCTGGCGCCGGGGATGGTTGAACGCGGGCGGGCGCGCACCGCCGCCGAGGGCTACGACATCGAGTGGGCGGAAGCGGACGCCGAGGACCTGCCCTTCGAGGACGGTCGCTTCGACTGCGTGGGCTCCGTCTTCGGCGCCATGATCGCCCCGCGCCCGGAGGTGGTCGCGCGCGAGCTTTTCCGCGTCGTCAAGCCGGGCGGCACGGTGGGTATGACCGCCTGGCTGCGGGGGAGCTTCACCTCCGAGTACATCGCGGTGGGGCGCCGGTACAACCCACCGCCGCCGGACATGCCGGCGAGTGAGGAGTGGGCGGACGAGGAGACGGTGCGCCGGCGCTTCGACGGGTTGGCCGCGTGCGTCGAGTTCGAGCGCCGGACCCTCGTGCACGAGGGCGAGTCGCCCGAGGCGCTGGCAAAGCGCGTGGCCGAGACCTCGCCCCCGTCGGTCGCCGCCCGGGCCGTCCTCTCGCCGGAGCAATGGGATGCGATGGTGCTCGAGCAGCTCGAGATCGCCCGCCGCTTCAACGAGGCGGATGACGGGTCGGCCCGCATCACGACCGAGTACCTCATCACCGTCGCGCGCAAGCGCGGGTGACGGCCCGGCTGCAGCTCGAGTACGACGGTTCGGAGTTCGCGGGCTGGGCGCGCCAGCCGGGGCTCCGCAGCGTGCAGGAGGTGCTGGAGGAGGCGCTCGCCACGCTGCTGCGGGAACCGGTCGGCCTGACCGTGGCGGGCAGGACCGACGCCGGAGTGCACGCGCGCGGCCAGGTTGCGAGCCACGCGGGCGAGCCGGCCCGCGCGCGGGCGCTCAACGGGCTTCTCCCGCCCGATGTACGGGTGCTCGCTTCCGAACGCGCCCCCGACGGCTTCGACGCCCGGCGCGACGCCCGCAGCCGCACGTACCGCTACAGGGTCCTGGCCCGGGCGACGGCGAGCCCGTTCGAGCGCGGCCGCGCGCTCCACTGGCGATTTCCGATCGACCGCGTCGCCCTCGACGGGTGTGCGGCGGGGGTTAGGGGCACGCACGACTTCACCGCCTTCACCCCGACTCAGACCGACCACGTTCGCTTCGAGCGCGACGTGTTCCGGGCGGAGTGGATCGACGAGCCGGACGAAGTATTGGGCTTCTGGATCGAGGCGGACACGTTCATGCGCCACATGGTGCGCACGCTGGTCGGGACCATGCTCGCCGTCGCGAGCGGGCGCATGCGGCTCGCGGCATTCGAGCGCCTGCTCACCGGGCGGCCCCGCGAGGAGGCCTCGGAGACCGCGCCGGCCTGCGGCCTCTACCTCGAGTCCGTGCGGTACGAGACTCCCTTTATCCTCGAAGACCGGGCATGAAGGTTCTGCTGACGAACGACGACGGCATCCAGGCTATGGGGCTGAACGCCATGCGCCGGGCGCTGCTCGAGGTCCCGGACCTCGACCTCGCCGTGATCGCACCGGACTCCAACCGGAGCGCCACCGCGCGCAGCATCACGACCCGGAAGCCGCTGTGGGTCGAGGAGATCGAGTTCGGGGACGGCACGACCGGCTTCGCTACCGATGGCACCCCCGTCGATTGCGTGCGCTTCGCCGCGCTGGGCCTTGTGGAGTTCGAGCCCGAGCTGATCGTGTCCGGCATCAACCAGGGCTCCAATCTCGGCGACGACATCACGTACTCCGGGACCGTGGCCGCGGCGCTCGAGGGGATAGTGCTCGGCATCCCTGCGATCGCCGTCTCCCAGCAGGCCGACCGCGGCCGCCTCGACTTCCGCGCCGGGCACGAGTGGCAGCGCGAGGACTTCGAGCAGGCCGCCGCCTTCAGCGCCCGCATCGTCGAGGAGCTCGCCGACGTGCCCATGCCGGGGGGCACGCTCCTGAACGTGAACTGCCCGGCCGGCGAGGTGAGGGGCGCCTGCGCCTGCCGGCTCGGCAAGCGCATCTACCGCGACCAGCTCGAGCTGGCCGAGGAGGAGCCCGGGGGTCGGCGTCGCTACCAGATCTACGGCGAGGAGCCCGGCTACCGCCACGAGGCGGGGACCGACTTCGCGGCAATCGCCGAGGGCCGCATCTCCGTCACGCCGCTGCACTTCGACCTCACCGACGAGGCGGGCATCGAGGCCCTGCGCGGCTTCGACCTCGACCGCCTGCTGCGCCCGGCGGCGCGCGAGGTGTGAGCGCCGGCGACCGGGCCGCCGAGCTCCGGCGGCGACTCGACTACCACAACCACCGCTACTACGTCCTCGACGATCCCGAGATCTCCGACAGCGAGTACGACGCGCTGCTGAACGAGCTGCGTGCCCTGGAGGAGGAGCATCCAGAGCTGCGAACGCCGGACTCGCCGACCCAGCGGGTGGGCGCGAAGCCGCTCGACAAGTTCGTCCACGTACGTCACCTACAGCCGATGTTCTCGCTGGCCAACGCGCGCAACGAGGACGAGCTGCGGGCCTGGGTCGATCGCAGCGAGCGCTACCTGGCGCGCGAGGGCGTGGAGATGCGCGACGTCCGCTACGTAACCGAGCCGAAGGTGGACGGGCTCGCCATCTCGCTGGTCTACGAGGACGGCGTGCTGACGCGCGGGGCGACCCGGGGCGACGGCGAGATCGGCGAGGAGGTGACGCAGAACCTGCGGACGATCGGGGCGGTTCCGCTGCGGATCGACGACGGGCCCTCGGTGCTCGAGGTGCGCGGCGAGGTTTACTTGCCACTGGCCGCCTTCGCCCGCCTGAACGAGCAGCGCGCTGAGGCCGGCGAGCCCACGTTCGCGAACCCGCGCAACTCCGCGGCGGGCTCGATCCGCCAGCTCGACCCGCAGCTCGCCGCCGCGCGGCCGCTGTCGATCTGGTGCTACGGGATCGGCGCCAGCGAGGAGCTCGAGCTCGGCTCGCACTGGGAGTCGCTCGCGTGGCTGCGCTCCCACGGGTTCAAGGTGAACCGCGACGTGGAGCGCCACGACACCATGGAGCAGGTGGTGGCCGCCTGCCGCGCCTGGGAGGAGCGGCGGGACCGGCTCGACTTCGAGATCGACGGCGTGGTCGTAAAGGTGGACGATCTCGAGCTGCAGCGGCGGCTCGGCGTCGTCGGGCGGGAGCCGCGGGGGGCGATCGCCTGGAAATTCGCGCCGATGACCGCGACGACCACCCTTAGGCGGGTGGCCTGGAACGTTGGCCGAACCGGCCACATGGTGCCGTTCGCCCAACTCGAGCCGGTGCAGGTCTCGGGGGTGACCGTGAAGCTCGCCACCCTCCACAACGAGGAGGACCTGCGCCGCAAGGACGTGCGCGAGGGCGACGAGGTGATCGTCATGCGGGCGGGCGACGTGATCCCACAGGTGGTATCGCCGACCTCGAAGGCCCAACGGGCGAAGGGGCGCGCCACCGCTCCCGCCGCGCCCGAGCGCTGCCCCTCGTGCGGCACACCGACGATCAAGCCCGAGGACGGCGTCTGGACGATCTGTCCCAACCGCGCCTCGTGTCCCGGACAGCTCTTCCAGGCCGTAAAGCACTTCGTCTCCAAGGGAGCGATGGACATCGAGGGCCTCGGCGAGGAGAACGCCCGGCGCTTCCTCGACGAGGGGCTGATCAGGAGCGTGGCGGACATCTACGAGCTCGACACGGAGCGCGTCTCCTCCCTCGAGGGGTTCGGCGAGATCTCGGCGAGGAACCTGATCGGGGCCATCGAGGCCTCGAAGGAGCGCACCTTCCACCGCGTTCTGTACGCGCTCGGCATCCCCGGGATCGGCTACGTGAACGCCCGCGCGCTCACGGAGCACTTCCGGTCGATCGACGCGCTGATGGGGGCCGGTGCCGAGCAGATCGCTGAGACGCCCGGGATCGGCCCGGTGCTGGCGCGGACCATCGAGCAGACCATCGCCGAGGAGCGGACGCGGGAGCTGATCGCGGACCTGCGGAGGCACGGCCTCCGCTTCGAGAGCGAGGGCGAGGAGGCCGCTCCGGAGGGGCCGCTGACCGGCAAGACGCTGGTGCTCACGGGCACCCTCCCGAACCTCTCGCGCGAGAACGCGACCGAGCGGATCGAGGCCGCCGGCGGCAAGGTCACCGGCTCGGTCTCGAAGAAGACCGACTACCTAGTGGCGGGCGACGACCCCGGGTCGAAGTACACGAAGGCCCAGGAGCTGGGCACCGAGATCCTCGACGAGGACCGCCTGCTCCACCTCCTCGAGGCCTGAGCGGGCGGCGCGTGGCGGCACCCGTCGACCGGCGTACGTTCCTCGCTCGCTCCGCGCTGTGCGCCGTGGCGGCGGCGGTACCGGAGCTGGGCGCGCGCGGCGCCGGCGCGCCGCTCGTGCGCCGCATGCTCGACCCTACCCACGCTCGCACGTACGAGGCGCTCATCGCTGCCGTCGCGGAGCCGGGCTCTCACCCTTCCTACCCGGGGCTCGCCTCAAAGCGCTTCGCCGAGTGGTACGAGTTGAAACCCGCGCACGCGAGGGCGGCGGTGAACGCCACGCTCGACGCGCTCGAGCGGGCCGGCGGCGGCTTCTCGTCGCTGCCGCTACCCCAGCGGCGGCGCCTCCTGCGAAGGGGGGGCGGCGCCCAAGCCCTGGACCTCGCCGCCGTTCCAGCTCTCGACGACGGCATGCGGGTCCCCGTCGCGCTCGTCTGAGGCGCTTCGATGTCGCTCGCCCTTCGTCGCTGCCTCGCCTTCGGCCCGAACGGAGTCCACGCCCCCGGTTCGGACGCCGACTACAGGTATGCGAGCAACGAGGCCATCGCGCTCGACACCGGCTTCAGCTGGGTCCGGTTCTGGGCGCTCTGGCCGAGCCTGCAGCCGCTCCCCCCGGAGCGACTGCCCTGGTCGCGGGTGGGGACCACCGCCAATCCCGGCTACCCGCGGATTCAGGCGCTCGACGCGCAGGTCGCCCGGGCCCGGGCCTCGGGCCGCAGGGTCATCGTCACCTCGTACCAATTCCCGACGTGGGCGAACGGTACGTCACGGCTTCCTACGAACTCGGTCGCGGAGATCGAGCTCCAGCCGCATGATCGGATGACGAGGGCCGCGTGGCAGGCGTGGCTCGACAGCGGCAGGACCGACTTCACGGTCAAGCGGAAGTCGGTCCTGTTTCGGATACCGGCGGACCTCGGGACGAACAGCGGCTGGGCGCGCTGGATCCGCTTCCTCTACGAGCGCTACAAGGGGTACGGCTCGGACGTCGTCCTCGAGCTGATGAACGAGCCCAACCTGCAGATGTGGCCTCAGATGGCTCCGAGCCCCGGAGGCGATCCCTTCGACCGCGGGCGGCCGATCATCGGTGAGTCGATCGCGGCGATGATGCGAACGGCCCAGTCGATCAGCGCCGACTACGGGCACGCGCTGCCGCTGATGGCCCCGGCCACGGACGACGGCCCGAGCGGCGGCGACGCGCCGCCGGGCAGCAGTCGGCGGCACAGCGTCTACGCGACCGCCGTGCGGGCCACTCTCGACGAGCTCGACAGAACCGGCTTCACCGCCCACGACAACTTCATGTGGAGCGCCCACAACTACGCCGACGTGGCCGACGAACCCGGTCTCCGAAGCCGCGCAGCCCAAGTCCGGAGCATGCTCGTCGGTCGCTGGAGCGGCTGGCCCGGCGCCGGCTCGGACGACCCCCGCGTGTTCATCACCGAGGGCGGCGCCCAGGTGCGCTCGACGCTCGACCTCTACCGCCAGCCGCAGCTGATCCTGCGCAACTGGGAGCGGATGCACCAGGACGCGGGCGACGGGGCGGGGATCGAGATGGTCGCGCAGTACCTCACCTACACCTCACCTGTGTTCGACTCGGGCATCTGCGAGCAGTACTCGCTCGGCGGCGCCCACCGTCCGGCCTACCACGCCTGGCAGGGCCTGCCGTCGAACGGCTGACGGTGGCCCGCCCTCGGTCGAGGCGCGCCGGCGGGCCGCCGCGCCCGGTGGACTACGCCACAGAGGCGCAGAGCACGGCCTCCGCCTCCGTGCCGTCTGAAAGGGTGTCGTGACCAACCTGGGAGACGATCGTCTCCTCCTCGGTCTCGGGGTCGAACACGACCACCTTCCGGCCGACGACCTGGAAGACGAGCGGCCCGCGCCCCTCGACCTTCCCCTGGAAGTCGAAGCCGCTGACCGTGTGCGTGAACTCATCGGTGCCGCGGATGCGCCTGAAGAAGTCCTGGAACACGCCCCGGTTGACCACCGTCTTGCCGGTCACCGAGTTCGTGAGAGTCTCCCTTATCCGGCCGCGACGGATGAACTTGATCAGCTCGCCGCTCTTGTTGAAGAAGGCGGTCTCGTGAATGTTGCCCGTGCTGTCGAGGATGAGGTCGAAGCCGTCGCAGTGGGCCAGGACCTCCGTGCCGGACTCCGTGAAGCTGTCTCTCTCCGGAGGTCTCGCGCTCGCCGGCGCCACAGGGACCGCGGCGGCGCAGCCCAGGATCGTGGGGAGAAGTAGCAGACGCACGTTCATGCTCGCTCCTTGTGTCGTCGCATTTGGCAGCGACGCTACGTCGGCACGCGCCTCGCCGAAACCGGGCTGGCCACAGTC
>JBKPFJ010000100.1:0-5617 GCA_046728795.1 Actinomycetota bacterium | reverse complement strand
GCCTTCATCCGGTCCTCGAACTCGCCGCGGTACTTGGAGCCGGCGACCATCGCGCCGATGTCGAGCGCGATCAGGCGCCGGTCCCGCAAGGAATCGGGGACGTCGCCCGAGACGATCCGCTGAGCGAGGCCCTCGACGATTGCGGTCTTGCCGGTGCCGGGCTCGCCGATCAGCACCGGGTTGTTCTTCGTCCGGCGCGAGAGCACCTGGATCACGCGGCGGATCTCGTCGTCGCGGCCGATGACGGGGTCGAGCCTGCCGCGCTCGGCCTCCTCTGTCAGGTCGCGGCCGAAGCGCTCGAGCGCCTGGTACTTGTCCTCGGGGTTCTGGTCGGTCACGCGATGGGGCCCCCTGACCTCCTGCACGGCGTCGGCGAGCTGGTCGCTGCTCGCGCCCGCGTCGAGCTTCGGATCGGCCGCCAGGGCGAGCAGCAGATGCTCGGTCGAGACATACTCGTCGCCCATGCCCCGCGCCTCCTCCTCGGCGCGATTCAGCAGATCGATGAGGGCCTGGCCGAGCGCGGGCGCCGCCGCTGTCTCGCCGGTGACGGTCGGCAGCTCCTCGAGCGCCTCGTTCGCCCGGCGCCGTACCGCTTGGGGGTCGGCGTTCGCCCGCCGCAGGACCGGGACGACGATGCCGCCCTCCTGCTCGAGCAGCGCGACGAGGAGGTGGTGGGGGACCACCTCCGGGTTGCGGCGCGCCCGCGCGATCTGCTGAGCGGCGGCTAGCGCCTCCTGTGACTTCACAGTGAATCGATCAGCCTGCATAAAAAATCTAAGCCTATGTATAGCAAGGTTGACAGCGTCCGCCCAGGACGGATACCGGCCCTGCGACTCGCCGCCGTCCCTCTCGCGGCGCTCGCCCCGGGCCGTCGACGCGGAGTCTGCGCAGGCCGCTCCGGTCGGCTCGCACGCCTCGGTCTACACCTGCTGCATGCCCCTCGCGCAGAAGGAGCGGCTATTTGCCGAGTCGAAGGCGATGGGCGCGAGCTACATCAGGGTCGACGTCGAGCTCAGCGGGATCTGGCGCGGGGTCCGGGGCTCCCGCGGACTGGAGCGCCCTGGACCAGGTGCTGGCCCTCTGCCGTAGGTACGACCTGCCGTGCTCGGGATCGTCCTCGGCACCCCGAGCTGGCTCGGGCGGTGCTTCCACTGCCCACCGACGATTTCGCCGAATACGGCCGGCTCGTCGGTGAGCTAGCGCAGCACGCCCGGGGCGTCATCGACACCTGGGAGATCCTCAACGAGCCGGACGGGTCGTGGTTCTTCGAGGGCACCGCCCAGGA
Organism: Actinomycetota bacterium; assembly: GCA_046728795.1. GTDB lineage: Bacteria > Actinomycetota > Thermoleophilia > Solirubrobacterales > Thermoleophilaceae > JBKPFJ01. The sequence continues at coordinate 4,332 of JBKPFJ010000100.1, read as the reverse complement.
CTACGCCCGGATGTTGAACGCCAGTTACGACGCGGTGAAGCTGCGCTTTCCGGGTGCGCGCGTCGCGCTGGGGGAATCTCCTCGCTCGCCGCGCGCCCCTGGCTCGACAAGGTGTTCGCGGCCGGCGGGAGCAGGGTTCGAGATTGCGAACATCCATGTCCGCGGCGACCTGGGCTCGCTCGCGGGTGCTGGGGGGCATGGCGCTCGTTCTTCGCGGCGCACGGCTTCGGCGGTCCGCTGTGGGTCACCGAGCACGGCTATCCGGCCGATGCGGCCTACCAGACCGGCCCTGGCTTCGTGGGCGGTGAGGAGGCGCAGGCGGCGTACCTGCGGGCCTCGCCGCTCACCCTTGCCGACGCCGGGGCGCGGCAGATCTTCGTGACCCGGCGGGACGGCCTCGACGGCCCCTGGGCCTCCGAGGGAGTGGCGCACGTGGACGACGCGCCGCCGTACACGTCACACCGCAGGCCCGCGTTCGGAGTCGTGCGGACGTTTGGCGAACGCAGGCCCTGGCTCCCGCGGTGGCGCGCCGAGCAACGGCGGCTCGAGGCCTCCGCCCGCCTCGGGCTCTATCTCGCCGCGCGCCCACGCGCTGGCTGCGGACGCGCGCGAGGCGGCGACGGACGCCGCGGCAGCGATCGGGACTGGCGGCCGCTGCGCCGGGAAGGCGCGCGCCGCACGGAGCCTCACCCGAAGCCTCTTGCGCGAAGTGGAGCGGCGTCAGGACGAGCCACACGCCGCCGGGGCCAGGCGCGGGCCGACTCCCTGCGGGCCTCGGATACGCCCGTCTGGTCGCGGGGCTTTGAACTCTCCGCGGGCGGCGATACGTTTCGCAGCGCCGGGTAAGAAGCAGGCTCGTGAGATGGGAGGGACGCTGTGAACCTGAGAGATCTGGCGGAGAGAGGGAAGCGGCTCGTCGAGCGCCGGGGCGGAAGCAAGGCCCTCAAGGAGGACGCCGAGGAGCTGCGCGACATCGCCCGGGGGAAGGGCAGCGCGGCCGACAAGGCGCGTGAGGCGGCCGATGCCCTGAAGGATCCGGGCGCTCCCGGGCCCGACCGCCCGCACGATCGCGGCACGCGCGAGCGCCGCTAGGCGGGCCGTCGCTGTATCGGGATGCGCACCGTGCTCTCGCCGTCTCGGGCGCGAGGCATCAGCGCCTGCTCCGGCGGCTCGTAGACCACGAGCTCCCGCTTGAAGGAGCGCCGCACCCGCTCCAGCTCCTTCTCGAGCTCCCGCTGGATCTGCCGCGCCTGACGCTCGAGCGTGCGCATCCGGCGCTGCATGCGCTCCATCTCCTGCTCCATCTCGAAAACCTTCTCGACGCCGGCCAGGTTCATGCCGAGCTCCGAGGTCAGCTCCTGGATGCGGCGGAGGCGCTCCACGTCGTCCTGGGAGTAGAGGCGGGTGTTCTTCGGCGAGCGCTTGGGGGTGATGAGGCCGCGCGTCTCATAGATGCGCAGGGTCTGCGGGTGCATGCCGGCGAGCTCTGCGGCCACGGAGATCATGTAGACGCCCTGGGTGCGGTCGGGCTCCCGCGGCGTCGCCACGGCCTACCGCCTCCCCGCCAGGATCCCCTCGCGGGGGTCGCCGTCCATCAGCGAGGCCAGCTCGTCGACGGCCTCTCGCTGCTCGCGCGACAGCGACCGCGGCACGTCGATCAGGAGCCGGTAGCGCATGTCGCCGCGCCCGCGGCCGCCCAGCTTCGGCGGTCCCTCGCCACGCAGGCGCTGCACGGTGCCGTGCTGGGTGCCGGGGGCCACCCTGATCCGCTTCGTCCCGCTCAGCGTGGGCACCTCGATGGTCGCCCCGCGGATCGCCTCGGGGATCGTGATCGGGACCTCGACCTCGAGGTGGTCGCCCCTGCGCCGGAAGACGGGCGAGTCGCCCACGCGCGTGACCACGTAGAGATCCCCGGGTGGCCCTCCCCTTGGGCCCGCCTCGCCCTTCCCGGCGAGCCGCACTCGGCTGCCGTCGCGAACACCGGCCGGGATGTTCACGCGGTAGCGCTTGACCTGGCGGGTCGAGCCGCTCCCGCCGCAGGTGGGGCAGGGGTCGCTGATCTCGGTCCCCGTGCCGCCGCACTGCCGGCACGGCTGCGAGATCGAGAAAAGGCCCTGGGACTCGGCCTCCACGCCCCGCCCGTGGCAGCGCGAGCAGACCGTGGGCTGGGTGCCCGGCCGGGCGCCCATGCCGTGGCAGGTGGGGCAGGGGGCGGACAGCGGGACGCTCACGGGGACCTGGGCGCCCCCCATGGCCTGGTCGAAGGAGACGTGCACCTCGGTCTCGAGGTCACGCCCGCGCTGCGGACGTGCCGGGCCGGCGCGTCCCGCCCCGCTGCCGAAGAGGTCCGACAGGATGTCCCCGAATCCCCCGAAGCCGCCGCCCGTCCGGAAGGCGCCGGGGTCGAAGCCCCGCCCGAAGATCCCGCCGCCCGAGTCGTAGTCGCGCCGCTTCTTCGGATCGGAGAGCACCGAGTAGGCCTCCTGGATCTCCTTGAAGCGCTCCTCCGCGCTCGTGTCACCCGGGTTCTTGTCCGGGTGGTAGCGGCGAGCGAGCTTGCGGTAGGCCCTCTTGATCTCCTCGTCGGAGGCCTTCTTGTCGACGCCCAGGACGTCGTACGGGTTCTTCAGCGCAGGCATGACTAGCCGCTCACCACCACCCGCGCAGGCCGCAGCACCGTGCTGTTCAGCTTGTAGCCCTTCTCCACGACGTCGAGGATGACGCCCGCGTCGGCGCCCTCCTCGGGCCGCGTCGACAGCGCCTCGTGTACCGCCGGGTCGAACGCCTCGCCCGCCGGGTCGAAGGCCTGGACCCCGTTCCGCTCCAGCACGGCAACGAGCTCCGAGTGCACTAGCCGCACTCCCTCGGCGAGGTGCTGCTCACCCTCCCCGGCGGACGCGAGGGCCCGCTCCAGGTTGTCCACGATCGGGAGCAGCTCGCGCACGAGCCCGCCCTTGGCGCGCTCGCCCGCCGCGGCGAGGTCCCTGGCCACGCGCTTCTTGTAGTTCTCGAAGTCGGCCTGGGCTCGCTGCGCGAGCGCGAGGAACTCATCGCGCTCGCGCTGCAGCTCGTCCTCGGGACCGGGCGCGACGTCGCGCTCGGCCTCGTTGGCCGGATCCTCCTCGCCTGACGGCTCGGCCGTCTCGTCCCGGGCGGTTACCGGCTCCTCCTCGGCGGGGAGCTTCTCCTCGGGATGCTCCATGGCCTAGCGGTTCTCCTCGCCGTCGACCACCTCGGCGTCCACGACCTCCTCCTCCTCGTCGGCGGAGGCGGCCGCGCCATCCGTGGTCGCGCCGTCACCGGCCTGCGCCTGCTGCGCGGCCGCGGCGTACATCTGCTCGGAGACCTTGTGGAAGGCCGCCTGGAGCGCGTCGGTCTTCGCCCGGATCGCCGCGGTGTCCTCCGACTCGAGGTTGTCGCGAACGTCCTTGATCGCCGCCTCGATCTCCGACTTCGCGGAGGCGTCCACCGAGTCGCCCAGCTCCTTCAGCTGACGCTCGGCCTGGTAGGCGGCGTTCTCGGCCGTGTTGCGCGCCTCGACGAGCTCCCGCTGCTTGCGGTCCTCGTCCGCGTGCGCCTCGGCGTCCTTGACCATCTGCTCGACCTCGTCCTCCGAGAGGCCCGAGCCGGCCTTGATCTCGATCTTCTGCTCCTTGGCCGTGCCGAGGTCCTTGGCGGCCACGTTCAGGATGCCGTTCGCGTCGATGTCGAACCCGACCTCGATCTGCGGCACACCGCGCGGCGCGGGCGGGATCCCGGTGAGCTGGAACTTGCCGAGCGACTTGTTGTAGGCGGCCATCTCGCGCTCTCCCTGGAGCACGTGGACCTCGACCGAGGTCTGGTTGTCCTCCGCGGTCGAGAAGACCTCGGACCTGCGCGTGGGGATGGTCGTGTTGCGCTCGATGAGCTTCGTCATCACGCCGCCCTTGGTCTCGATGCCGAGCGTGAGAGGCGTGACGTCGAGGAGGAGCACGTCCTTGACATCGCCCGCCAGCACGCCGGCCTGGATGGCGGCGCCCACGGCCACGACCTCGTCCGGGTTGACGCCCCGGTGCGGGTCCTTGCCGGTTAGCTCCTTGACCTTCTCCTGCACGGCCGGCATCCGGGTCATGCCACCAACGAGCACGATGTGGTCGATGCCGCTGCCGCCTGAGACGCCGGCGTCCTGCATGGCCTGCTTCGTGGGACCGACGACGCGGTCGAGAAGGTCGCTGGTCAGCTCGTTCAGCTTGGACCGGGTGAGCCGCTGGTTGAGGTGCTTCGGCACCGACTCGACGGCGGTGATGAAGGGCAGGTTGATCTGCGTCTCCTGCGCCGACGAGAGCTCCTGCT
>JBKPFJ010000061.1:0-22001 GCA_046728795.1 Actinomycetota bacterium | reverse complement strand
GTCTCGATCTGGCTCGACACGCTCTCGCGGGAGCTGCTGGAGACCGGGGAGTTCAGCGAGCTGGTCCGCGACTACGCGGTGACCGGAGCGACCTCGAACCCGACGATCTTCGCCAAGGCGATCACCGGATCAGGCCTCTACGACGACCAGCTGCGCTCCCTGGCCTCGGACGGGCCCCCCGAGAGCCGCGAGCTCTTCTTCGCGATCGCGCTCGACGACGTCCGCAGCGCGGCCGCGATCCTGGGGCAGGTCCACGAGGGCACCGGTGGCGGCGACGGCTTCATCTCCTTCGAGTGCACGCCGGACCTGGCCGACGACACCGAGGGGACGATCGCCCAGGCGCTCGACCTCTGGCAGCGGCTCGACTTGCCGAACGTGCTGATCAAGGTGCCGGCAACGGCGGCCGGCGTCGGCGCAATCGAGGAGCTGACCGCTCGCGGCGTCAACGTCAACGTGACGCTGCTGTTCTCCGTGGAGCGCTACGAGGAGGTGATCGAGGCATACCTGCGCGGGCTCGAGCGGCGGGTCGCCGCAGGCGAGCCGATCGACCGGATCTCCTCGGTGGCCTCGTTCTTCGTCTCCCGGGTCGACGCCAAGGCCGACGCCGCGCTCGCGCCCGACTCATCGCTGCGCGGCCAGGTGGCGATCGCCAACGCCCACGTCGCCTACGGGCGCTACCTGGCCCGCTTCGCCGGCGAGCGCTGGGAGGCGCTCGAGGAGCGCGGGGCCAAGCCGCAGCGTCCGCTCTGGGCGAGCACCGGGACGAAGGATCCCACCTACCCCGACGTCCTCTACGTGGAGAAGCTGATCGCCCCCGGCGTGATCAACACGATGCCCCAGCAGACGCTGCGCGCGTTCGCCGAGCACGGCAACGTCGAGCACGCACTCGACGCCGACCCCGACGCGGCGAGGACCGTCCTCTCGGCCGCGGCGGGGGAGGGAATCGACCTGGAGACGATCACGAGCGAGCTGGAGCGCGAGGGCGTCAAGGCCTTCTGCGACTCCTACGAGCAGCTGCTCGCCTGCATCGAGTCCAAGCTCGGCTCGCTAGTCGCGACCTCGTAGGCGTCCGACGTCGCTCATCGCCGGCGTAAGGACTCACGAGCCGGCGACACGAACAGGGTGATGGGACCAATCTCGACCCGACGGTCCTCACACCAGCCTGGCCGTCCGCGCGTGCTCATTGCCGGGGCGAACCGCGCACCGCCGCGACCACCCGCAGCCAGATCCGACTGACCGGCGCAAGCTCCTCGCTGTGATCACCGATCCGGGCCGAGCAGTACTCGACGATCGCGCGCAGACCATCGTCGAGCGGCTAACCGAGGCCCTCGCGCCCTTCGACAAGGGCGAACAGCTGCAGATCGCAGCCGCTGTCCCACTCCTTGAGGAACTCGCCGACCGACTGTGACCGCTACACCGTCCGCTTTAGCCGAGCGCCTCGATCCGAACCCGCTAGCGGTAAGCGCCTGCGTCCCTCAACCTGAAATACGTGCAAATCGGCCACCTTTGGCAAGTCCTGCGAGCCTGGACGGTTGCCATGAGACCCACTTCGTTCGCGGTCCCGATTTCCGGCCCAATCTCAAGAGGGATTCCGCAGGTAGGGCCGGGGCACGCGTAGAAATCGCCACGAGCGGCCGCGAGCCGCCCGGCGCAGGGCCGCCCGCGCTGCCCAGTAGCCGCACATCCCGTGCACCCCGCCGCCCGGTGGTGTGGCGGACGAGCAGATGTAGAGGCCTTCGACCGGCGTCGAGTAGGGGACCGGGCGCACGACCGGGCGCGTGAAGAGCTGCCGCAGGTCCTGGACGCCGCCGTTTATGTCGCCACCGACGTAGTTCGGATTGCGCCGCTCTACCTCCGCGGGGCCCATCGCCGAGCGGCCGAGGATCAGGTCCCTGAACCCGGGCGCGAATCGTTCCACCTGCGCCTCGATGGCCTCGGTCATGTCGCGTTCGGAGGCGCCGGGCACGTGGCAGTAGGCCCAGGCGGTGTGCTTGCCCGAGGGGGCGCGGGTCGGGTCGAAGCGGCTCGCCTGCACGAGCAGCACGAACGGGCGGGCGGGATGATCGCCTCCGGTGACGGCCTCCTCCGAGGCGGCCAGCTCGTCGAGCGTGCCCCCCAAGTGGACCGTACCCGCCCGCGCGACTTCCGCGGCACGCCATGGGATCGGGCCGTCGAGGGCCCAGTCGACCTTGAACACGCCCGGTCCGTAGCGGTAGCGCCGGAGGCCCCGCGCGTAGCGCTCGGGCAGCCGCCGGCCGGCCAGCCGAAGCAGCTGGCGCGGCGTCACGTCGACCAGGGTGAGGTCGGCGCCGGCGAGCTCGTCGAGGGACTTGACCCAGCGTCCTGTCTCGAGCCGGCCACCGAGCGAGCGGAGCTCTTCCGCGAGTGCGTCGGCGAGCCGCTGCGAGCCCCCGCGCGCCACGGGCCAGCCGACCCGGTGCGCGCTCAGCGCGAGGACGATCCCGAAGGCCGCGCTGCCCGGGGTGCGCAGCGACAGCATCGAATGAGCGCAGCAGCCGGCGAGTAGGGCTCGGGCCCGCTCCCCCTCGAAGCGCGAGCGGCAGAGTCCGACGGCCGACCGTAGGGCGCTCGGCGCGAAGCGTGCCAGCGCCAGCGGATGGCGAGGTGGGCGGAGCGGGCCGAGGATCCCCCGGGTCAGCTCGTCCGCGCCGCGCACGGGCGGACCGAGCAGCCCCCGGTAGGCCCGACCGTCCGGGCCGAGTCCGCTGGCCGTCGCCTCCACGGAGCGCTCGAGCATGACCGCCGTGCCGTCGTCGAGGGGGTGCGCCAGCGGGGCCTCCGGGTGCACCAGCCCGAGCCCGTGCTCCGAGAGCGGCAGCCTGCTGAGGAAGGGGGAGACGAGCGCGAGGGCGTGCACAGTCGAGCAGGTGTCGTGCACGAAGCCGGGCAGCGTCAGCGCCTCGGAGCGGCAGCCGCCGCCCACCGTGTCCGAGCCCTCGATGACCGTGACCTGGCGGCGGGCCCGGGCCAGTACGATGGCCGCGGCCAGCCCGTTGGGGCCCGCGCCGACTACGCAGGCGTCGCCCGCTCTCTCAGGCAACCGTGCGACCGCGCCCCAAAAGGCGCTTCAACGCTCGTCCCGGAGCGCCCAGCATGTAGACCGTCGAGCGGATGGCGGAGCTGTGCCAGACGTTGCGCCACTTGGACCACTGGCGCTTCTTGTCCACGCAGACGACCCGGGTGTCGACGTCGGCCGCGTGGTCGAAGTGCCCGGCGAGCCGCGTGAGCGTCTGCTGCCAGAAGCGATCCTCCTGCCGGTGGCCGCCCATCGTCAGCCCAAGCTCGAAGATCGGGTCGCTCGCGCGCATCAGCACCTGCGCCTGGGCCACCGTATGGCTGTCAACCTCCGTGGCGCTGAAGGTGATCCACCCGGCGAACATGTGGCCCTGGGGTGTCATCAGGGTGAACGACTCCTCGTCCGCGTAGAGCACCATGACGCCTGTGGACAGCTTCATCTTGCCCGGGAGCGTCATGTTGAGAAGCGCCACCTCGCCGGGCTCGATCCCGGTCAGGGGGCTGTAGAAGCGGTTGCCCTCCGGCCAGAACTCGGGGAAGTGCAGCTTCCAGGTCGCGATCAGGTCGGTGGGTGAGACCCGATCCGCCGGCAGGCGGACCTGGTAGGTCTTCTGCCACATCTTGCCGAACCCCTGGATGGGCGAGGCGAGGCGCTTGCCGTCCACGTTGATGTTCACGGCGCCCTCGGGCACCTCGGACACCTTCAGCCTCGATACCGACTTGGCCCACCCGGTGGCCTCGCGCGCCGCGGCCTTGTCCGCGGCGGGTGCCCCTGTCGTCTTGTCGCTCATGATTCCTCCTAGGACACGCCGGCCGCCGCCAGGGCGTCGGCCTCCGAGTCGTGGATGCCGACGGCCTCGTCGAGGCGCGTCAGCTCGAAGATCTGGCGGTAGTGGTCGGACAGGCCGTAGGCGAGCACCTGCTGGCGCTGGCGCTGAGCACGGACGAGCAGGGTGACCAGCAGTCCGATCCCGCCGCTGTTCATGTAGTCGAGCCCGGAGAAGTCGAGCACGATCGCCTTCACGGCCTCGCCGTTCGCGCGGACGTAGGCGTCCATCAGCACGTCCTCGCTCTGGGCGGTCATGTCGCCCCTGATCTCGATCACCCGAGTCGCCCCGGAGACCTCTCTGACATCGAAAGTGGTGGCTGCTTCAGGCATCGTTGCTCCCTTCGGGGCCGCTCAGGGCGCGGTCCTCGTTGTCGGCGATCGTCATGAAGTCGGCCAGCCTGGTGATCTCGAAGATCTCCCGGTAGTGGTCCGACAGCCCGAATGCCTGCACCTCGATCCCGTTCGCGCGGGCTTGGGCCAGTAGCCCGACGATCAGCGCGATCCCGGTGCTGTTGATGTAGTCGGCGTGCTCGAAGTTGAGCGCCACGGAGCGGGCCCCACCCGCGGTCGCCTCGGCGTAGGCGTCGTTCAAGGCGTCCTCGGCGGACGCGCTCACGTCGCCCCACAGGTCGATCACCGCCAAGCCGTCGCGCTCGCGCACGGCCGCCTGTAGATCAGTCGCCGCCACCTCCGCCTCCTTCCAGGCGCAGGGCGAGCTCGACGGTTCGTCCGCCGCCTTCGCTCGTCACGCGCGCCTCGTCGACCAGCTTCTCGATCAGGAACAGGCCCCACCCGCGCGGCTCTTGGCGGCCTTCGAGCTTCGCCTCGAGGTCCGGGGTCGCGACCTCCGGGACATCGCCGGAGCCGCGATCGGTGACCCGCACCCGGAGGCGATCGGCGGAGTGGAGGACCCGGATCGAGACCGGCCTGTCGGCGCGGTACTCGTTGCCGTGCTCCATCGCGTTCATCGTCGCCTCGCCCACGGCCGTCTTGAGCCGCTCGACGCGCGCGGCCTCGAGCCCGAGGTCGGCGACCGCGCTGGCCACCCGCTCGATCGCCTCGCGCTCGTTTCCGGGTGCGCTGGGGAGCTCGAAGTCGGCGAGCACGCGGCCGTTTGAGCTGGCCACGGCGTGCGCCGCTCCGGCGGAGCGCTGCAGTGTCATCATCGTGATGTCGTCCTCCTGCTCGGCGTCGGGCCCGGTGAAGTCCTCGAGGTCGCGCAGCACCCGGTCGATCAGCTCGTGGCCGCCCGGAGCGCCGGCCATCGTCTCCTTCAGGCGCGGGAAGCCGAACATCTCGCGCTCGGGATCGTGGGCCTCGACCACCCCGTCGGAGTGCAGGAGCACGCTGTCGCCCGGCTGGAGCACGGTCTCCTTCTCCTCGTAGGGCATGCCGGGCATGAGCCCGAGCGGCATCCCGCGCGCACGCAGCTCCACGACGCCGTCCGCGGTCTGCACATACGGCAGGTCGTGGCCGGCGTTTGCGAAGCGCAGCCGACCGCTGTGCGGGTCGAGGACGCCGTAGAGGCAGGTCACGAACATCTTCGCCGGCATGTCCGGGCACAGGTGGTCGTTGACGCGCTCGAGCACCTGCCCGGGCTCGATCAGGCGCTGGGCCGAGGCACGCAGCACGCTGCGCGTCGCGGACATCACGAGCGCGGCGGGAACCCCCTTGTCCGTCACGTCCCCCACCACGAAGCCCACCCGCCCGTCGGGCAGCGGGATCACGTCGTAGAAGTCGCCGCCGACCTCGCGCGCAGGGCGGTAGTACGCGGCGACCTGCCAGCCCGGGAGCTCGGGCAGCTCCTTCGGTAGGAAGTGCTGCTGGATCAGCCGGGCGACCTCGAGCTCCTGCTCGAAGCGCTGCCGGGTGGCCGCCTCCGCCTCCTGCTCGCGCACGAGCTGGCCGATCCGAAGCGCCGGCGCCGCCTGGGCGGCCAGGTTGTCCAGCAGCCTGCGGTCATCCGACGAGTAGTCCTGCTCGGAGAGGCGGGGACCGAGATTGAGCACCCCGATCAGCTCCCCCTGGCTTACAAGGGGGACCGCGAGCTTGACGCCCGCCGCCTTCAGCTCACGCAGCGCGGGGGAGTCCAGCTCGATGTCGTCGAGGTCCACCGCCGCGTGGGCGCCCTCGAACACCGCGAGCAGCGGATCGTTGGGCGCGATGTCCACGGGCGCCGGTTCGGGCGGCAGCGGCTCCGCCTCGGGGGGCCGCGCGGGCGGCGCGGTCGCCTCCGCGGAGCCCCGCCGGAACCTCGTTCGGAGAGATCTGCGCCTTGCGCTCATCGCGACTCTTCTACCCCACCGGCGTCCGGGAAGCGTTACGGAATCGAAGGCCGTGCACGTGCGTCGGCTCGGACTTCCCCTTGAGCGACAGCGTCCCCCGGCGGACCAGTCCGCGCGACTCCTCGAGCAGGCACCGTGTCGCCTCCGTGAGCAGGAGCGGCTCGCCGAGGTCGCGGGTGGCGTCCTGCACCCGCGCCGCCACGTTCACCGGGTCGCCGACGACGCCGAGTTCGACGTGCTCGCCGCCGCCGATGGTCCCCACGAGCACCAGCCCCGAGTTGATGCCGATCCCGATCCGGCAACGATCGCCGAAGTGCGATTCCACCGCGGCCAGCATCTCCCGGGCGGCCGCCAGCGCTCGGTCCGCGTGGTCGGGGCACCGATCGGGAGCCCCGAACACCCCCAGCAACCCGTCGCCCAGCAGCTTGTTCACGTGTCCGCCGTGGGCGGTGAGCACGGGTATGGCGACGGCGAAGAACTCGTTCAGGAACTCGACGGCGTCGCGGGCCGTCGAGCGGTCCGCGAAGCTCGTAAAGCCGCGGACGTCGACGAAAAGCACCGTGACCATCTCCCACTGGGGCTCGGTGTACGCGCTCACAGTCGCCCCTCTGGCGAGCGCAGCCACAGCGACACGTGCTCCGGCTGCATGCTCTCGGCGACCACCCGCTTGAGCGCGCCGCCGAGCGCATCGAGGTCGACCTCGTCGCGCAGCCGCAGCCCAAAGCTCTGGAGCGTGCGCGCGGCGTCGTACTTGTGGCGGTAGAAGCGCCGGTCGACCGTTTCCTGGATGCCGGCGCGGGCGGGCCGGAACAGCGCGGCGACGGCGAGCGTCGAGGCGGCCACCGCCAGGCCGGATCCGCGCGTGACCCCGCTCAGGGCCAGCTGGAGCAGAAGGACGCTGCCGAGGTAGGCGCCCGCCAGTGTCCCGGTCAGGGCGCCATAGACCAGCGTGCGGTTGATGACCACGTCGATCTCGTAGAGCCGGTAGCGGAGGATCGCGACGCCGGCCGCGACGGGGAAGGCGGCGAACGCGAGCCCCATGACGCCCATGCGGAGCTGAAGGTGGCCGTGAGGCCAGAGGAGCCAGCTGACCATGTCGAGTGCTACGACCGCGGCCACGGCCGCGCCGACGGCCAGCACCAGCTTGAGCTGCTGGCGCTCCACGCCGCGCGCGCGGCGCAGACGGACCAGCATCGACGCCGCCCCGAGCCCGATGCCGACCACCCCGAGGAGCCAGCCCACGTTGTTGACGGCGTCCATCGCTGCGCGCGTCCCGGGGACGCCGAGCGGGTTCGACGCCATCGCGAATGGGTCGTCGAGAGCTCCTGGCCGGAGAAGGTCGGTGACCAGCAGCAGCACCATGGCGAGCCCGAGCACGGCTGCCCCCGGTCGCCAGCGCTGCGACGGCAGGTGCCCGTCCGGGAAGAGCAGCAGCGCGAAGCCCATGAGGCCCGCCAGCGGCTCGCTCGGGAACGAGGCCGCCGCTACCGCTCCCGCCAGTCGCTCCGAGGTCGCGTGCAGTCCGTAGTCCGCGTACGCCCAGGCCAGCACCCCGGCGGCGCCCGTTACGCCGGTCACGCAGAACAGCCAGCCGATCCGGTTCTCCGGTACCCGCGACACGACGATCGCTCCCACGGTCGCGAACGCCAGCGACATCACGAGGAAGGCGGCCCCGCCGAGACCGCCGAAGACATCGGCGTCCACCGGGCGCCCTGGGCCGAGCACGAGGAATACGGCGCTCGCCGCGGCGATCGCGACGCAAAGTGCCCAGGCGACCGCTCCGGCTAGCCGCGCCCTGGCCGCGACCCCGGTCATCGCCGCTCCCGAAGCCATAGGCTCACGTGCGCGGGCTGGAGCGTCTCGCTCACCACGCCCGCCAGGTCGCTGCTCAGGGTCGCGAGGTCGAGCTCGTCGCGGAGGCGTGCCGAGAACGCGTCGACGGTGTGCTGCGCGTCGTACTTGCGCCGGTAGAAGCGGCGGTCCACCAGTCGCTGGATCCGCGAGCGGGCCGGGTAGAACAGCGCCGCTACGGCGAGTGTGGACGCCGCGATCGCGAGATTCGAGGACGGGCTCAGGAGCAGCTGCAACAGCAGCACGCTGCCCACGTAGGTGGCCGCGAGGATCGCGGTCAGCGCGCCGTAGACCAGTGCACGGTTGATCACGACCTGGAGGTCGTAGAGGCGGTAGCGCAGGAGGGCGATGCCCACCGCGGCCGCGACGCCCAGCAGGCCGAGCAGGATCCCGATCCACCCGGCTCCCGAGCCGAGCCAGCCCGATAACGCGGAACCGCCCAGCGCGAACAGGACCAGCGCGCAGGCGGCCACCGCCACCCACTTCACCTGGAGCCGCTCTATTCCCCGTGCGCGCCGGTAGCGGGCGACGACCGAGATGAGCCCCGCCAGCGCCGCGGCGGCCACGAGTGGGAACGACACGTCGGCGAGCGTGCGGAGGCCGAGGCCCTCGACGCCGAGCGGGTTGTCCACCCAGGGGAAGTCGGCTATGTCAAGCGGGCCGGGCACGAACGCGTTGCTGAGCGTCGCCACGACACCCGCCACGGCTGCGGTCCAGCCGACCACGCGCCAGCGCGGCCCTGGGGGAGCGCCGGTCGGGAACAGGAGCGGGACGAGGCCCAGCAACAGAACGAACGCCGGCACGAAGGTCCAGCTTCCGAGCCAGGCCACGAAGTCGGCCGCGCGCGGGGGGTGCGAGCGCCCGAACGCCATGTGCCAGTAGAGGCCGCTCGAGAGGACGCCCAGCGCCCACAGGAGCGCGCCGGCGCCGAAGAACCAGCCCACCGGGTTCCGTGGGCGCCTTTGGGCCACGACGGCGCCCACGAGGGCGAAGGCCGAGAAGACGATCGCGGTGAGCACCGCGTAGGGGACGTAGCCCCCCGACGCCTTGTCGTGAGGGCTCGGCCCCGAGGCGCTCACGTGCTCCGGACCGCCTGCGTTCGGGTCGATGATCGCGACCACCACGAACGCGATCGCGACCGCGACGGTCGCCGCGCACAGGACCCACGCCAGCGTCCCGGAGCCGATCCGCGTCACGGACCCTCCCGCAGCCAGAGGCTCACGTGCGCGGGCTGGAGCGTCTCCCTGACCACGGCGCTCAAGTCGCTGTTCAGGGCGCCGAGATCGACCTGGTCGCGCAGGCGCGCGGAGAAGGCGGCGAGCGTGCGCTGGGCGTCGTACTTGCGCCGGTAGAAGCGGCGGTCGACGGCGGCCTGGATGCGCGAGCGGGCCGGGCGGAAGAGCGCGGCGACCGCGAGAGTCGACGCCGCCACCGCCAGTCCGGAACCCCGGGTGACGCCGCTCAGCGCGAGCTGTAGCAACAGCACGCTCCCCAGGTAGGTCGCGGCCAGCGTCGCCGTGAGCGCGCCGTACACGAGCGCGCGGTTGATGACGACGTCGATGTCGTAGAGGCGGTGCTTCAGCACCGCGTAGCCGATCGAGATCGGCAGCGCGGCGAAGCCCAGCTGGGCGAGAGCGGTGTTGGCCGTGCCCGCCGCCGTGTTGTCGCCGAGCGGGATTCCGATCAGGAACGTCAGGGCGAAGTCAGCGACGAAGACGGCGGCGCCGAACGCGATCCACCTCAACTGGACGCGGTCGTGCGCGGTCGACCTGCGGTAGCGAACGACCACCGCGGCGAGTCCACCGAAGAAGCACGCGATCACGAGCAGGAAGGCGGCCGAGAGCCAGGCGAGCACGTGCGAGCCGAGTGGGTTGGCGGTGCCAGCGACGCTCTCCACTCTGCCGGGGTTGGTGGCCATTCCGACGAGCGCCACCGCGATCAGGCCCAACGTGATCCGCGAGAACCAACGCCAGCGCGGAGAGGGAAGCTTCCCGTCCGGGACGCGCAGCGGCAGCTGTGTGCCCAGCAGGCCGAGCGCCGGCACCCAGGCGTTGGCGAAGACGTCGATCCATTCGCCGACCGACTTCGGGAGCGAGCCGGTCTTGAGGGCCCATGTGCTGCCGAAGGCCGACGCGAGGACGACCGCCCAGAGCAGACCTATGGTCGCGAGGAGCCAGCCGATCATGTTCTCCGGCCGGCGTCGCACGATCAACGCGCCAACGACGGAGAAGGCCAGCAGTGGGACGACGAAGGCGAATCCCTGGACGAAGTCACTGACGGGCCGGCCGGGCGTAGCGAAGGCCGCCGCGGGCGCGAGGGCCAGGAGCAGCGCTGTTGCTCCGACCATTCCCGTGGCCAGCCGCGGGTGCGGCCGGCTCACTGCCTCGTCTCCCGCAGCCAGAGCGAGACGTGCGCCGGCTGCATCGTCTCGACCACCACCGCGCGCAACTCGCCGCTGAGCGCGTCGAGCGCCAGCTCGTCACGCAGGCGCGTCCCAAACGACTCGAGCGTGCGCTGGGCGTCGTACTTGCGCCGGTAGAAGCGGCGGTCGACGGCAGCCTGGATGCGCGAGCGAGCCGGGCGGAACAGGGCGGCGACGCCGAGCGTCGAGGCCGCAACCGCGAGGCCCGAGCCCCGGGTCACGCCGCTCAGCGCGAGCTGGAGCAGGAGCACGCTCCCGAGGTAGGTCACGGCCAGCGTCGCCGTCAGCGCGCCGTAGACGAGCGTCCGGTTGATGACGACGTCGATGTCGTAGAGCCGGTAACGCAGGATCGCGAGGCCCGCGGCGATCGGGAAGGTGCAGAAACCCAGGCCCAGCAGGACCTCGCGGGGCCGCTCGATCCCGCCGATGCCGGCGAAGTACGTCGCGGCGTCCACCACGATCGCCACGCCGGCGACCGCCGCCGCGAGCGCGAGCCACTTCAGCTGCTGCCGTTCGACGGCGTGCGAGCGGCGCAACCGGATCGCCATGGCCAGCGCGGCGAGGCCGACCGAGCTGGCCATGAACAGCCAGCCGAGGCCGCTGAGTGCGTCCATCAAGTCACGCGAGCCGACAGCGAGCGGATTCGAGACGTTGTCGAAGGGATCGTCGAGGGGTCCCGCGCGCAGGCCGTACCCGCCGACGACGAGGACGATCCCGGCGAGCGCCAGCCACAGGGCTGGGCGCCAGCGTCGGGAGGGGAGCCGGCCGTCGGGGAACAGCAGCACCGCCAGCGCCAGCAGGCCGAAGCCCGGCGGCAGGCCGAAGTTCTGGAGCCAGGCGGCAGCCGAGCCTCCTGGCGGTCCGTCGCGAGCGATGAACAGCGCCCGATCGGCGTACTGGAACGTGAAGTCGCCGGCGCTCAGGGCCAGGCCAGTCACCAGGAAGATCGGCCCGATCGGGTTGCCGGGAACGCGCACCGTGACCAGCGCCCCGACCGTGGCGAACGTGAGCGAGGCCAGCAGCAACGAAAGGCCGCCGAGGCCGCTCAGCCCGAACGAGTCCGCGCGCGTGGAGACGTTCGCGTCGAGCGCGAGTAGCAGCAGCGTGCCAACCGCGAGCAGCAGGCACGTGCCCCACGTAAGGAGGGCCAGTCGGCGCGAGGTCATCGGCCAATAGCCATTCTCTCCGCGGGCCACGCCACGAGCAAGGCCGTCACGATCGGTCACCGCCGAGATCGTCTGCGACGACCGTCCGGGAAGCGTTACGGTGGTGGTGGCCCTCATGGACTTCCGCATCCTCGGCCCGATGGAGGCCCTCGACGAGGGGCGCGAAGTTGCCCTGGGCGGGAGCAGGCAGCGGGCCCTGCTCGCGGTGTTGCTCCTGCACGCGGGCGAGACGCTCAGCAGCGATCGCCTGATCGACGCGCTCTGGGGGGAGAGCCCGCCGGCGGGTGCCCCGAAGGCGCTGCAGGTTCAGGTCTCGCGCCTGCGGAAGGCGCTCGGCCCCGCCGACATGCTCGTGACTCGCGACCACGGGTACCGGCTGGAGCTCGATCCCGAGAGCCTCGACGCGAGCCGCTTCGAGCGAGGCGTGGCCGAGGGCGGGAGCGAGCTCGCCGGCGGCCGTCCGGAGCGGGCCGCCTCGGTGCTCGAGGAAGCGCTGTCGCTCTGGCGCGGGCCGCCGCTCGCCGACCTGGCCTACGAGCGGTTCGCCCAGCGCGAGATCGCCCGACTCGAGGAGCTTCGAGCCACGGCTCTGGAGCAGCTGTTCGAGGCGAAGCTGGCGCTCGGGCGCCACGCCGAGGTCGTGGGGGAGCTTCAGGGACTGATCCGCGAGCACCCTTACCGCTAGCGACTCCGCGCCCAGCTGATGCTCGCGCTCTACCGCTCTGATCGTCAAGCCGACGCGCTGCAGGCGTACCAGGATGCGCGCAGCAAGCTGGTCGAGGAGCTCGGGATCGAGCCCGGCGAGCGGTTGCGCGAACTCGAGAAGGCGGTCCTCGCGCACGACCCGGAGCTTGGCCTGGGCGCGGCGCCGGCCGCACGCTCGCGTGCGGGGCGCGACGCGGCGCTTCGCATCGCCCTGCTCGGCGCGCCGCGTGTGGAGCGGGGCGGCTTGCCGGTGACCTTCGAGACGCGGAAGGCGATGGCCCTGCTCACGTACCTCGCGGTTGCCGAGCGTCCGCGTCCGCGGGCGGCCCTCTGTGCGCTGCTCTGGCCGTCACAGGAAGCGGATCGCGCCCGGGGCGCCTTGCGGCGCACCCTGTCCACGCTGCGAAAGGACATCGGAGACGAATGGATCGAGACCGCCGGCGACAGCATCGCCCTGCGCCGGGGGCCGGGCCTCGAGCTCGACATCGAGCACTTCCGGGCGCTAGCGGCGGATCACGCGTCCGTGGAGAGCCTGCGTGAGGCGGCGGCGCTGTTCTCCGGCGAGTTCCTCGAGGGGTTCTCGCTGCGGGACAGCCCAGACTTCGACGACTGGCAGGTCCGCGAGGCGGGCGCGCTCGAACGCGAGCTCACCTCGGCGCTGCGTCGCCTGGTCGAGCTGCTCGTCGTCGAGGGGAAGTTCGAGCAGGCCATCCCGTCCGCCCGCCGCTGGCTCGAGCTCGATCCCCTGAACGAGCCGGCCCACCGGGCGCTGATCCGTCTGTACGCCTGGAGCGGCGACCGCGCGTCGGCGCTCGAGCAGTACCGCACATGCGTCCGGACGCTGACCCACGAGCTCGGCGTGGCGCCGCTCGAGGAGACGGCGACCCTCTACGAGCAGGTGAACGACGGGAGCCTCGCCCCTCCCGCGGCGCCGCAGGCCCCGCCGCCGCCCCCAGCCGCCAAGGCGGAGGCGCCCCCGGAACTCCCGCTCGTCGGACGGGCGGACGACCTGGCGGCGCTGCTCGACGCTCACGCCGCGGCCCGCCCGGATGGCCGCCTTGCGGTGATCGAGGGCGAGGCGGGAATCGGAAAGACCCGCTTGGCCCATGAGCTAATGGACCGGGCCCGGACGCGCGGCGCCGTGGTGCTCTCGGCAGGCTGCTACGACGACGAGGCCGGTCTGCCGTACGGCCCCGTGG
The DNA here is from genome assembly GCA_046728795.1 of Actinomycetota bacterium. Taxonomy (GTDB): domain Bacteria; phylum Actinomycetota; class Thermoleophilia; order Solirubrobacterales; family Thermoleophilaceae; genus JBKPFJ01. Next base: position 8,508 of record JBKPFJ010000061.1, on the reverse strand, counting down.
TCGAGCTACTACGCGACGCCGCGAAGGGCCCGGGCTTCCGGGACCTCGTCCCCCCACAGCGCCTCGCCGATGCCGCGTTGCTCTTGCCGGAGCTAGCGGCGTCGGAGGGCGACCTACGGGCGCTCCTCCCGCTCGAGGGCCCCGGCGCCCAGGTGCGCCTGCTGGAGGGGGTCGCCGCGGTGATCGGCGCGGCGTGCCAGCGCCCCGAGCCGGGGATCGTCTTCGTCGACGACGTGCATGCCGCGGACGTTGCGACCCTCGACGCGATCGCCTACCTCGGCCGCAGGCTGACCGGCCGCTCCTTGCTGCTGGTCCTGGCCTGGCGAAGCGAGGGAGTCCCACCGGGCCACAGGCTGCGCCGGCTGACAGTGGACCTCGCCCGCAACGGACGGGCGTTGATCGTACGGCCGGGTCGGCTGAGCGATGACGAGGTGGCGACACTCGTTCGGGCCGTGCGCCTCGACTCTCCGGAGGATGACCTGGAGCAGCGGCTCTATGTGGAGAGCGAGGGCCTGCCGCTGTTCGTGGCCGAGTACCTCGCCGCCCTACACGCGGGATACGAGCAACTGGAGGACACCCTGCCCCCCGAGGTACGGGATCTTCTGGACGCGCGAGTCGGCGGACTGGACGACGTGGCTCGGCAGGTCCTCGGCGCCGCGGCGGCCATAGGCCGATCGTTCGACCTCGACACCGCGCGGCACGCGAGCGGTCGCAGCGACGAGGAGACCGTGGCTGCGCTGGAGGACCTCGTCGGGGAGGGCTTGGTCCGTGAGCTGCCCGGCGCCGAGCCCGCCTACGACTTCTCGCACCAGAAGCTCCGGGAGCGCGTCTACGAGCAGACCGGCCTCGCGCGGCGACGGCTGCTGCACGCGCGGATCGCGGCCGCCCTATCGCGACGGCGGCTGGACGGTGAGAACGCAGCCACCGTCGCTCAGCACCTGCGCCTCGCGGGAGACCACGCGGGCGCGGCGGAGCAGTACCGGCTCGCGGCGGAGGACGCCGCGGCGCTGCACGCCCACGCGGACGCGCTCGACCACCTCGAGGCGGCGCTCGCCCTGGGCCACCCGGACGCCGCCGGTTTGCAAGAGCGAATCGGTGACCTCCGCACCCTGGTCGGCGACTACCGCGGCGCCCTGGCGAGCTACGAGAGCGCGGCCGCCCAGTGCGAGCCGGCGGCACGAGCGGCGATCGAGCAGAAGCTCGGTGGCGTGCACCACCGGCGGGGAGAGTGGGCGCGCGCCGAGGCACGCTTCCTGGCCGCCCTCGAAGCTGGGCCTGGCGAGGAGCGCGGGCTGCGTGCTCGCATCCAGGCCGACCTAGGCCTCACCCTGCACCACGCTGGCCGACCCGCGCGGGCGAAGGCGCTCGCGAGCGAGGCACTCGCCCTGGCAGAGGCCGCGACCGACCGTCGCGCCCAGGCGCAGGCGCACAACATGCTCGGCGTCCTCGCTCGAAACGAAGGTGAACCGAAGAGGGCCGTCGAGCAGTTGGAGCGCAGCCTCGAGCTGGCGCGGGAGCTCGACGACGTCCCGGCGCAGACCGCGGCGCTCAACAACTTGGCGCTCGTCAAGCGTGACGCTGGTGACTTGCTGGCGGCGCTGGAGCTGTCCGAGAAGGCGCTCGCGCTCTGCGCCAGGTATGGCGACCGCCACCGACAGGCGGCGCTCGAGAACAACCTCGCCGACCTGCACCACGCCGCCGGACATGAGGACGAGGCGATGGCCCACCTGAAGCGGGCCGTCTCGATCTTCAGCGAGGTGGGCGCGGACGACGCAACCCGCCTGCCGGAGATCTGGAAGCTCGTCAGTTGGTGAGCCGCTTGGACGCGCTGGCGCCTGCGGCGCGCGGATCTGATCATCCACGAGGACGCGTCGGAGGGCGCCCACGCATCGACTTCTGGACGGCTGAATAGCCGGAGCTCCCTCTGGAGGGAGCGCGGGCGCCTGTGGCGCAGCGAGGCTACGTCGACAGCGAGCGTGGGCGCAGAGGCCCCGCGCTTGACCATCCAGCTCTGGCGGTTGTAGCGTCGCGCGTGTTAAGCGTCTCCGTGCCCGCGTGGGCGCGGGGCCGGAGATGCGGGCTCAACCTCGCCGCGATACCGAGGAACGGAACGATGGATACGCATCTGCCCGCGAGCGGTCCGATGGCGGTGTCGGCCGGCGCGGGTCGCCGACCTGTCCCGCCGGGCCACGCCTTCGAATCCGGTCACGCCGGTCGCCTGCGTCGATTCGGAAAGCGCGCGGACCTGGTCGTTCACACGGAGGAACCGTTCAACGCGGAGACCGGTCCGGCCGCCCTGGCGGAGGGTTCGCTGACCGCCAACGACGCGTTCTACGTGCGGGGACACGGCGCGGTGCCGGACATCGATCCCGCGGCCTGGCGGCTGCGCGTGGATGGGCTCGTCGAGCGGGAGCTGGAGCTTTCGCTCGCCACCTTGCGCGAGGCGTTCCGGGAGCGCGCGGTGTCCGCGACGCTGCAGTGCGCCGGCAACCGGCGCGCGGGCCTGATCGCCATTCGCGACATCCCGGGCGAGGCTCCGTGGGGTCCCGGCGCGACCGGTACCGCCACGTGGACCGGCGTCGCGCTCGCCGACGTGCTCGCGGTCGCGGGGCCGCTGCGCGAGGCCGCACACGTCGGCTTCGAAGGCGCCGACCTCTGCTCACAGGCTAGGCCCCCCGAGCGCTTCGGCGGCTCGATCCCGTTCGACAAGGCGTGCCGTCCCGAGGTCCTGCTCGCCTGGGCGATGAACGGCGAGCCGCTCCCGCCCGTCCATGGTGCTCCGCTGCGGGTGGTCGTCCCCGGCTACATCGGCGCGCGCAGCGTCAAGTGGCTCGAGCGGATCGAGGTGCGCTCGAGACCCTGGCAGGGGTACTTCCAGCACGTCGCCTACCGGCTCTTGCCGGAGGATGGGAGGCCGAGCCCGGGCGCGGGCATGCCGCTCGGCCTGGTCGCGCTCAACTCGGACGTGCTGTCTCCCACCGACGGTGAGACGGTCGCGGCCGGACCCGTCGAGGTGCGCGGCTACGCGTTTGCCGGCGGGGAGCGGCACGTGGCGCGGGTCGACGTCTCGCTCGACGGCGGCGCGAGCTGGTCGCAGGCGGAGCTGCTCGAGGACCTGGGTCGGTGGGCCTGGCGGCACTGGCGGATCACGCTCGACCTGGCGCCCGGGGAGCACGAGATCGTGGTCCGCGCCTGGGACTCCTCGGCGGCCACGCAGCCGGAGGACGAGGCGGCGATGTGGAACCCGAAGGGCTACGTGAACAACGCCCGCCCGCGAATACGCGTGCTGGCCACCGCCACTTAGCCCGCCCGCGCTCGGATGCGCGCCTAATCGCGCCTGGTGAACGATGCGCCGCTGGGCAGCGGCGCGCGTTCGAGCGCCTGCCCCATTTCCTTGACGGCACCCATCAGCGCGCCGAGCGGGCGCAGCATCAGGGTCAGCTCCGCAATCCGCCGGTCGTCGCCGTGGATCTCCTCGATGACGCCATCGAGCCTCCAGTCGCCCACGCGCACCGAGACGAAGCTCGCCGCACCCTCCGACCCCGTCCACTCGCGGACCGGCCGCAGCTCGTCGAACAGTTCTCCCAGCGTGGTCAGCAGGTGCAGGACGTCGGCGCGGTCGTCGTAGCTCCGTACCGGACTGTTGAAGCGCACATCGTCGGCGAGCAGGCCGTCGATCGCAACGCGGTCACGTTCGGCGAGCGCCCGCACGAATTCGGTCATGCGTCCTCCTCGCTTCGGATGGGATTCCCCGTTTAAGGGAAACCACTGCCGGTACCTGATCTCTCGCATGCGCTCGGCGTCCGAGGCGTACGTGACGCGACCATACTTGGCAGGCCTGCGCCGCCGTCTGGGGTCCGCCCGCGGAGCTCATAGAAGGCCTGCGCCCGGTTCCCCTAGCAACCACAGGATCGCCATGTGCGCCCAACCGAATCGCGGCGATCGCGGCAATCTGGCCCGCCTTGTGAACTGGCGCGATGGGATAACGGATGTCGCTCATGCCTGTCCGGCTCGCTCAGAAGGAGGCACTAGGACCGCTGCGTCCGAATCCGAGGGAGCCCGTCACCGCGGCCACCGCAGTCAGCCGTATGGAGTCACGGAACCGAACTGGAGTAGCTCCAAAGTGGCCATCGACCGATGGATTCGGGCCGCTCCACGGATCTCCATTCGAAACAACGCCCGGAGGAACACCGTGAGCACCCAGAAAGCCCTCGTCATCGGCGCCGGCAGCGGCGTCGGCCGTGCCACCGCCAGTGCCCTCACCGCCGCGGGAGCCCGTGTTCGGGCCTCGAGCAGCGAACGGGACGCCACGGATCCCGCGCAGGTCGCGGCCCTCCTCGACGAGTCCGACCCAGACCTCGTCGTCGTCGCCGCGGGCACGCGCCCGCGGATGGCCTCGATCGAGGAGCAGAGCTGGGAGTCGTTTTCGAGGCCGTGGAACGTCGACGTCAAGATTGCCTTCGAGGTCGGCCGCGCCGCGCTGGCCCGGCCGCTGCGTCCAAACTCGACCGTGCTGATCGTGTCGAGCGGCGCTGGCGTCAACCCCAACGGCTCGCCGCTGTCCGGCGGCTACGCGGGCGCCAAGCGGATGCAGATGTTCCTGGCCCGCTACCTCCAGCGCGCCGCCGACGCCCGCGAGCTCGGGATCCGGTTCGTCGCCTTGGCCCCGCTCCAATTCCTGGAGGGCACCTCGATCGGGGAGGCCGCGGCCACCGCGTACGGCGCCGAGGTCGGCGAGTCGGGCGAGGACTACATAAAGAGCTGGCCCGTGCCACTCGACCCCACCGGGGTCGCACGCGCCATCCTCTCGATCGCCTCAGGCGAGGAGCACCGTGAAGCAACGCTGCTGGGGGTGACCGGCACGGGGCTCGAGGCGATCTGATCCGCCGTACCCCCGATGAGATCACCGGCCGCGACCGGTACGCGCGGCTGAGTCGGGCCTCGGGTAGGAGTAGAACCAGGCCTCGCTCGCTACCGGCTCGCCGAGGACCCGCCATGGCGACGCTCGATTCCGCGGTCCTTCGACTGCCAGAACGCGATCTCGGCCCTGTCGGGTGACTCGACCACGCTGCGCCAGCCGGCTGGCCCCTCGCGCGGCTCGAGCAGGACGTTCGCGCCGAGCTGCACCGCCCGGTCGGTCTCCCGCTCCACCTCCGGGACGGACACGTACGGAAGCCAGAGCGCCCGCTCGGTGCCGCACTCGACGATGCCGCCGCCGACCCCGCCCAGATCGAGGGCGAGGTAGGCGCGCCCGGCGGCCTCGATCAGCTCCGGGTGCCAGCCGAGCAGCTCCGAGTAGAACGCGCTCGCCCGCGCCTGGTTGGCGGTGTGGAGCTCGAGGTGCGCCAGTGGTCTCGGCGGTGTAGGAGTCATCTCGAACCGTTAGATCCGTGCCGTCACCCGAATCAAGCGGTCTGGCGATGGATTCGCGGAATCGGGCGGATCTGATGAGGTGAGAGATGAACTCGGACGCACATCCGCCGACGCCGCCCAGAAGCGAGAGTGAGCTGCTGCGAGCAGCCCAGGCTGGCGACGAGGGGGCCTTCGAGCGCGTGATCGCGCCCTACCGCGGCGAGCTCCAGGCACATGCCTATCGCATGCTCGGCTCGCTCCACGACGCCGAGGACGCCATGCAGGAGGCAATGCTGCGCGCCTGGCGCGGCATCGCCCGCTTCGAGGGACGCAGCTCGCTTCGCAGCTGGCTCTACACGATCACCACCCACGCCTCGCTGCGGTTGATCGAGCGACGTCCGAAGCGTGTCCTGCCGATCGACCATGGGCCGCCGGCCGACCCTCACGGCATGCGCGACGAGCCGCTGATCGAGTCGGTCTGGATCGAGCCGTTCCCGGACGACCGCCTGCCCACCGCGGAGACCTCTGCCTCGCCCGAGGCCCGCTACGAACAGCGCGAGAGCGTCGAGCTCGCGTTCACGGCGGCGCTCCAGCACCTGCCGCCGCTCCAGCGAGCAGCGCTGATCCTGACCGACGTGCTCGGGTTCTCACCGGGCGAGGTCGCCGAGGCCCTCGATGCCACCCCGGCTTCCATCTACAGCGCGCTTCAGCGGGCGCGCAAGGCCACCGAGGAGCGGCTCGCGGACCGAAGCCAGCCGGAGACGCTCGATTCGCTGGGAGACGACCACGTCCGGGAGATCGTCGACCGCTTCATGGAGGCCTGGGAGGCGGCCGACGTCGAGCGGATCCGCTCCTTGCTGACCGACGACTGCGTGCTGGAGATGCCGCCGTGGCCGGAGTGGTTCGACGGGCGCGACGCGGTGCTCGAGTTCCTGCCGCGCGGTCCGTTCCAGCCGGGGCGGCGCTGGAAGCTGGTGCCGACCCACGCCAACGGCCAGCCGGCGATGGCCAACTACTGGATCGACGAGGACGGCTCGCTCCACGCCGAGGGCATCCTCGTGCTCACGCTCACCGCCGATCGCGAGATCAGCGAGATCACCGCCTTTCGGGATCCGGCCCTCCTCCCGAGCTTCGGCCTCCCGCTAGCGATAGATCCGGGGGCCTCACCGGATCTCTAGTTGCAAAGGGCGGCAAGGCGCCCGGAATGAAAGGGATCCGATGAGTCCACAGGCAACCAACACCAAGAGCTCGATCGCGTGGGTGGTAGTGCTGACGGCGATCAGCGCCTTCATGGCGGCGCTCGATGTCCTGGTCGTCTCGACCGCCCTTCCCACGATCCGGCTCGACCTCGGCGCCTCGGTGTCGCAGCTCGAGTGGACCGTCAACGCGTACAACCTCAGCTTCGCGGTGATGCTGGTCACCGCCGCGGCGCTCGGCGATCGATTCGGGCGCAGACGCCTCTACGCGGTGGGCCTGGTCGGCTTCGCCGCGGCCTCCGCGGCCAGCGCGCTGGCGCCCAGCGTCGGATGGCTGATCGCGGCGCGTGCCGTTCAGGGCATCGGGGCCGCCTTCATGATGTCCCTCGGCCTGGCGCTGCTCAGCGCCGCGTTCCCCGCCGAGAGACGGGGAACGGCGATTGGCCTGTTCAGCGCGGTCACCGGCCTTGCCGTGGCCAGCGGTCCGCTGGTCGGGGGCGCGGTGGTCAACGGCCTCGACTGGACGTGGATCTTTTGGCTCAACGTCCCGATCGGCGTGATCGCGGCTCCGCTGGTGCTGACCAAGATGCGCGAAAGCCACGGGCCCGCGACCGCCCTCGATCTGCCGGGTCTCGGCCTGGTCTCCGCGGGCGCCTTCGGCATCGTCTGGGGCCTGGTCCGAGGCAACCCCGCGGGCTGGGGGAGCCCCGAGGTCGTGGGGACGCTGGTGGCCGGGGCGCTCCTGGTGGCCGCCTTCGTCGCCTGGGAGCGTCGTGCGAAGGGGCCGATGATCCCGATCAGCTTCTTCCGCTCGAGGGCGTTCTCGGCGGGGAACCTGGCGATCTTCATGGTCTTTGCGTCGCTGACCGCCGAGGTGTACTTCTTCTCGCAGTTCCTGCAGACGGGCCTCGGCTACAGCGCCCTCGGCGCCGGCCTGCGGCTGATGCCGTGGACCGGGACGTTCCTGCTGGTCGGGCCGATCGCGGGGGCCATGACCGACCGGATCGGGGAGCGCCCGCTGATGGTCACGGGCCTGCTACTCCAGGCGGCCGGGACGATCTGGATCGCGCTGATCGCGAGCCCGGACCTGGCGTACTCGCATTTCGTGGTGCCCGTGATCGTCGCCGGGATCGGGATCTCGATGGCGATCCCGTCGGCCCAGAACTCCGTTCTCGGCTCCGTCGCGCAGGAGGCCGTCGGCAAGGCGGCCGGCACCAACAGCGTGATGCGGGAGCTGGGCGGCGTCTTCGGCATCGCGATCACGGTCGCCGTCTTCGCCGGGGTCGGCAGCTACGCGTCGCCACAGGCGTTCGTCGACGGCTTCGGCCCCGCGGCCGGAGTGGCCGCGGCGCTGGCTCTCGTGGGTGCGGTCGCGGGCAGCTTCCTGCCGGGCCACGCCAAGGAGCCCGAGCTCATCGCCGGCATGACGCCGACGCCCGCGCTCGACGTCGAGGGGTAGGCCGACGAGAGCTGGCGGCGGCCCGCCTGCCCGCGGCTAGCGACAGCCGCGAGCAGGCGGGGCGCGGCGACCCGATCGACTTGGTGCATCGCGAGTAGATCTGGATCCAAGTGGTCCTGCACCGCGACGACGCGGCCGCGGTCGACGGTCAGGTGCTGGGCGATCCGCATCGCGTAGGGGGCGCCGCTGCGGCCGCCCGCGCCACGGAACTCATAGATGACGAGCACCCGATCCCTCCCGGTTTCCAGCACCCGCTCAACCGTGATCTTGAAGTCGCCCAGCGCCTCGACGCGCTCCTCGATGTGCCTGCGCACCTCGTCGCGTCCCTTGAAGACGCCGGCGTCGGGCACGCTCGGGTCATCGCGCCACTCGATCTCAGCCGCCCAATGGTCGTCGGCCACCGCGGCGATCCCGCCGTCGTTCCAGGCGGAGAACACCCGTCGCGCGACGCCGGCGGCGGTCTCGGTCATGGGGGCATTTCGAGGTCTGCGCGAGCACAGC
>JBKPFJ010000149.1:0-5837 GCA_046728795.1 Actinomycetota bacterium | reverse complement strand
ATCACGAAGTTCGCGATCCCGGCGAAGACCGGGATGATGAACAGGAAGATCATGATCGAGGCGTGGACCGAGAACAGCCCGTTGAAGGTGTTCGGGTCCACGAACTGCGTTCCCGGCTGGGCCAGCTCGGCCCGCATCACCATCGCCATCAGCCCGCCGGCGATGAAGAAGAAGAAGGTCGTGACGATGTACTGGATCCCGATCACCTTGTGATCGGTGTTCACGCGGAAGTAGTCCTTCCACGAGTGCGCGCCGTGGCCCGAGTGATCCTCGGGGCGGGTGGGCTTCCCGGAGGCCCAGTAGAACCAGTAGTCGAAGCAGCCGATGCCGAGCAGGAACGCGAGCGGCATGGCGATCAGGCAGACGGTGGTGATCGCGTCGCCGTCCCAGGTCGGCTCGAAGCCGTACAGGGCGCGCACCGTCACGACCAGCCCGGCGGACACCGCGAAGCCGATCGGCAGGCTCAGCGCCGCGCGGTACCAACCGGGGGCCCGGTACCTCGCAGCAAGCGTCACTTGCCCTTGCCTCCGCTCACGCTCAGAAGGTACTTCACAAGCGTGTTGACCTGCGCGTCAGAAAGCTGACTCTTGAAGGTGGTCGGCATGACGTTCTTCGGGAACCCGGGCACGGTGAACGCGCGGGGATCCAGGATCGACTCACGCACGTATGCCTCGGCCGATTCCTTGCGCTGCTTGCCGAACTTCGCCGCCATCGCCGCCAGATCGTCCAGCTTCGGGCCCACGTTTCCGTTCGTGCCGGCGTCGGACAGCGTGTGGCACGCGCCGCAGCCGTTCGCGGTGAAGAGCTCCTTGCCGGCCGCCGCGCCGCCCGCCGCCCCGCCGCCCGCTGCCGCGCCGCCGCCGGCGGGCTTCTGCCGGCTGCTCAGCCAGCTCCTGAACCGCGACGACGAGACCACCTGAACGGCGTTGCGCATGGCCGAGTGGCCGAGACCGCAGAGCTCAGCGCACACCACCTCGTAGTTCCCGATGCGGTCGGGGGTCACCCGGATGCGGGTCGTGAGGCCGGGGACCGCGTCCGACTTGAGCCGGAACTGCGGGACCCAGAAGGAGTGGATGACGTCCTTCGTATGGATGTGGAACTCCACGGGCCGGTTCACGGGGAGCACGAGCCGCGGCGACTGCACCTTGCCGTTCTGGGGGTAGGAGAAGGTCCAGGTGAACTGCCGCCCCGTGACGTTCACCCGCAGCGCGCCCGGCTCCTTCGCCTCGATGTCGTTGAGCACGACCCAGCCGTAGATGGCCAGCCCGGTGACCAGCATGAACGGGATCGCCACCCAGATGATCTCGAGCCGCGTGTTCCCGTGGATCGGCGCCCCGTCGCCCATGTCGCCCGGTCGCGCCCGGAACTTCACGACCGAGTAGATCGCGACCGTCATCACGAGCACGAAGATCGGCACGGAGGCGATCAGGAGGACGTCGTAGAGCGTGTCGATCTTGCCGGCCGAGCCCGAGGCGCGGGTGGGGAACCAGTCGATCAGGAGCGCGATGACCACGCCTATCACCGCTGCCACAGCGCCGATGGAGAGCATCTGGACGAGTGGGTGCCTACGCAGCACGGCGCGCGAGTCTATCCCGCCTCAGCGATGGCCGCTCGCGCGCCGCTCGAACCATCCGTGTACGCTTGCGCCGATCGGCACGAAGGCATAGAAGGAGGCTCAATGCGGGTTCGGGACGGCATGTCCGACGTGGTCCTAACCGTGGGGCCCGGCCACACCCTTCGGGACGCCGCGCGGGCGATGGCCGAGCGCCGCGTGGGCGCGGCGCTCGTGATCGACCCGGACCAGCCCGGGCCCGGCATCCTGACCGAGCGCGACCTGCTCGAGGCCGTCGGCGGCGGCCAGGACCCCGATCGCGAGCGGGTGGCCGACCACCTCTCCGCAAACCTGACCTTCGCCTCGCCCGAATGGTCGCTCGAGCGGGCGGCCGAGGCCATGGTCCGCGGCGGCTTTCGCCACCTGGTCGTGGTGGACGGGGCGGAGCTGATCGGCATCCTGTCCATGCGCGACATCGTGCGCTGCTGGGTGCAGGACTACGCCACGAGCGAACTACCGCGCGCCTAGGAGCCCCGCTCCCGCTCCGAGCGGGCCCGCTCCTCGAGCTTCTCCTTCAGGTACGCGGCCTTGTCCGCTCGCCGGCCGGCCTTCTCGGTGTCCGCGCCCGTGTCGGCCTCCCGCTCCCGCTCGCGCTCCTCGCCCTCACGCTCGGCCTGCATGCGGCGCAGGGCGCCAGTAGTGAGGTCCTCCTCCGGCACGGTCAGTGCTCCAGCGGTAGCTCCGCGATGTGCTCGCGCGTCTCCCTGATCCAGAGGACGATGGCGATCACCGCGGGGATGGCGCCGATGACCACCACGACCCAGGAGATGACGATCCCGACGATGGCCACGCTGATGCCCGCCGCCACGATCGCCGGCAGGAAGGACGGGGCCGGAAGATGGACGGCCTCGCCCGCGGGCGGTGCGTCCTCCGGGGGGCGGTCGATCGGCTCGGCCATCAGTAGACGAGCCCCGTGACCCAGGCCGCGGCGAAGACGATCAGCGAGATCGCACCCGCGATCAGAGCGGTGCGCAGGTTCTTGTAGGCGAGGCGGCGGTCCACCGCCGCCTCTTGTACCAGATCGGACGTGGGCCTCGGGACGTCAGCGCGGGGCCGCGTGGCCACGGTTGCCTGTCCCTGCGGCCCGGAGTAGGGTCGCGGGGACCACGAGCCCGGGGGAGCGGTAGCGCGGATCGAGGACTACGGCCTGATCGGCAAGCTGCGGACGGCCGCGCTCGTCGGGCGCGATGGCTCGATCGACTGGCTGTGCCTCCCTCGCTTCGAGTCCAACGTGGGCCTCTTGGCCGATCGGTACGACATCGACCGTAAGCGCCAGCTCGGCAGCTGCCCCCCAGGCGTTCACTCATCTGGCCCTGGTGGGGACCGCCCTCGAGCTCGACCCCACTGGGAAGAAGCTCCCAGGGAGGCCGCGACGTCTCACGCCGGTGAGCCCGGCTGATCCGCAGCACCGACCGCCCGCTGCGGCGATCCTCGTCGTCCCCATCGCCGTCGCACTCGTGCTGACGCTGTTCGCTTGGCCCAGTGCCCGGCTGGAGCCGCGTGATCTCCCGATTGGCGTTGCCGGGCCACGGGCCGTCGCCGCGCCAATCGAGCGACGCCTGCTGGCACGCGAGGGGGCCTTCGAAGTGCACCGCTATCCGGACGGGGCGGTCGCCCGCGAGGCGATTCAGGACCGCGACGTCTACGGGGCATTCATCGCGAGACCGGCGGGTGCGAAGGTGTTGACGGCGTCGGCGGCCAGCACGGCGGTCGCACAGCTTCTGCAGAGGGCCGCGGGCGAGATCGGGGCGCCCACCGAGGACGTGGTGGCCGCCGAGCGCGGCGCGGCGCTGGGCTCGTCCGTGCTGCCGCTCGTCCTGGCCGGCTTGCTCACCGGCGCTGCCGCGGCGCATCTCGCGTCCGGCGCCGGGGGCCGAGTCGGGCTGGCGGTCGCCGGCTCCGTCCTCGCCGGCATGACCGCCGCCGTGATCGTGCAGAGCTGGCTCGACATCGTCGACGGCAGCTGGCCCGCCAACGCGGCGGCGCTGAGTCTCACCGTCCTGGCCATCGCTGCCCTCGTCGCGGGCCTGTACGCGTTGCTCGGGGTGGGAGGCGCGATCGCGGCTGCGTTGGCCATGGTCCTCGTCGGCAACCCGTTCTCCGGGGTCGCCTCGGCTCCCGAGCTGCTCCCCCAGCCGGTCGGCGCCATCGGGCAGCTGATGCCGCCCGGCGCCGGCGGCAACCTGCTGCGCAGCACGGGCTTCTTCGACGGCGCCGGTGGCGGCAGCCACGTCCTGGTCCTGGCGGTTTGGATACTGGCGGGGGTGGCCGCTCTGCTCGCGGCCGGCACCCGGCAGCGGCGCGTGGCGGCGTCCGGTACGGCGGGGCTGAGCTAGCGAGGGTCGTGCATCGGGCAGCGTCGGGTCGGGCCCCGTCGCGGGGCAACCTGCTGGCGCCGCCCGAATGCGCCCCTAGGCGCCCGCGGCGCGCGCATAGCCCTCGAGCACCAGCGTCCAGCCGCCTTCGGAGCCGACCGACTCGCGGACCTCGTCGGCGTGCTCGCCGAGCACCTCGAAGCCTCGGTGCTCGAGCTCCACGCGCGTCGTCCCCGGGCCCTCCTCGACGAAGAGCACCTCGACCTCCGTCGCCGCCGACGGGTCGTGCTTCCACTCGTGGTTCAGCTCCCAGGCGAGCACGAAGCGCTCCGGCGGCTCGTAGGCCCGGACGCGCCCCCAGTCGCACTCCACGCCGCCCTCGCCGACCTCGTAGCAGCGGCCGCCGGCGCGGGGCTCCACGATTACGGTCTCGGGCTCGGTCTGGCCGATGTGGTGGGTCTTCGGCCACCAGCTGCCGAAGCCGTCGGTGAACACCGCGAAGGCGTGCTCGCGCGACGCCTCGACGGTCACGGTCCGGCGGACGCTCGTCTCGGTTGCCTGCTCCGTCATCGATCCTCCTTCTCAGCCGCGTCCTTGAACGCGGCCAGGGCTTGGTTCCAGAAACGGTCCAGGTAGGCGCGCAGCGCGCCGACCCCGGACGGATCGAGCTGGTACAGGCGACGGTTGCCGTCCCGGCGGTCGACCACGAGCCCGGCCTCCTTCAGCACCCGCAGGTGCTGCGAGACGGCCGGGCGGCTCACCGGCAGCTCGCGGGCGAGCTCGCCGACCGGGCGGGGGCCGTCGGCCAGGCGCTCGAAGATCGCCCGGCGCGTGGGGTCGCCGAGCGCGTCCATGCCGGGCTGCGGGTAAGCCATCACTTACGGTAAGTGTACACTTACCGCGATTGCTTTGCAAGCCCAAGAAGCCGGGAGGGCGAGCCGGGGCCCCGGGCGAGGCGAACGAGAGGGTTATGGAAGACGGACGGCAGCGCCACCTTTCCGCCGAGCCTCTCCCCGGTCACAGCCCGACCGCGTGCATCGCCTCCGAGGGCTCGCGATACGGCTGGTTGCGCAGCAGCTTCCCGTCGCGCAGGGTCCATACGTGGCCCGTGCGCTCAGAGAGGACCGCGCCGCTCCCCTTGCCGCGCACGTGCATGGTCATCTCGATCGCCACGCGGCCGTCGGGCGCGGCGGCCACGTCGTGCACCTCGACCCGCCATTCGTCCCAGGCGGAGGCCACGTCGTCGAAGTACTGCCGGATGCCGGCGTGACCCGTGTACGCCCGCCCGCTTACGGCGAGCACCGACATGAACTCGATCTCCGGGTGGCACACGGCCACGCCGGCCTCCACGTCGCCGCGAGTGATCGCGTCTGCGAACCCGCGCACGGCTTCCTCGCTCATCGCCGGCAGTATCCGACACTCGCCCGCAACGCGGTCGCCGGCCCGTGGACTCGGGAGCCAAGCTCACATTGCGATCGAACCCTTCCCACAACTCGCGGGGACCCGATGTCGGGTAGGAGGTGGTCTCGAACCGGAAGCCCGCCTGACCCGGCCACCGTGCTGCATTGGTGGGCCAGGAGCCCCGCTAAACAGCACAGCCCCCGAACTTCCGGCCTGGGAGCGGCGCTAGCGGAGCTCGGGCAGGGCCTCCGAGGCGACCCGCTCGAGCATGTACATCTCGCCCGCGACGGCCCGCTCGCACGCGGGTAGTGCACGACCAGGTCGGTGAAGCCGAGCCCGCGGGCACCCTCGGCGCACGCGCGGAAAGCGTCGACCGAGGCGAGCGGCCGCGCCTCGCTCGTGCCCGTCAGGAGGAGGCGGTCGAGGGTATCCGGGTCGCGTCCCAGCTCGTCGCAGGCCCGCGCCAGGCGCTCGAGCAGGGCGCGCAAGTCGAGGCGGTCGAGCGTCAC
>JBKPFJ010000183.1:0-3971 GCA_046728795.1 Actinomycetota bacterium | reverse complement strand
GGCCTGGTACCTGCTCGCCCCGAACACGATCGACGAGTCGATGGCGGACGTGCTGGAGCGAAAGCGCAGCCTGATCGACGCGGTGACGGACGGCCAGGTCAGGGACGAGGAGCGGCTGGTGGAGGCGGTTGCGCAAGAGCTTCGGGAGCGGCCTCTGAGGCGTACAGCCGGTGACGGCATCAGATCTGAACGGGCCAGGAGCTCCGTGTCCCGCACCCGCGTGCCCCGCCGAAGTCGCCGGGGCCGGCGGCCGGGATGAGCCTGCCGCTCGATACGTTGGCAGCGTGTCTGGGGATAGCGACTTCGCCAGGCGCGTCTACGCGGCGCTGAATGCCCGCGACCGAGAAGCCCTCGACGCGATGACCGCGCCGGACATCGTCTTCAGCACGACCGTGGAGACCCATCGTGGGCGCGAGGGCTTGCTGGCGTGGGTCGCCGATGGCGACGAGGCCTTCGACGACTTCACGGTGGAGCTCCTCGACGCAGAGGAGATCGCGGGCCATCTGGTCGCCTCGGTCCGCCAGCGCGGCCGTGGCAAGGCGAGCGGCGCCGAGGTCGACCACAGCTTCACCCACGTCTGGACCGTGCGTCACGGGGTCGCGACAGGGCTACGCTCCTTCACGAACCGCGACGACGCGGTGCGCTACGCGACGGCCGAACCGATCGACCCGGCGAGCACCTAGCCGCAGCCCGTGTTGTTACCGCAGCTCGAGCACGTGTAGCACGAGCCGGTCCGCTGCATCATGCCGCCGCACTGACCGCAGGCCGGACCCAGATCGAGGCCCTGCAGCTTGGCCGGGGTCACGGGCGGCTCGTCGGTGAGCGCCGACGCCGCCGGCCTCGGGTCGGCCGACGCCGTCGCTTCGCCACTGCCGCCGTTGCTCGCCTTCGCCTCTTCCTCGGCCGCCGTCTCCCGCGCCTCGGTGTCGCCGCGCAGCAGGGCCTCCTGCGACGCCTTGCGGGCCCGCACCTCTGGCGTGAGGATGCCGAGCTCCTCCTGGAGGTCGACGTCGCAGAAGCGCGAGCAGAGCCAGCGCATGATGTAGTCGGGCATCGACTTCGCGAAGGGGATCTCCGGATTGGTCGTGATCCCCTCGGGGTCGAAGCGCATGTAGCTGAACTTGCGGACCAGGGTCTCGAGGGGCACGCCGTACTGGAGCGCGATCGAGATCGAGGTCGCGAAGGCATTCATCATGCCGCGAAGGGTCGAGCCCTCCTTGCCGATGTCGGTCAGGAAGATCTCCCCGACCGAGCCGTCCTCGTACATGCCCGCCGTGATGTAGCCCTCATGGCCGGCGATCGAGAACTTGTGGGTGATCGACATCCGCTCCCGCGGCATCCGGCGGCGCATGGGCCGCGGCTCCGCCGGCTCGGCGGCCGGCGTCTCGGCCTCGGGCTGCTTCTCCTTGTCCTCGGTTCGCAGCGCCTGCGCGGTCTTTGAGCCGTCCCGGTAGATCGCGAGGGCCTTGAGCCCGAGCTTCCAGCCGTCCATATAGACGCGCTCGATGTCCTCGACGGTCGCGTTGGAAGGAACGTTGATTGTCTTGCTTATGGCCCCGCTCACAAACGGCTGAACGGCGCTCATGATTCGGACATGGCCCATTGGCCGGATAGCGCGCTCACCCACCGCAACGTCGAAGACCGGTAGGTGCTCCACCTTGAGACCGGGCGCTCCGATGATCGTTCCCTTGTCCGCTAGGTAAGCCTCTATCTGCTCGATCTCCGACTCCGAGTAACCCAGCGTGCGAAGTGCGAGCGGCACCGTGCGGTTGACGATCGTCATCTGCCCGCCACCGACCAACTCCTTGAACTTGACGAGCGAGAAGTCCGGCTCGATGCCGGTGGTATCGCAGTCCATCAAGAAAGAAATGGTCCCCGTGGGCGCGATGACTACGGCCTGTGCGTTCCGATACCCGTGCTCGTCGCCGATCTCGACGGCCTCGTCCCATGCCCGGCGGGCGGCCTCCAACAGATCGCCGTCCGGGCAGCCCTCAAGCTCATAGGACGCGTCGCGATGCTTCCGCATTACACGGTTGTGCGGATCGCGGTTCTCCTCGTAGCGGGCGTACGGACCGGTTGCGTCGCGGGCGATCTCCGCCGAGCGCCGGTACGCCCGGCCCGTCATCAGTGCTGTGATTGCGCCGGCCAGCGCGCGGCCCTCATCGGAGTCGTAGGGAACCCCGTTCGCCATCAGGAGCGCGCCCAGGTTCGCGTAGCCCAGGCCGATCTGGCGAAAGTCGCGCGCGTTGCGCCCGATCTCCTCGGTTGGGTAGCTGGATGGTGAGACAACGATCTCCTGCGCCAGGAAGACGATGTCCACGGCGTGCTCGTACGCCTCGACGTCGAATGAGCCGTCCTCCCGGCGGAACTTCATGAGATTGAGGGAGGCGAGGTTGCACGCGGAGTCGTCGACACTCAGATATTCGGAGCACGGGTTAGACGTACTGATCCGGCCCGAGTTCGGGCAGGTGTGCCAGTCCTGGATCGTCGTGTCGTACTGCACGCCCGGGTCGGCGCACTGCCACGCCGCCTCGGCGATCTGCCGGAAGACCTCGCGCGCCTTGTACGTGTCAATCGTCTCGCCCGTAGTACGCGCCGTCGTCTCCCACTCCTCATCGCGCTCGACCCGCTCCATGAACTCGTCTGAGACGCGGACGGTGTTGTTCGCGTTCTGGTACTGGATCGACGCGAAGGCGTCGCTGTCGAGGCGCATGTCGAAGCCGGCGTCGCGCAGAGCGGCGGCCTTCTCCTCCTCGCGCGCCTTGCACCAGATGAAGTCGAGGACGTCCGGATGGTCGACGTCGAGCACGACCATCTTGGCCGCGCGCCTAGTCTTTCCGCCGGACTTGATCGTGCCCGCCCACGAGTCCGCGCCGCGCATGAACGACACCGGCCCGCTCGCGTAGCCGCCCTTCGAAAGTTGCTCCTTCGAGCTGCGGATCTTCGAGAGGTTGATCCCCGATCCCGAGCCGCCGCGGAAGATGAGGCCTTCCTTCGTGTTCCAGGCGAGGATCGACTCCATCGTGTCCTCGACGGAGAGCAGGAAGCAAGCCGAGCACTGCGGCCTCTCCTCGAAGCCCACGTTGAACCAAACCGGCGAGTTGAAGGCCGCCATCTGGTGGAGCAGGACGTGGGTCAGCTCGTCCTCGAACGCCCGCCCGTCGTCTTCGTTTGCGAAGTAGCCGCCCTCGCGCCCCCACGACGCGATGGTGCCGGCAACCCGGCCGATCATCTGCTTGACCGACCACTCGCGCTCGTCCGAGCCGACGCGACCGCGGAAGTACTTCTGGGCCACGATATTCGTGGCGTTCTGCGACCAGCTCTTCGGGAACTCGACACCGTGCTGCTCGAAGGCCGGCTTGGCCGGATCGCCGATCACGGCGTCGCGGATCTCCCACTCCACGAGCTCGAAGGGGTGCTTGCCCCGCTCCGTGAAGCGCCTCTCGATCGCGACCCCATCGGTGGCGGGGCGGGCGGCGCTACGGCTGTCGGGCATTGCCTCTTCTCCTGTCGGTCGAGCTGTCTGTGGGGGAAAGACCGATGCTGCTCTCAGGGTCGGACGGAACGGCGACCGCGTCCCGAAGTCGCCGGACCTCGGCCTCGAGCTCGTCGAGGTCCCCGAAGCGCCGATAGACCGACGCGAACTGGATGCCGGTCACGGGGTCGATCCGGGCGAGCCCCTGGAGGGCTAGCTCGCCGACCTCCTCGGCCCTCGTCTCGGGACCGCGACGACGCACCGCCGCGGCGATCTCCTCGGTGAGCGCCTCGAGCTGCTCATCTGTAACCGGCCGCCCACCGGCCGCCCGGCGCAGCCCGTTCAGGAGCTTCTGCCGGTCGAAGCGCTCCTTGCGGCCGTCTCGCTTCACGACCTCGACCGCCGACTCCACCCGCTCGAGCGTCGTGAAGCGGTTCCCGCACTCGCTGCATTGCCGCCTGCGGCGCGCGCCTCGCGTCTCGAGGACACGTGTGGA
>JBKPFJ010000207.1:0-5972 GCA_046728795.1 Actinomycetota bacterium | reverse complement strand
GCGGGGCTCGGCGGCTCCAGGTCGGTGGTCGAGCTGCTACTGAGCCAGGCGCGGGCCGATCCACGGGCCGCGCTCCGGTCGATGCTGGCGAGCGCGAACCGGCAGCTGTCCGAGGGCGAGGTCCGAGCCCGCGTCGACGAGTTCCTCGCCTATTCGAGCCGCGAGGCGCTCATCTCGAGGGGGGAGGCGTGGGCTGCGGACGACGTGTACGGGCCGGCCCGCGCGCTCGGCGGCCGCCTGGTCTCGCTGCCGCACGGGACCAACCCCTGGTTCCCCAGGGAGGCCGTTGGGCTCGCGCGCGAGATGCTCCCTGAGGCCCGAATCGAGGAGCTCGACGACGGCCCGCTCTCGCGTCCCGACCTGACCGCCGAGGCGGTGCGCCGCCTAACCTCGTCGGCATGAGTCGCGGAGCAGCCTTCTTCGATCTCGACAAGACGCTCATCGAGGGCTCGAGCGCCGTGCATTTCGCCCGCGCCGCCCACAAGGCCGGGATGCTCTCGCGCCGGCAGATCATGCGCGACGTGTGGGCGAACATCCACTACCGCTTGAACGGCTCCACCGATGAGAAGACCGAGGCGCTCAAGCAGCGCATACTCGACTCGATCGCGGGCCAGCGCGTGCTCGACCTGGCCCGGCTCGGGCCGGACATCATGGCCGGCATCCTGCCGGCGCTCTACCCGGAGATGCTGCGAGAGGCCTACGAGCACCAGGACGCGGGGCGGCCCGCATACATCGTCACGGCCGCGTCGCAGGAGCTCGCCGACAGCCTGGCGCGGGTGCTCGTGTTCGACGGTGGCATCGGGGCGCGATCGGAGATTCGCGACGGCGTCTACACCGGCCGCCCGGCGGGGCCCTTCACCTACCGCGAGGGGAAGGCCGAGGCCATCCGCCAGCTGGCCGCGGAGCGGGGCATCGACCTGGCCGACTCCTACGCGTATTCGGACTCCGAGTCTGACCTACCAATGCTGCGCGTCGTCGGGCACCCCGTGGCCGTGAACCCCGACCGCGAGCTCGAGCGCGTCGCCCGCGAGGAGGGCTGGCGGGTCATCCGCTTCGACAAGCTCCGCCGCCGGGTCCGCATCGCCGCCTCTGCGGCCGCCGTCGCGCTGGTCGGCGGAGGTGGCGGCTACCTCGCGGCGCGGCGGCGCCCGCGCCGCGGGCGTTTCCGGCTACGCGGGCGCTGACCCCCAAGCCGCCGAACGTCCCGGGGTACCCGCTATGGGCGGGCTTCCGGGACGCTCGCTTGCGCCGGGCGCGAAAGACCGCAGCGCTACGCGGCGGAGCCCCGCGCCGCCCTGCCCCCCGGCCGCTTGGCGCGGAGCTCCGACGTTAGGCCTCGTCCGCTACGCGTGGACGTCGATGAACCGACGGCGGCTGCCGTTCCTGTGGTCCGCGTCCGCGACGACAACCACTCGGTAGGTGCCGTCGCGCCGGACGCGCACCCGCTTGCTGTACTTCGAGCACTCCGAGGTGAAGGCGACCAGGTGGGTCTCCCGGACGGTGTGCCACCGCTTCGTCGTCGTGCGCCGCTGGATCTTCACGAGCGCGCCGTCGTGCTCCGGGCAGGCCCTCCCGCGGAAGCGGACCCGGGTGCCCGCCTCCGGCGTACGGTCGCTCAGCCTGATCGAGGTGCGGATGCGCACACCCACCGTCACGATCGAGCTCTGCGTGCCCCCCTGGGAGACCTGATAGCGGGTGTTCACCGTGGGCGTCCGGGTGAAGCTGTAATCGCCCTGGGCGTCGGTCGTCGTGGTCCCGTCGTTCGAGAACGAGCCAAACGGGAACGGATCCGCGTTGAGCCTTACCGTCTTGCCCGCGTGCCCCGGTCCCGTGAGCTTGCCGGAGATCACTGTCGCCTGTCCGAAGACCACTGGGTTCGGCGAGGCCGACGCGGTGATCTTCTTCGAAGGCTTGGCGGCGTAGGCGCCGGTGCCTGCAAGCGCTGCGATGACGACAAGGGCGGTTATGACGGTGCGGGCTCTCATGCCCCCTTCAACGCAGCGGGCGGGCGGATGTTGCGCTGTAATCGAAGAAGCGGGCCGATTCCCACCCGGGAGCAGTGAACGTACTCGCCGCCACATCCGAGGTGCGCGATTCCGCCGCGGCGGTGTTGCGGCACAACGACGCGGGGGGCTACACGATTCCCTCGCGTGCCACCTATCCCCACCAATGGAACTGGGACTCGGCGCTCTGCGCGCTCGGCTGGGCGAAGATCGACTCCGCCCGCGCTTGGACCGAGCTCGAGACGCTGCTGGAGGCGCGCGACCGGGAGGGCATGGTTCCGCACATAGCCTTCCGCTCCCGCGTCCCTTCGCGGCTGGACGGGCGGGTCCGCTCGCTGCTCACGACCATCGCCGCTCCCTACGCGCGCTACCTCCCCGGTCCGGTCTGGTGGGGTGTCCGGCACGGCCGGGACGGGCGCCGGATCTCGGCCATCACGCAGCCCGCGGTCGCGGCCACCTCCCTGCGGCTGCTGTTCGAGGAGCATCCGAACGAGGCCCGGGCCCGCCTTCTACTGCGTCCCCTCCACTGTTGGCACCGCTTCCTCCTCACGACCCGCGACCCCGACGGTCTCGGAGAGCCCGTGCTCATCCATCCCTGGGAGTCCGGCCGCGACAATTCGGTCGAGTGGGACTCCCCGCTCTGGCGCGTGAACCCGACGGTCACTGTCCTGCACCGGCGGGACACCGACTCGGTGGACGCCGCCGAGCGCCCCTCGGACGAGCACTACCGCCGCTACCTGACGCTCGTGCGAGGGGGGACCGAACTCGGTTGGCCCCAGGAGCGGCTCGCGCGGAGCTCCCCGTTCCGGGTGCTCGATCCCGGATTCAGCGCGATTCTCGCTCGCGCCTGTCACGACCTCGCCTGGGTCGCCGAGCAGCTCGGCGATCCGGAGATCGCCGAGGACGGCCTGCTGCTCGGGCAGCGAGTGAGCGCTGCGCTCCGCGAGCGCGTGGGCTCCGACGGCCTCCTACGCGCCGTCGATCTGGTCGACGGCACGACGCTGCCCACCACGAGCGCCGGCAGCGCCCTCGCGGCGCTCGCCCCCGGGCTTCCGGACGAGGCCCTTGACGCCGCCCGGGGGCTCGTGATCGACGGCGCGCTCGCCTCCGCGTACGGCGTGCGCTCGCTCGACCGACGCGATCCCGAGCGCCTCGCGCGCAATTACTGGCGCGGCCCGGTGTGGGCGAACCTCACCTGGTTGTGCGCGCACGCGCTCGAGCTCGGGGGGCTCGAGGACGCCGCCGCCACGCTGCGTGCCCGCATGCTCCTCGCCGTCGAAGGCGGCGGCCTGCGCGAGTACTTCGCGCCCGACTCGGGGCGCGGGCTCGGCGCCCGCGACTTCGCCTGGACCGCGGCGCTGGCCCTGCGCGAGCTGCGCTGATTCGGCCGTCGCCCGATTCGCCCCGCAGGCCCCGGGTACCGCCCCACCATGGGCGGACTCATCGTCATCCTCGCGATCGTCGTCGCGGCGGTCCTGCTGGGCCTCGCCGCGCACCTGCTGGTGCACCGCTTCGGGCGCACCCGCCCCCACGTGCAGGAGCACCGGCCCCACAGGCGCCGCCACGTCGGTCGGGTCGGCAGCTAGATAGCGCGGCAGTAGCCTTACGGCCATGGCCGTCGAGCCGAGGCCGATGACCGACGCGGAGCGCTGGTTCCGCGAGCTCTACTCGCAGACACCCGAGCGGGGGGCCCTCTTCACGACCGTCTCCGGGGAGCCCATCGAGCCGCTCTATACGGCAGAGGACCTGCCGAACCCCGTCGAGATCGGGCTCCCCGGGGAGTATCCCTACACGCGCGGGGTCTACCCCTCGATGTATCGCGGCCGGCTCTGGACCATGCGCCAGTTCGCGGGCTTCGGCACCGCGGAGGAGACCAACGAGCGCTTCCGCTACCTGATCGACCACGGTCAGACGGGGCTCTCCACGGCCTTCGACATGCCCTCGCTGATGGGCCACGACTCCGATCATCCGCGCTCGCTGGGCGAGGTGGGCCGGGAGGGCGTGGCGATCGACACGCTCGACGACATGGAGACCCTGTTCGGCGGCATCGCCATGGGCGAGGTCTCCACCTCGATGACGATCAACGCCCCCGCCGCGGTGATGCTGGCCTTCTACGTGGCGGCGGCGGAGCGCCAGGGGGTCCCCGCGGAGCGGCTCGCGGGCACGATCCAGACCGACATCCTCAAGGAGTACATCGCCCAGAAGGAGTGGTGCTTCCCGATCGACCCGGCCATGCGCCTGGTCACGGACATGATCGAGTTCTGCGCCCGCCGGATGCCGCGCTGGCACCCGGTCTCGATCTCCGGCTACCACATCCGCGAGGCCGGCTCCACGGCGCAGCAGGAGCTGGCCTTCACGCTCAAGGACGGCCTCACCTACGTGGAGGGCGCCCTCGAGCGGGGGCTCGAGGTGGACGACTTCGCGCCCCGGCTGAGCTTCTTCTTCAACGCCCACATCGACTTCTTCGAGGAGATCGCGAAGTACCGCGCGGCGCGCCGGATCTGGGCCCGCGAGCTGCGCGACACCTACGGGGCGCGCTCCGAGCGCTCGCTGCTGATGCGCTTCCACTCGCAGACCGCGGGCGTCTCGCTGACCGCCCAGCAGCCGCTCAACAACGTAGTGCGCACCGCCACCGAGGCGCTCTCGGCCGTGCTCGGCGGCACCCAGTCGCTGCACACGAACAGCTTCGACGAGGCGCTCGCGCTGCCCACCGAGGAGGCGGTGCGCCTGGCGCTGCGCACCCAGCAGATCATCGCCCACGAGACCGGCGTGGCGAACACGATCGACCCGCTCGGCGGCTCCTACCTCGTGGAGGCCCTGACCGACCGCATGGAGGAGGCCGCCTACCGCTACTTCCGCAGGCTCGACGAGCTCGGGGGCATGGTCGAGGCGATCAAGCAGAACTACCCCCAGCGCGAGATCGCCGACGCCTCCTTCCGGCTCCAGCAGGAGTACGAGCGCGGCGAGCGGATCCTGGTCGGGGTGAACCGCTACCAGCAGGCCGAGGGGCCCCCGCGCGAGCTCCTGCGCCTCCCGCCCGAGCTCGAGCGCAAGCAGATCGCCCCCGGGCGGGCGGTCCGGGCGCGGCGCGAGGGCGAGGCCGCCGAGCGCGCGCTCGACGCCCTGCGCGAGGCCGCGGCCGGCGACGCCAACCTGATGGGGCCGCTCCTCGACTGCGCCCGCGCCCACTGCAGCGAGGGCGAGATCGTCGAGTCGCTCCAGCGCGTGTTCGGCACCTACAGGGAGACGCCGGTCTTCTAGAAGTGGCACTTCCATTTATCACCCAGCCTCCCGGCCGCCACGGCGATCGGCGAGGAAGCAATCCCCCCTCCATCAAGGCCGGCGGGGCGCCACCGAGCTGGTGCCCCGCCAGCCGCCTGCTCGGACGTCGGCTCAGATGATGTCGGCGGCAACCGCGTCGAGGATCCGCGTCGTCGTCGCCGAGCCTGGCCTCGACGGGCATGACCGCGGCGCCAAGATCATCGCCCGCGCGCTCCGGGACGCGGGCCTGGAGGTGATCTACACGGGCCTCGACCAGACCCCCAATCGTCGAGACGTGATCCAAGCGGACGCCAACGCGGTCGGGCTGTCGATCCTCTCGGGCGCGCACATGACGCTCGTGCCGCGCATCGCCGACTCTCTGAGGGAGCAGGGGGCGGAGGTGGTGGTGCTCGTGGTCGGGGGCACGATCCCGCAGGACGACATCCCGGAGCTGAAGCGCCTCGGCGTGGCGGAGATCTTCACGCCAGGCGCCTCGGTACGGGGGATCGTCGACTACATTCGCGGGGCGCGCCCTGGCGTTACATAGCTACCACGCCGGCGAGCCCTGGCGACGCGAGGCATTCGTGCGGCTCGCGTGAGCGGAAGCGGACGTTCTAGACCCGCTGCGGCTTCGTCGTCCGGCGTCTGTGCCCTCAGCAACCCGGTGGTCCAGGCCGGCGAGCTGAAGGAGTAGAAGCTGCACCGGGG
>JBKPFJ010000247.1:0-8254 GCA_046728795.1 Actinomycetota bacterium | reverse complement strand
GACTTGGCCCGCCGCTCCACGTCGAGGTCGGTCACCGTGAGCCGCTCGTGCCGGCGCAGATGCTCCTCCCAGGAATCCACCATGAACGTCTCGAGAAAGCGGCCCGGCTCGGCCAGGTCCTCGTAAAGGTTCCACGCGTATGCCCCGTCGCGGCGCCGGACTGGCCGAGCGCGCCCATGGTCTCCACGAAGCGCTCACCATCGCCCTCGTCGATCCGGGACTCGAGGGTGACGAGCACGGGAGCGTCGGCCGGGTCCGGCTCGACCGCGGGGGTCGCCTCCGTCCAGCTCAGGGCCGGCGAGAGGTCGGCTCCCTCGGCGTCGCCCAGCGGCCGGCGCGAACGCCGGCGACCCAGCGGCCAGCCCGCCGGCCGCCACCAACAGCCCGGTCCGGACCCCCGGCCGAACTCGCGAGCGAGAGCCGGGCGGCGGGGTCCCTGAGACAAATAGGCACGCGAAGTCGTGGAGCCCCCTGCCGCTCGGGCATCCCCGGGGTCTGCAAACGTTTGCGATAATGCTGGCCCTGAGTACCTTGCGCAAACGATTGCAACTAGGAGTGGGAGCGGAATCGCCTTGACACGGGCCGGGCAAGGGAGCGCCGGCGAAGCCGGGCGGGTCGACGCCAGCGATGCGGGCCGGGGCGCCCCGCCCACGGCCGCGGCCGACGAATCGCCGGCCAGGGCCGTCGCCGACTTCGCATCGGCCAGGGACGCCGCCGAGGCTCCGGCGCCGGAGGCGTTCCTCGCGGCGTTCGAGCGCATGGTCCTGATCCGGGAGTTCGAGCACGAGATGCATCGGCTGTTCCTGAAGGGCGAGGTCCACGGCACCACGCACCTGTCCGCGGGCCAGGAGGCGGTGCCGGTCGGGGTCTGCATGGCGCTCGACCCGGACGACTACGTGGCTGGCACCTATCGCGGTCACGGGCACGCGCTAGCGAAGGGGACCGACCCCGAGCCCCTGGCCGCCGAGATGCTCGGCAGGGCCTCCGGGGTGTGCGGCGGGCGCGCGGGGTCGATGAACGTGATCGACCTCGGGCACGGTCTGGTCGGCTGCTTCGGGATCGTCGGTGGGAGCATCGCCGCCGCCACCGGCGCGGCGGTGACCGGTAAGCGCAACGGCCGCGTGGCCGTGGCCTTCTTCGGCGACGGCGCCGTGAACCAGGGCTACTTCCACGAGTGCCTGAACTTCGCGCGGGTTCTCGAGCTTCCGGCCGTCTACGTATGCGAGAACAACTTCTACGGCGAGTTCACCCCGATGGAGCAGGTCACCGCTGGCGATGGCATCGCCGCCCGCGCCGCCGCGTTCGGGCTCCCCTCGCGGGTGGTCGATGGAAACGACCTGTGGGCCGTGCGCGAGGCCGCGGTCGAGGCGGTGGAGCGCGCACGCCGGGGTCACGGACCGACGTTCCTCGAGTGCCAGACCTACCGCCACTACGGGCACTCCAAGTCCGACCCGGCCACCTACCGGCCGGAGGACGAGCTGGAGCGCTGGCTCGAGCGCGACCCGCTCGACGTCGCGCGCCGGCGCTTCGGGGAGCTCGGCGTGTCGGCCGAGGAGGTCGAGGCGGCCGAGGCGCGGGCGAAGGAGCAGATGCACCGGGCCAGCGAGGCCGCCGTCGCGGCGCCGTACCCGGATCCGGAGGGGGAGCGGGCGAGCGAGTTTGCGGGATGAGCCCGGCGGCCACGGATCGGCTGGAGTTCCGCACGGCCATCCGCGACGCGCTCGCGGAGGAGATGGAGCGCGACGAGTCGGTGATCTTCTTCGGCGAGGACGTGGCGGCGGCGGGCGGGGTCTTCAAGGCCACACCCGAGCTGCACGAGCGCTTCGGGTCAGAACGCGTCTTCGACACCCCGATCTCGGAGCTGGCGCTTGCCGGGGCCGCCTTCGGCGCGGCCGTGACCGGGCTGCGCCCGGTGTTCGAGGTCATGTTCGGCGACTTCATGGGCCTGCCCATGGACAGTCTGGTCAACCAGGCGGCGAAGTTCTGGTACATCTCGCACGAGCAGGGTTCGGTGCCGCTGGTGGTCCGCTCCGCGGTGGGGGGCGGGGGCCGCTTCGGCGCCATGCACTCGCAGTTCCACGCGACCTGGTTCCAGGGGATCCCGGGGCTCAAGATCGCCGCTCCCTCGTCCCCGGCCGAGGCCAAGGGGTTGCTGAAGGGCGCGATCCGCGACGACAACCCGGTCGTCTTCCTCGAGCACAAGCGCCTCTACTCGGTCAAGGGCCCCCCGCCGGAGGACGGAGATGCGATCGCGATGGGTCTCGCCCGCGTGGCGCGGGCGGGCACGGACGTGACGCTTGTCTCGGTGGCCAAGGGCGTCCCGGACTCGCTCGCGGCGGCGGAGCTGCTCGCCGGCGACGGGATCGACGCGGAGGTGATCGACCTCCGCACCCTGCGCCCGCTCGATCTCAAGACCGTGCTGCGGTCGGCCGAGAAGACCAACCGCGTGACCGCGGTGGAGGAGGGGCCGCGGCTGGGCGGTTGGGGCGCGAACCTCCTCGGGACGGTGGCGGCCGAGGCGCTGCACGACCTCGACGACGCCTGGGTGATCGCGACGGGGGAGACACCAATTCCCTACAGCCCCCCGCTCGAGGACGCCTTCATGCCCGACGCGGAGACCATCGCCGCCGCCGTTCGCGGGCGGCTCGGCCGGTAGCCCAGAGCAGGTGCCTCGCCTGCGGCGGTGCATCCCCCACATGCATGGACTTCACCCGCTGCTCCAGTTCCAGGTCGCCGACGGTGAGGCGCTGGTGCTGGCGGAGGTGCTCCTTCCAGGAGTCGACCAGGAAGGTCTCCAGGTAGCGGCCGGGGTCCTCGAGGTCCTCGTAAACGTCCCACGAGTAGGCGCCGTCACGGCGGCGCACCCGTCCCAGCTCCTGCATCGCCTCGATGAACTCGCCGGACCGCTTCCGCGGGATCCGGTACTCCAGCGTCACGAGCACGGGTCCGTCGCGGTCCTCGGGGTCGACGGCCACGTCGGGCTCCGACCAGCGGAGCGCGGGGGAGAGATCCACGTCCTCGCCGGGGCGGAGCGGCCAGCGCCGCGCGAGCACGATCCCGGCGAGGAGTCCGCCCACGGCGACCATGAGGGCCAGGCGCACGTCGGTCAAGCCCGTGAGGACTCCCCAGCCCAGGCTTCCGAGCGCCAGCGTGCCCTGGAAGACGAGCTGGAAGGCGGCGAGCGTCCGGGCGCGGACCCAGCCGGCCGCCGCTCGCTGGGCGGCCGTGTTGAGCGAGGACAGGACAGTCAGCCACGACGCGCCGCTCAGCACGAGCGCCAGCCCGACGAGCGCCGGCACGCGGACGAAGGCCAGCGCGGTCAGGCCCGCGGCGAGGCCGGCCGTAGCGATGGCCAGCAGCAGGTCGAGGCCGAGGCGGGGCCGCACGCGGGGCAGCAGCGCCGCCGCGAGGAGCGCGCCGCCGCCGATGCAGCCCATCAAAGCGCCGAGGCCTCGCGAGTCCAGGTCGAGGGGCCCCACGGCCACCACCGGCATCAGCGCCCAAAGCGCGCTCGCGCAGACCGAGAACGTGGCGGCCCGCGCGAGCACGGAGCGGGCCGGGCCGAAGAAGCGGATGTAGCGGGCACCCGCCCGCAGCGCGGACGGCAGCGACTCGCGATCGCCCACGGAGGGGCGCGGCAGGCGCATCCGTGCCACGACCACCATCAGCGCGATCACCCCCGCCGACTCGATCGCGAACAGCGCGCCCACGCTCAGCGCGACGATCACGAGGCCGCCAAGCGCCGGTCCGACCGCGCGGGCGATGTTGATCGCCACGCTGTTGAGCGCAACGGCCTGCGGCAACTCGTCCCCCGCGATCGCGTCGGGCGTCATCGCCTGGTAGGCGACAATCGTGACCGAGACACCGGCGCCGAGGGCGAGCGTGAGGGCGAGTACCGTCGCGGCGGTGACCGAGTCGCTCAGCGTGAGCGCAGCGAGCACCGCCGTGACCGCGGTCATCCACGCCTGGGCGCCGAGCACCAAGCGGCGGCGGTCGACGATGTCCGCGGTCGCCCCGGCGATCAGGCTCAGCGCCACGGCGGGGAGGCTCGTGGCGGTCTGGACGAGTGCGATCAGAGTCGGCGAGTCGGACAGCGACGCAACCAGCGTCACCGCGCCGACGTTGTGCGACCAGGTGACGAGCTGCGAGCCGAGCAGCGCCGTCCAC
Source organism: Actinomycetota bacterium (assembly GCA_046728795.1). Classification (GTDB taxonomy): domain Bacteria; phylum Actinomycetota; class Thermoleophilia; order Solirubrobacterales; family Thermoleophilaceae; genus JBKPFJ01. The sequence continues at coordinate 4,087 of JBKPFJ010000247.1, read as the reverse complement.
ACAGAGCGATATGCCGGCCGCCGCAGCGGCGCCAGGCTGCCACCCGCCTCGGCTGGCTGGGTCGCCGCGACGGGAGTCACGCGGCTGGAGCGACTGGCCACGAGTGCATAATCACGACATCATGGCGGCGCGCCCAGTGAGCGGCCCTGTGCGCGTGACGCTCCGCGACGTGGCCCGTGCGGCCGAGGTGCACCCGGGCACGGCCTCGCGGGCACTCAACGAGCGGACCCGCTCGCTCGTGAACCCCGAGACTGCCCGCCGCGTGCTCGAGGCGGCGGAGCGACTGGGATACCGGCCGAACCCGATCGCGCGCGGGCTGAAGACGAACCGCTCATACACGATCGGTGTGCTCATCCCCGACCTCACGAACCCGCTCTTCCCGCCCATCCTGCGCGGCATCGAGGATCGCCTCGAGGACGACGGCTACACGCCGCTGATGGCGAACACCGACAACGATCCGGTGCGCGAGCGGATCGATCTGCAGGCGATGCGCGCCCGCCAGGTCGACGGGGTGATCGCCGCCACGGCTCGGCGCGACGACGAGCTGCTCGACGAGGTGGTCGGCTCGGGGACGCCGCTGGTGCTCGTGAACCGCCGGACCGAATCGGAACGCCTGCCCTCGGCCACCGCGGACGACCGCGGGGGAACCGGCCTGGCCGTGGAGCACCTGGCCGGGCTGGGGCACACCCGCCTGGCACACATCGCGGGGCCGCTCGAGCTCTCGACCGGGCTCGACCGGCACGACGGATTCCACGACACGATGCGGGCGAAGGGGCTCGAGGTGGACCCGGAGCTGGTCGTGGTCAGCGCCGCGTTCACCGAGGCGGATGGCGCCCGGGCCTGCCGCGAGCTGCTGGACCGCGACCACGCCCCGACCGCGATCGTGGCAGGCAACGACCTGATCGCGCTCGGCTGCTACGACGTGTTCGACGAGCGGGGAATCGAGTGCCCCGGCGAGATCTCGGTCACGGGCTTCAACGACATGCCCTTCGCGGACCGCTTCAGCCCGCCCCTCACCACGATCCGCATCCCGCACTACGCGATCGGCTCGGCGGCGGCCGAGCTGATGCTGGAGATGCTCTCGGACGGCGCCGAGGAGGAGGTGCGGCAAGTGCGCCTGGCGCCGGAGCTCGTGGTCAGGGGCTCGACCGCCGCTCCGCCGCGCTGACCACCGCGCCGAGTGCGGCGCCGCGCCTTGCGGTGCGTTTCCCGCCTGCGGCCGGGCTCGCTCGCTTGACAAGCGGGACGGTGCTGACTAGGGTTGCACAAACGATTGCAGCAAACGTTTGCAAGCAAGCGGGGAGCGGCTTCAGGCCCTTTCCCCAGGCGCCGGCCTAGCGGAGGAGGGAGAAACTGATGCGGAAGCTACGTTGGCTGTCTGCGGCGGTGCTCGCGGTGGCGGCGCTGTCCGTGGGCGCGTGCGGCGGCGACAACGGCGGGGGTGGAGGCGGAGGCACGATCAAGATCGGGGCCTCGTTGCCGCTCACAGGCGAGTTCTCCGAGCCCGGCAAGGCGGCGAAGCAGGGCTACGAGGTCTGGCAGTCCCTGGTCAACGAGCAGGGTGGCCTCCTCGACGGCCGCAAGGTGAAGATTGTCGTCAAGGACGATGGGAGCAACCAGAACACCGTCGTCTCGGACTACAACGCGCTGATCAGCCGCGACAAGGTCGACCTGCTGCTGGGCACGTTCTCCTCGCTGTTGAACCTGCCGGCGTCCGCCGTGGCGGAGCGCAACCGGATGCTGTACGTCGAGCCGGCGGGCGGCGCGCCCGAGATCTTCGACCGCGGCTTCAAGTACCTCTTCTTCGCGCAGCAGGCCACGGCCGACAAGCAGGGCGACGTCTGGGCGGACTGGGTCACGAGCGAGCTGCCCGAGGCGGAGCGGCCGAAGACAGCGGCGTACCCGACGCTCGACGACCCGTTCGCGCAGCCCACGTCCCAGGGCATCGAGAAGAAGCTGAAGGCCGCGGGGATCAAGACCGTCTACCGCAAGACGTACACGATCGACAACCCGAACCTCGACGCGATCGCCAGCGCCGTCAAGGCGACCAACGCCGACCTCGTTGTGAACGGAGCGACCTTCGAGGACGGCGTCGGCATGGTGCGGGCGCTCCAGAAGGCGAACTACACGCCGCAGATGTTCTACCAGACCAGTGCGCCGTCGTTCGGCGATCAGTACTCGAAGGCGATCGGCAAGGCCACGACACAGGGCATCTTCTACGCCGTCAGCCACAGCAAGGAGGCGAAGACGCCGGGCAACCCCGAGTTCGTGGCCAAGTACAAGGAGATGTTCGGCGGCACCGAGGTCCCGGAGGACGCGGCTGACGCCTACGCCACCGCCCAGGTGCTGCAGGCCGCGGTGAAGGCCGAGGGGACCGTCGCGCGCGAGGACCAGCTCAAGCTCGCCGACTGGCTGCGCGACAACAAGGTCGACACGATCCTCGGACCGCTCAGCTGGGATGAGGCGGGCCGGCCGGAGGGCGAGTTCCTCGTCGGCCAGTGGCAGAACGGGGTGCCCGAGATCGTGCTGCCGAAGGACGTCGCCACCTCCGACAAGATCCTGCCGCGCTGGGAGCCGGGGGGCTGATACAAGGGGTAGGCCCGCGGGGCCGGGGCCTCGCGGGCCGCTCCCCGGCGGTGACGTGACCGAGTTCCTTCAAGCCCTCAGCCTCGGCCTCCTCGTCGGCGGCGTCTATGCGCTGCTCGCCTCGGGACTCACGCTGATCTTCGGCGTGATGAACGTGATCAACATCGCCCACGGCGCCTTCCTCATCCTGGCCGCCTTCCTCACCTGGACCCTCTGGGACGCCGCCGGCGTCGACCCGCTCGCGGCGATTCTCTTCACGACGCCGGTGATGTTCGCGTTCGGGTGGGTTCTGTACAGCACGACCGTCGGGCGGATCCGCAAGGCGCCGCCGGCGGCCACGGTCCTGCTGACCTTCGGCCTGGCGCTGGTGATCGAGGGCATCATGGGGGTGATCTGGGGCAACAACTCGCACTCGGTGCGGCCCGCCTACTTCAACCAGTCGTTCGAGATCGGCCAGCTGTTCCTGCCGAAGGCCCAGGTCTACGGCGGCGTCGTGGCCCTCCTGGTGCTCGCCGGGCTCTACGCGGTCCTCACCTGGACCTGGCTGGGAAGGGCGATCCGGGCGAGCGCGGTGAACCCGCAGGGCGCCGAGCTGGTCGGCGTTAGTGTCGGCGCGGTGTCGGCGATGACGTTCGCGATAGGTGTGGCCAGCGCCGGCGCCGGCGGCGCGATCGCCAGTGTGCTCTACCCGTTCCTGCCGGGCTCGCACTACCAGTGGATCGCCCGGCTCCTCGGCATCATCGTCCTCGGCGGCATGGGCAGCCTTCCCGGCGCCGCGATCGGCGCACTCTGTCTGGGAGTGGCCGAGACCATGACGGTGACCTACATCGGGCCCGAGTGGGCGACCGCGGTGCCGTACGTGTTCGTCTTCGTCGTCCTCCTGCTTCGGCCTCAGGGCCTGCTGGGCGCTCGTCTTCGCGAGGACGTGGCCAGGGCATGATGAACGCGGTCGGAGCCCCCGAGGCCGGAACGCTCCCCGGGCCCGGGTCGCAGGTCGAGCGCGCGCGCATGGGGAGGCAGTGGATGGCCCTGGTCGCGGCCGGCGTGCTGTTCGTGGCCCTCTACCCGGTCTTCTCGGACGACCTCTACTACCAGAACATGATCATCCTCTCGATGGTCTTCGCCATCGGGGCGGTGGGGCTCAACGTGATCACGGGCTACGCCGGCTACGTCTCGCTCGGGCAGGGCGCCTTCCTCGGGCTCGGAGCGTACGTGGTCGCCATCGGCGTGACGAAGGTCGGCGGCTCGCCGTGGGCCTGGATACCGGCGGCGGGCCTCGTGGCCGCCGTGATGGCCGCCTTCCTGGGGGTCGTGGCCATGCGCGCGCGCGGCCACTCCTTCGTGATCCTGACGATCGCGTTCCTGTTCCTGCTCCAGATCTTGGCCACGAACTGGGACTCGCTCACGAACGGGACCAGCGGGATCACGCTGCCCATTCCGACCTGGAGCGTCGACTACCAGTACTGGCCGTTCTACTACTCGCTGATGGCCTTGCTCGGGC
>JBKPFJ010000090.1:0-4012 GCA_046728795.1 Actinomycetota bacterium | reverse complement strand
GGAGGAGCAGCCCGCGGCCGAGGAGGCCCCTCGGGAACGTCCTCGCCGTCGCCGCGAGCGCCGCGACGAGTCCCAGGAGGAGGTCATCCCCGGCGCCGACCTCGAGCCCGACCTCGTGCTCGAGGAACAGGGGGCGGAGGGAGAGTTCGGGGAATACACGGGCGCCGAGCCCGAGGGCGCCGAGGCCGTGCTCGAGGAGGCACCGGCCGAGGAGGAAGAGGAGGCCGAGCCTGCGCCGGTCGCACGCGAGCCGATCGACATCGCCGCTGACGCGCGCTATGCCGCGACCGGCAAGCGCAAGAGCGCGGTCGCGCGCGTGACCCTCAAGCCGGGCAGCGGCGTCTACACCATCAACGGCCGCCACCTCGACCAGTTCTTCCCCCGCATCAAGCTCCAGAAGATGGCCAAGCAGCCGCTCGAGGCGGCCGGCTATCACTCGCGCATGGACGTCGTGGCGCGCATCCACGGCGGTGGCGTCTCCTCCCAGGCGGGCGCCCTGCGCCACGGGATCGCCCGTGCACTCGTGGAGGCGGATCCCGCCCTGCGCGTCGAGCTCAAGCGCCGTGGCTACCTGACCCGCGACCCGCGCGTGAAGGAACGCAAGAAGGCGGGTCTGAAGAAGGCTCGCAAGCGGCCGCAGTTCTCGAAGCGCTGACCCGCAAGCTCTTCGGCACCGACGGCGTCCGCGGCGTCGCGGGGGAGTTCCTCAGCGCCGAGCTGGGGCTGAGCCTCGGCAAGGCCGCGACCACGATCAGCCCGGCCGAGGCCCCGCAGGTGCTGATCGTGCGGGACACGCGCGAGTCCGGCGAGATGCTGGAGGCCTCGCTCGCCGCGGGGGTGTCGGCTGCCGGAGGCCACGCTCTGCTGGGTGGCGTACTGCCGACGCCGGGCGCGTCGCTGCTCGTACGCCGCTATGGCCTCGACCTCGCCGCCGTCGTATCGGCGTCCCACAACCCGTACCGAGACAACGGCATCAAGTTCTTCGGCCCCGACGGCACCAAGCTGGACCCTGCGGACGAGTCGCGTATCGAGGCGGTCTTGGCCGGCGAGGACGGCGCGCCCGAGCGGCGGATGGGCCGGGTGCGGGAGCTGCACGGCGCGCCCGGCGACTATGTGCGGGAGCTCGAGCTTCGCTTCCGCGATCTCGACCTGTCCGGGCTCCGGGTCCTGCTCGACTGCGCGCACGGGGCCACCTACCGCGTGGGGCCCGAGGTCTTCCGCCGGCTCGGTGCGGATGTGGAGACGAGTGCCGCGGAGCCCGACGGGCGGAACATCAACGAGGGCTGCGGCTCTACCCACGTAGAGCGCCTCGCGGCCGAGGTAGGGCGGGGCCACTTCGACGTCGGCTTTGCCTTCGACGGCGACGGGGACCGCGTCCTCGCCGCCGACCGGACGGGCGCCATCGTGGACGGCGACGAGCTGATGGCCCTCGCCGCGCTCCACCTGCGCGACCGCGACCGGCTTCCCGGGCCCGGCGTCGCCGTCACGGTGATGACGAACTACGGCTTTCACAGGGCGATGGAGGCGGCCGGCGTGGAGGTCGCCACCACGCCGGTCGGCGACCGCCACGTCCTGGTCGAGCTCCTGCGCCGGGGCTGGGCGCTGGGAGGCGAGCAGTCGGGCCACATCATCGACACGAACTTCGTGCCGGCCGGCGACGGGCTTGCCTCTGCGCTGCTCACTCTCGAGGCGCTCGGGGGCCGCGACCTGACCGACCGCGACGAGATGCAGAAGCTTCCCCAGCGCCTCGTGAACGTGCCGGTGCGCGACCGGGAGGCCCTCGCGGACGCGGGTGGGGTGTGGGAGGCGGTGGAGCGCGAGGGCCGCGGGCTCGAGGGCCGCGGCCGGGTGCTGGTCCGGCCCTCGGGGACGGAGCCGCTCGTGCGGGTCATGGTCGAGGCGCCCGACTCCGACGAGTGTGAGGAGATCGCCCGGAGACTCGTGTCGGCGGTCGAGGCGGAGCTAGGCTGATCCCCTCCCATGTGCGGAATCGTCGGATACGTTGGCGGCCGTCCCTGTCGCGAGCTGCTGCTCGCCGGGCTCGCGCGCCTGGAGTACCGCGGCTACGACTCCGCCGGGCTGTCGCTGATCGCCGACGGTGAGGTCGAGTCGGTTCACGCGGTCGGCAACCTGAGCAACCTGCACGAGGCGGTGGCCGCGGGCGACGACCGGGGGCCGGGGGTTGCCACCGGGGAGTCCACGACCGGGATCGGCCACACCCGCTGGGCCACGCACGGCCGCGTGACACACCAGAACGCGCATCCCCACTGGGACACCTCGGGACGGGTCCACATCGTGCTGAACGGCATCGTCGAGAACTGGGTCGAGCTGCGCGAGCGGCTCGCCGCCGAGGGCGCCGAGTTCACCTCGGAGACCGACGCCGAGGTCGTGGCCCACCTGATCGCCTCCCACCTCGACGGCGACCTGCTGGAGGCCGTCCGCCGCGCCTACAACGAGCTGCGCGGCCACTACGCCTTCGTGGCGATGGCCGCCGACCATCCCGGCACGCTGGTGGGCGCGCGCAAGGAGTGCCCGCTGGTGGTCGGGCTCGGCAGGGGTGAGAGCTTCATCGCCTCCGCGATCCCGGGCTTCCTGTCGGAGACCCGTCGCATCCAGATCGTGGAGGACGGCGACATGGTGGCCATCACTCCCGACGGCTCGCGCTTCATCGACGGCGCAGGCGCACCGATCGAGCGCGAGGAGAGGGAGGTCGACTGGGACGCCGACCAGGCCGAGAAGGGCGGCTACGAGACCTTCATGCTGAAGGAGATCCACGAGCAGCCGGCGGCGGTGGCGGAGACGGTCGGCGACCGCCTGGTCGGCGGGCGGATCGAGCTGGGGGAAATCGGCATCTCCGACGAGGAGCTGCGCGACCTGCGCCGCATCGTGATCGTGGCCTGCGGCACCTCCTACCACGCCGGTCTCGTGGGGCGCTATGCGATCGAGTGGTGGTCGCGGGTCCCGGTGGAGATGGACATCGCATCCGAGTTTCGCTACCGCAACCCGGTGCTCGGGGAGCGCGACCTCGTGATCGGCATCACCCAGTCCGGCGAGACCGCCGACACGCTCGCGGCGATGCGGCTGGCGCGCGCGCGCGGCGCGAAGGTGCTCGCCATCACGAACATCATGGGCTCCCAGGCCACACGCGACTCGGATGGCGTGCTGTTCACCCGTGCCGGCCTCGAGATCGGGGTGGCCGCCACGAAGACCTTCACCGCCCAGGTGGCCGCGATGTACCTGTTCGCGCTGAAGCTGGCCGGCTTGCGCGGCACGCTCGCGCCGGACGCGCTCGGGCGCCTCATCGATGAGCTGCGGAAGATGCCGCACTCGATCGAGTCGCTGCTCGCCGACGTGGACGCGCCGCTCCGGGAGATCGCTGGGCACTGGCACGAGAAGGACTTCTTCCTGTACCTGGGCCGCCACGTGGGACTGGCGGTCTGCCTCGAGGGCGCGCTGAAGCTCAAGGAGATCTCGTACATCCCGACCGACGCCTACGCCGCGGGGGAGATGAAGCACGGGCCGATCGCGCTGCTGGACGAGCGCACCCCCGTGGTCACGGTCGCGACCGAGTCGCCCGTCCTCGAAAAGGTGCTCTCGAACATCTCCGAGGTGCGGGCGCGCGGCGCCCACGTGATCGCGGTGGCGACCGCGGGCAGCAAGCAGGTGGCGGAGAACGCCGAGGAGGTCATCTACGTCCCCCGGACCGACTGGCTCCTCCAGCCGATCCTGGCCGTGATCCCCTTGCAGCTGCTCGCGTACCACATCGCCCGCGCCCGGGGCCTGAACGTGGATCAGCCGCGCAACCTCGCGAAGACGGTCACGGTGGAGTGACGCTCCGGGCCGGCGGGGTGGGCATCGACCTGCTCGACGTCGAGCGCCTGGAGCGCGTCCTGGAGCGGCGGCCCCGGCTCGCCGATCGGCTCTTCACGCAGGCCGAGCGCGAGTACGCCTCCGCGCGGCCCCGGCCCGGGAGGCACCTCGCCGCGCGCTTCTGCGCCAAGGAGGCGGTGGC
>JBKPFJ010000233.1:0-3702 GCA_046728795.1 Actinomycetota bacterium | reverse complement strand
GCGAGGAGGACCGTGGTTGCGAGTCCGGGCTTGCCCGGCGTCACCGCTTCGTCGGCGGGAGCGCGGGGGTGCCTAGCCAGCACGTCCGTCGGGACCATCACCCTCCGTAATACCCCTGTAAACTTGGCCACGTTCGCGCGGGGGCCTGGTATCTGGCGCGGGCGCTCGTGATACCACGCGCTACCCCGCGATCTGCTCGTGCACTCGCCGACCACGGGCAGCACCATCGGCTGGCGCTACCGCCAGCGCGACCCCGGGGCGGCGGACCAATCGCGCAGTCTCGGGCGCCTCACGACGAGCGCGCGACCTCGTGCTGGCCTGGCGCGCATAAGGGATCACTCCGTCCCGAGCTCCTCGGGTGGGAACTTCTATGGCGCGGGGGCGCCGCGGCCCGATCGGCGCCCTCAGACCTCCACGACCACCGGCAACACCATCGGCCGGCGCTTCAGGCGCTCGTAGACGAAGGCCGCCACGTCGTCGTGTAGGTGGTCCTGGAGCAGGTCGATCTCCCGCACCTCCTCCTCGGCCGAGCGCGCCAGCGAGTCGTCCACCGCGCTGCGGATGTCGTCCACGAGCCCGTCCGCCTCGTCGAGGAACGGCACGCCGCGGAAGATGATCTCGGGCGGCGCCACGGAGCGGCCATCCTGCTCCGACACCGTGGCCACCACGATGAAGATGCCGTCCGCCGACAACATGCGGCGGTCCCGCAGCGCCACGTCCTCGATGTCTCCCACGTCCACGCCGTCCACGAAGATCATCCCGGCCTGCTCGCGCTCGCCGAAGGCGGCGCCCCGCTCGGAGACCTCGAGGGGCAGGCCGTTCTCGCCCCGGAACAGGTCCTCGGCGTGCGTACCCACCGCCTCCGCCAGCCCACTGTGCAGGCGCAGGCGGCGGTGGTCCCCGTGCACCGGCATGACGTAGCGCGGGCGCGTGAGGTTCACCATCAGCTTCAGCTCCTCGGCGAAGCCGTGGCCCGAGGCGTGGATCGGCGCGTCCCGCGGCGTGATCACCCCGGCCCCGAGGTGGTAGATGCGGTCGATCGTCTCGTTCACCGCGCGCTCGTTCCCGGGGATCGGCGTGGCCGAGAAGATCACCGTGTCCCCGTCGTGGAGCTGCACGTTCGGGTGGTCTCCATGCGCCATGCGCCGCAGCGCGGAGAGCGGCTCACCCTGGGAGCCCGTGGAGATCACCACCACCTTGCTGTCCGGGAAGTCCTCGATCTCCCGCGGTCCGACCAGGATCCCCTCGGGGACCTCGATGTGGCCGAGCTGGCGGCCGACGTTGACGTTCTTGCGCATCGAGCGCCCCACGAGCGAAACCCTCCGGCCCAGGGACTCGGCGGCGTCCACCACCTGCTGCACGCGGTGGATGTTGGATGCGAAGCAGGTGACGACGATCCGGCCCCTGCAGCGAGCGAACACCTCCTCGAGGTGCGGGCCAACGCTCGACTCCGAGGGTGCCATGCCGGGGCGATCCGCGTTGGTCGAGTCGCCGCACAGGAGCAACAGCCCCTCCCGACCAAGCTCCGCCAGTCGCGACACGTCGGCGGGGGTGCGGTCCACAGGCGTCTGGTCGAACTTGTAGTCGCCCGTGACGAGGGTCACCCCCAGTTCGCATCGGAGCGCCACCGCGAACGAGTCCGGGATCGAATGGGCCATCTTCACCAGCTCGATGGCAAACGGCCCGGCGTCCACGACCTGGCCCGCCAGCACGTCCTGGAGCGGCACGTCCATCATCCGGTGCTCGTCGAGCTTGGACCGCACCATGGCGATCGTCAGCGGCCCGCCGTAGACCATGGGCGCCGTGTCCATCTCCCGGAGGACGAACGGCAGCGCTCCGACGTGGTCCTCGTGGGCGTGGGTCAGCACCACCGCCTCGATGTCCTCGGCGCGCTCGCGCAGGTAGGCGAAGTCGGGCAGCACCAGGTCGATCCCCAGCTGGTCCGGCGCGGGGAACATCAGCCCCGTGTCGACCACGACGATCCGGCCCCCGTACTCGAGGACCATCATGTTCTTGCCGATCTCACCCAGCCCCCCGAGGGGCAGGACGCGCAGCGCTCCGCTCAAGAAACCGGGCTCAGGAGCCCGTGACGCTCGAGCACCGAGCGGACCTCGGCCTTCTCCTCGTCGCTCGCTTCGACGAGCGGCAGGCGGAGGGGACCCGGCTCGAGGCCGGCCATCGCGAGGGCGGCCTTGATCGGGATCGGACTCGTGGTCACGAACAGCACCTTGAAGAGGTCCCTCAGCGACTCGTGGATCTCCCGCCTGGCCTCCGGCTCGTCGATCATGCGCCTCATCTCCTGGCCCACGAGGTGGGAGGCCACCAGTACCCCGCCCGTGCCGCCCATGTCGAGCACGTCGGCGAGCATGTCGTCGTTCCCGGCGAGCAGCGATAGGCCCTCGATCGGGCGGCAATCCTCGTAGCGAGCCTGCTTCACGGCCGCCACGTTGTCGATCTGGGCCAGCTCGGCGAGGAGGTCGTTCGGCATGTCGATCACCGAGCGCGACGGGATGTTGTAGAGGATCACCGGCCGGTCCGTAGCCGCCGCGACGGCCCTGTAGTGCTCGACTAGCCCACGGCGGTTCGGCTTGTTGTAGTACGGGGCCACGACCAGCACGGCGTCGACGCCGACCTCGGTGGCGCGCTCGGTGAGCTCGACCGAGTGGCGGGTGTCGTAGGTGCCGGTGCCCGCGACGATCAAGGCGTCGCCCGCCTCCTGCACGCCGACCTGCCACAGCCGCACCTTCTCCTCGTCGGTGAGCGTGGGGCTCTCACCGGTCGTGCCGGCCAGCACGAGCCCGTCCGAGCCGTGTTCGATTAGGTGGCGCATCATGGCCACGGAGCGCTCCTCGCTGAAGCCGCCTTGGTCGTCGAACGGGGTGACCATGGCCGTGAAGATGCCGCCGAGCATGTGTGCGCAGGATGTCACAATTCGTCGTCGCAAATGGCGACGCAAGAGAAGGACTACAGCCACCGGACGGCGGTCCAGAAGCTCGGCGTGCGCGCAGAGGAGCGGGTCGAGATCGTGGGCGACGTGGGCGCCGGATTGCGCCGCGACGTGAAGGAGGCGATCGGCCGCGGGCTCGTCCGCTCGGGCGACCTGGACGGCGCGATCGTGCTCGTGGAGTCGCTCGAGGAGGCCAAGGACGCCCTCGTCCGCTACCGCAGCCGCCTCCGCGACACCGGCTACCTGTGGATCATCACCCGCAAGCGGGGGCACGAGAGCTACCTCAACCAGATGACCCTCGTTCCCCACGCCAAGCGGCTTGGCCTGATCGACAACAAGACCTGCTCGATCGACGACGAGCGCTCCGGCATCCGCTTCGTGGTCCCGCGCGCGCTGCGGCGGAGCGAGACCGCGGCTTAGAGCCCTGCTAATCGAGGCCGATATCCATAGCGAGTGCCAGACTCGCTCCCCACGCCTGCGCTGCACGACTATCGCTCGCCGGTCGAGCAGGTCCCGGCGATCGTCTACATCGCGGACTTCCGGGGAGACCGCCCCTTCCTCTACGTCAGCCCGCACGCGGAGACCCTGCTGGGCTACCCGCCCGAGGCCTGGGTGGCGGACCCGGACCTGTGGGAGAAGCTGCTCCACCCGGACGACCGGGAACGCGTGCTGGCGAGGAGCGGCGCACGATGAAGGCGGACCAGCCCTTCGAGGCGGAGTACCGCCTCGTGGCGCGCGACGGAGAGGTGCTCTGG
>JBKPFJ010000211.1:0-18880 GCA_046728795.1 Actinomycetota bacterium | reverse complement strand
CCGCTGAGGCGCCTCAGGAGAGCAGCGGCGCCAGCCGCGCCACCGCTTCGTCGACCTCGGACTCCCCGATCACCAGCGGCGGCAGGAAGCGCAGGGTCTGCGGGCCGGTCGCGTTGACGACCAGGCGCTGCTCGAGCAGCGCCCGGCGCACGCTCGGCTTGGTCTCTCGGAGGGCGCCGTCCAGCGCGGCCTCGAGCGAGCCGTAGCGGTCGAGCAGCTCGGCCGCGGTCTTCTCGCCGATGCCCTTCGCCCCCGGGAGACCGTCCGAGGGGTCGCCCCGCAACGCGATGAAGTCCGGCACGAGCTCCGGGGGCACCCCGTACCGCGCCCGGACCTCATCCGGCCCGAGCAGCTCGGCGCCACGCGACCCGGTGCGCACGTACAGCACTCCTACGCGCTCCCCGGCGCACTGGAACATGTCCCGGTCGCCGGTGAGCACGAGCGCGACGCCCCTGTGCGCCGCCTCCCGCCGGGCATAGGCTCCCAACAAGTCGTCGGCCTCGAGGGAATCGTGGACGGTCACCGTCCAGCCGAACGCCCCGAAGAAGGCCGGCGAGTCGGAGAACTGCGGTGCGAGCTCGTCCGGCACCTCGGGACGCTCAGCGTGGTACGGGGGATAGAGCGCCACGCGATAGTCGGCGGCGTCCGGGCCGAAGCAGAGGACCACCGCCCGGGGGGAGTGCGTCTCGACCTCGGCCAGGACGAGGTTGGCCGCGCCGAGCAGGGCGTTCACCGGCTTCCCGTCCTTGCCCTCGATCGAGGTCGGCAGCGCGAAGAACGCGCGGAAGAGCAGCGAGGGAGCGTCGACGACGAGCAGCGGTCCGGACACGGTCGGCACGCTACGCGAAGCGCCCTGCGTCGAGCGCCGCGGGCGGCTCCGCGCGGCCCAGCAGCATGTCGGCGGCGAGACGGGCGGTGGCCGGTCCGGTCGATATCCCCCAGGGCCCGTGTCCGGCCGCCACGTACAGCGAGCCAACCACCGCTCCCACGAGCGGGCGCCCGTCGGCCGACTGCGGCCGGGCACAGGCCCGGGAGGACACGACCCGCGCGCCGGCGAGGGCCGGGACGAAGCGCTCTCCCCGCCGCATCAGCTCGCCGCGGAGCTCGTCGGGATCGGGCTCGTCCGCCAAGAACGTCGACCCGAGAGCACTTGCGCCGTCGGCGGTCACGAGGCTGAACAGCGACCGCGTGCCGGAGCCCGCGGCGAGCTCCTCCGCCCCGACCTCCTCCAGCACGTGCCGTGGCGGCTCCGCGAGGACCAGTTCCACATTTACCCCCCAGACGGAGACGATCGGGAGCGGCGCTCCGACCACGCCCGGCGTCCACGGGCCGGCGGCGACGAGCACCGCCCCAGCCAGCCGCCTCTCGCCCTCCACCATGGCGCCGCGGGGCAGGCCGCCCTCCATCCAGACCGCCGCCTCACTGCCCTCGTGGATCGTCGCCCCGTGCCGGCGCGCACGCGCGGCGAAGGCTGTCGTCGCGGCCCCCGGACCGACCGGAAATCCGGTGTCGAGCCGGCAGGCGCCCACGCCGGTCGCCAGCGTGGGCTCCACGTCCGCCGGCTCGACGAGCTCGGGCCGCAGCTCCGGGAAGTCGCGGGCGAGTGCCGCGGTCACTCGGCCGAGCGCGTCCCGTTCGGCCGCGAGCAGCAGGACGCCCGCGGGAGCTGGCGGTAACTCCAGGTCCTCCAGCTCGCGGTAGAGCTCGAGCGTCTCCCGGTGCAGGTCGGCCAGCACTCGGTCGTAGGGGTGCTGGATCACTCCCGAGTTCCGCCCGGACGCCGCCGCGGCGATCCGATCGCGCTCATAGAGGACGACGTCCGCGCCCGCGCCGGCGAGGATCGCCGCGGCCGCGGCGCCCACGATCCCGCCGCCGATGATCGCGACGTCGGCGGATCTCACTCGCCGCCCGCCGCGTACTCCACGATCGACCTGTCGATCAGCCACTCGACCGGCGCGCGGTCGTCGGTGTAGACGTCGCCGCCGGTGAGGGCGGGCCCGAGCCGGCCGGCTGCCCGCCGCGTCACGCGGCGGAGCTCCGGCGGCACCCGCGTGCGGGCTAGGCGGCTGGAGGACAGCGGGCGCTCGCTCCCCACGAGCAGCGTGTTGGTGTCCTCCATCGGGTCGCGGCGCACGTCCTCGAAGACCGCGGACATGGTCGCCGAGAGCACCTTCTCGAGACGGTCGTTCGTCTCGGGATGGCCGACGTTCACCACGACCGCGCCGCCCGGGCGAAGCCGGTCGCGCACCAGCTCGAAGAACTCCCGGGTCGCCAGGTAGAAGGGGATGTAGGGCTGGCGGTAGGCGTCGATCTGGATGGCGTCGTAGCGGGAGTCGGCCCGCCGCAGCCAGGGGCGTGCGTCCTCGTGGTGGAGCCTTAGGCGCGGGTTGTCCATGTCGAAGTAGCGCCGGCCAATCTCCGAGAGCGCGGGGTCGATCTCCACGCCGTCGACCCGCGTGCGCGGGAAGAACTCCCCGTACGCACGCGCCAGCGTGCCGGCGGCGTTCCCGAGCACCGCCACCCGCGCCGGCGGGCCGGTCCGCGCGGCGAGGGGCAAGACCAGCATGTCGTCTGGGTAATGGCCGGTGAGGGCGGTCTCGGGGCGGTAGTAGGAGTGGAACACCTGCCCTTCGTTCAGCTCGAGTACCCGGGTGCCGTTGTCGCGCTGGACCACGCGGGCGTACTGGTACTGGGTCTCCTCCTCGTAGATCACCCGCCCGCTCTCCGTCTCCGCCTTGAGCGTGCCCGTGGGCACGGCCATGAGCCCGGCGATCGCGGCCGGGGCCAGAGCCCAGCGCCGAGTGGGCCGCAAACCCGTCACGGCCACGAGCGCGACCGCCAGGGCGAAGACGAGGAAGGTGCGCCTGGTGCCGAGGAGCGGGATCAGGAGGAGGGCCGAGAGGAGCGTGCCGAGCAGGCTGCCCGCGGTGGAGAGCGCGTACAAGCGGCCCGAGACCGTGCCCGCCTCCTCCACTCGCGAGACCGCCAGGCGGATGGCCCAGGGGGACACCGCGCCGAGCAGGAGCACTGGAACGGCGACCAGCACGAGCACCGCGAGGAGCGAGCCGATGAAGGCGCCGGCCGACACGCTGTCGAGCGCCCTCACACCGAGGTCGAGCAGCGGGTCCGCCGCGAACGGCACGAGCGCCAGCAGCACCGCCGCGGACAACGCGAGCAGGCACAGCCCGCGCAGGTGGGGATGGCGGTCGGCGAGCCGACCACCCAGCCAGTAGCCGAGCGAGAGCGCGACGAGGACGACACCGATGGTGTTGGCCCAGACGATCGTCGAGGCGCCGAAGTACGGGGCCAGCAGCCTTACCGCTGCGATCTCCGCCCCGAGCGACCCGGTCCCCACCACGAACACCAGAAGCGGCAGGGGCGGCATTCCGACCGCCACGATAGCTAGCCTCGCCCGGCGTGGATCTCGCCGCGGCGGACCGCGCCTTCCTGTGGCATCCGTTCACGCAGCAACGCGGCTGGGAGGCCGAGGAGCCCGTGATCGTGGAGCGCGCCGAGGGCGTCGAGCTCGTCGACGCCGAGGGCCGCCGCTACCTCGACGGTGTGTCCTCGCTGTGGTGCAACGTGCACGGCCACCGCCACCCCCGCATCGACGCGGCTGTCCGCCGGCAGCTCGACCGTGTGGCCCACTCGACGATGCTCGGGCTCACCCACCCGCCGGCCATCGAGCTGGCCCGCCGCCTCGTGGAGCTCGGGCCCCCGGGCCTGACCCGTGTCTTCTACTCGGACAGCGGCTCGACCGCCGCGGAGATCGCGCTCAAGATGGCGTTCCAGTACTGGCGCCAGCGCGGCGAGCAGCGCTCCCGCTTCGTCTGCCTGCGCGGCGCCTACCACGGCGACACGATCGGCTCGGTCTCGGTCGGGGGCATCGACCTCTTCCATTCGCTCTACCGGCCGCTCCTGTTCGACACCCTGAAGGCGGAGCCCGGGGACGCCCGTCAGCTCGAGGTCTTGCTCCAGCGGCACACCGGGCGGGTGGCGGCCGTGGTGATGGAACCGCTCGTTCAGGGCGCGGCGGGGATGCTGGTGCACCCCGAGGGCTACCTGCGCGCGGTACGGGAGCTGTGCGACCGCCACGGCGTGCTGCTGATCCTCGACGAGGTGGCCACCGGCTTCGGTCGCACCGGCCGCATGTTCGCCTGCGAGCACGAGGGCGTGGCGCCCGACCTCATGTGCCTCGCCAAGGGCCTCACGGGCGGCTACCTGCCGCTGGCAGCGACGCTGGCTACGGAGGACGTGTACCGCGGGTTCCTGGGCGACTTCGAGGAGCTCAAGACCTTCTTCCATGGCCATACCTACACGGGCAACCCACTGGCCTGCGCCGCCGCGCTGGCCACCCTCGACGTGTTCGAGGAGGAGCGCACGCTCGAGCGCCTCGAGCCGAAGATCGAGCTGCTCGGCCGGCTCCTCGAGCCGGTGGCCGACCACCCGGCGGTGGCCGAGGTCCGCCGCCGCGGGTTCATGGTCGGAATCGAGCTCGCCGCGCAGCCGCTGCACCTGCGCATGGGCCACCGCGTCACGCTCGAGGCGCGTCGGCGCGGCGCGATCATCCGCCCGCTGGGCGACGTCGTCGTGCTGATGCCCCCGCTGGCGATTGGCCAGCCCGAGCTGGAGCGACTGGTGGGCATCACGCTCGAGGCCATCGGCGCCGCCACCGGGCACGTCGCGCTCGCCGACGCCGCGTGACTCGCTCCGAGCTCGAGGAGTGGATCGCGGCATACGAGCGCGCCTGGCGCACGCCCGGCACGGCGGCACTCGAAGAGCTGTTCGCTCGCGACGCGACCTACGGGACGGCTCCCTTCAGGGAGCCGCTTCGCGGCCTCGAGGCCATCGAGCGCCTGTGGGAGGCCGAGCGCGAAGGCGCGAGCGAGCCGTTCTCCATGACGAGCGAGATCGTGGCGGTCGAGGGCGACACCGGCGTCGCCCGCGTCCACGTCATCTACGAGGACCCCGCCGCGGAGTGGCTCGACCTCTGGATCGTGCGGCTCGAGGCCGGCCGCTGCACCGCCTTCGAAGAGTGGCCGTTCGCGCCCGGCTAGGCGCCGGCGCTAGCCCTCGTGCGGCTCGAAGTCCTTCTTGCGCGCCCCGCAGACCGGGCAGAACCAGTCGTCGGGGATGTCCTCGAACGCCGTGCCGGGCGGGATCCCGCCGTCCGGATCGCCCTCCTCGGGGTCGTAGATGAACCCGCACGACGTGCAGACCCAGAGCCGTGTAACCGTCGTCTCGCTCACGGGCGGCGAAGCCTATAGTCTCGCCCGCGTGCCCTACGACCGGCCAGGGCCCGGCGAGGAGCTCAGCTCCGGGGAGGAGACGGTCGCCCGGCAGGCAGCGTCGCTCATCCTGCTGCGCGACGCCGCCGGAGGGATGGAGGTGCTACTAGTCCAGCGGAATCCCGAGCAGCGCTTCATGGGAGGCGCCTGGGTCTTCCCGGGCGGAGCCGTGGCCGGGGGCGGCGGCGAGGAGCACGCCGAGACCGCGCGGCGCGAGCTGCGTGAGGAGGCGGCCGTTTCCCTCCCGGACGACGCGGAGCTGGTGCCCTTCTCGCGCTGGATCACCCCCGCGCAGGTGAAGGTGCGCTTCGACACGTGGTTCTTCGCCGCGGCCGCGCCGCGCGGCGCCGAGCCCGCGCCCGACGGCCAAGAGACGGTGGACGCGTGCTGGATCGCTCCTGGGCGCGCGCTCGACGCCTTCGCCCGCGACGAGTTGACGCTCGTGTTCCCCACGATCAAGCATCTCGAGCAGCTGACGACGTTCCGCTCGGTAGCCGAGACCCTCGAGGAGGCCCGCGGACGCGAGGTCGTCCCGATCCGGCCCCGCGTGGTCCTGGAGGGCGGCTCGGCTCGGATCCTGCTGCCGGGCGAGCCCGGGTACGAGGAGTAACGCGCAACCGGGGGCCGCTCGATTTGTTGTCTGAGGTTATGAAACGCAGCGCGGCGACACTGGTGGCGGCGGCCGCCTTCCTGTCCCTGCTGGGGGCCGTGGCCCTGGCCGACACCCTGATCGGCTCAGACGGCCCGGACACGATCCTAGGCACGCCCGACCCCGATCAGATCTACGGCGAGGACGGCGACGACCACCTCTCGGGGCTCGGAGGCAACGACTACCTGGAGTCGGGCCCGGGGTCCGACCACGTGTCCGGCGGGTCGGGTGTCGATCTCCTGATCGGAGGCACCGGAGACGACCGGCTCGACGCCGGGAGCCGCGGCGACGTGGTGTACGCGGGCGCCGGCGCGGACGCCCTGCTGGGCGGACCCGGCCGGGACACCCTCTTCGGGCAGGCGGGCGACGACCGGATGTTCGGGGGCAGCGGCCGTGACCGCATCTACTCCAGCCTCGGCGACGACTTCGTCGACGGCGGCGGGAGCGACGACCGCATCGGCTCCGCCGAGGGCAACGGCACGCTGCTCGGTGGAAGCGGCGACGACCTGATCACCGCCGGCGGCGGGAACGTGACGATCGACGCCGGCGCCGGGGACGACCGGGTGCGCACGGGCGGCGGGCGGGACGACGTCGCCGCCGGCACCGGCTACGACCGGATCTCGACCGGTCGCCGCAGCGACGTCGTGGACGTGGCCGACGGCCGCCGCGATGTGGCGGACTGCGGCCCCGGCCGCGACCAGGTCATGGCCGACGCCTTCGACGTCCTGCGCCACTGCGAGCAGGTCCGCTAGCGATCGGGTACAAAACGCTCCTGTGACGACCGAGGGGCTGACCGTGGCGGTCACCGGTCCGACGGGCGACCTCGGCGTTGCGATCGTCCGGGCGCTCGAGCGATCGCGGCGCGTCAAGCGGATCGTCGGCATGGCGCGCCGTCCCTTCGACCCCGCGCAGCACGGCTGGCGCAAGACCGAGTACCGGCGCGGCGATGTGACGGACGCGGGAAGCGTGCGCGACCTGGTGAAGGAAGCCGACGTGGTGGTCCACCTGGCGTTCGCCATCCTCGAGGCGAGCGACGCGACCCAGGAGCTCAACGTGGAGGGCTCGCGAAAGGTCTTCGAGGCCACCGCGAGGGCCGGTGCCGAGCGCCTCTGCTACGCCTCGAGCGTCGCCGCGTACGGGTTCCACGAGGACAACCCGGACTGGCTCACCGAGGACATACCGCCGCGTGGATCCCCGGAGCACCCTTACTCGCGGCAGAAGGCCGAGGTGGAGGCGGTGCTCGACGAGGTCCTGCGCCGCCGGAAGACCGCGGCCTACGTCTTCCGCCCTTGCATCGTGGCCGGCCCCGACGCGCGGACCCTGCTCGAGGAAATCCCCTACTACCGGCTGTCGGAGGCGATGCCCGAGGCGGCCCGCCGCCTGCTGGCACTGATGCCTGTGCTCAAGCCCGTGATCCCAGACCCGGGCACGCGCTTCCAGCTCGTCCACGAGGACGACGTGGCGAGCGCGTTCGTGGCGGGCGTCGGGGGCAAGGGCGAACCGGGTCCCTACAACCTCGCCGGCATCGGGACGCTCACGCTGAGCGACATCGCCGCGGCGCTCGACTGGTACTCGCTCCGGGTGCCGGAGCCGGCGCTCGGCGCCACCGCGGAGATCGTCACGAGGCTGCCGCTGGCGCCCGACTCGGTCTCGTGGATCCACGCTCTCCGCAAGCCCGTCCTGATGAGGACCGACCGGGCCCGGAAGCAACTCGGCTGGCGGCCCAAGCACACCGCGAAGGCCACCCTGCGCGCGACGGTCGAGGCCCACCGGGCCGAAGGCCCCCAATGACCGTTTGAGGGCGGCCGACCGCCCTCGAACCGCGCGCCCCCGTGGCCGAAGGCCCAGGTTCGGTTTGGGATGGAGGACCGCGCCCCAAACCGCGTGTTGGGACGTCCGAAGGCCCCAAACGGGTCAGGCGTTCCGTCTCGCGATTAGCGGGTAGTGATCTAAGGACGTATGGATCGAGTCATCTGCCCACAGTGCGGCTACAACGTAGGCCTCGGCATGGCAGCCGACCCCGGGCATTGCCCCGTATGTGACGTGCCGCTGATGCACACGTCGGAGTTTCGGGCGCTGACGCCGGAGGATCTGAGAGCCGAGGCGGAGCGCCAAGCGCGGCTCGAGGAAGAGCGCCAGCGCGTTCCCCTCGTTTAGCCCGAGCCGGCTACAGCGCTCGGCGGTAGAGCTCCGCGTAGTCCTCCTCGGAGGGCTTGCGCGGGTTGAGCAGTGTTGTGCCGTCGCCCATGGCGCCCTCCACGAGGGCCGGGATCCCCTCCTCGGCCACGCCGACCTCCGACAGCCGGGTGGGAAGCCCGAGGCGGGCCACGAGCTCGGCCAGGTGCGTCGCGAGGGCGTCGCTGGCGGCGGCGCCGGAGCCCCCGGTCTCGAGGCCGAAGAGCTCGCCGATGTCGCGGTATCGGTCCGCCGTCTCGGCCCCGTCCTCCGCGTTGAAGCGCACCACGTGCGGGAGATGAATGGCATTCGCCACGCCGTGGGGCACGCCGTAGTGGGCGCCCACCGGATGCGACATGGCGTGCGTCGAGCCGAGGTTGAGGGTGATCGCGAGCGACGCGGCCACCAGCATGTTTCCCCGCGCCTCCTCGTCCTCGGGGCTCAGCACCGCTCGCTCGAGATTGTCGCGGATCAGTCGCAGGGCCTGGAGCGCCTGCGCGTCGAGGTGGGGGCTCCAGTCGGTGCAGGTATAGGTCTCGACGGCGTGGGTCATCGCGTCCATCCCGGTCGCCGCGGCCACCGAGGGAGGCAGGGTGCGGGTTGAGTCCGGGTCGAGGATGGCGAGCCGCGGGAAGAGCGGGAAGTCCGCGATCTCGATCTTCACCTTCCGCTCCTCGTGCTTGATGACCGCCGCCATCGAGACCTCGGAGCCCGTCCCGGCCGTTGTCGGCACGCAGGCGAGCGGGGCGATCGGCAGCGGGCGACCCATGCCGTCGTTCTCGCGCGGCATGAGGTAGAAGCCCTCCTGCTCAGCGGCGCTGCCGCCGTGGGTGAACACAGCGTCGGCCACCTTCGCCGTGTCCATCACGGAGCCGCCGCCCACGGCCATGAAGGAGTCGGCCCCGGCCTCCCTGGCCGCCTCGGCGCAGTGCTCTACCACACCGGTCGAGGAGTCCTGGGGCACGGCGTCGAAGACGCCGGCCACCTCGAGCCCGCCGTCGCGCAGCCCCTCCTCCACGCGCTCGACGAGCCCGGTCCCGCGAATCACCGCGTCGGTGACCACGAGCACGCGGACGGCTCCCTCCTTCATGAACTCGAAGCCGGCGCTTCCGATCAGGTCGCGCCCGGCGATCACCCGGGTGGGGGAGACGTGCTGGTAGAAGTCCTTGAAGGTCAGGCCGCCTCCAACAGGTCCTCGCGCCCGGCCTGCTCGAGCATCGCGCGGTAGCGCGGGAACACCGGCTTCACCAGCGGCACGAGCTTGAGGATCTTGGCGACCGGCCCCTTGGCCTTCATCTGACCGCGAGCGAGCGCAACGGTCACGTTGACCTTGCCGAGCCAGAACTTGTGTGCGGTGTCCGCGTCCATCCACATCACCACCTCGGGCTCCATGTCGGTCTCACCGAGGTCCACCTTGCCCTCCTCGCCCTCCCGCACCTTGACCGTGATGATCGACTCCGGATCGCGGTAGCGGTACTGGACGATCGTGTCGGCGCGGCGGAACTTCGGGGCCAGCTCCTCGTCGTCGGCGAGGTCCTCGAAGAGCTTCCCTATGAAGCGGTAGACCTCGTCGGCGTCCTTGAAGTACGGCAATGTGGTCCTCCCCTCGGGTTCAGGGCGCGCCCATTCTGTCAGGGGCGTGGACGCGGCAAGCTCGTGCCCACGAGCCGGTCCCAGAGGCGGTCCGGCAGGAGCCGCCGCTGCGCGAGCATCACCCGAGCGGAGGCGGTGACGACGTAGCGGGTTCGGGGGCGGTCCGCCGAGATCGCCTTCTCGATCGTCTTCGCGACCGCCTCGGGCCCCGCGCCCAGCCTGCTCAGCGGCCCCTCGTAGACGGAAGCCGTGGCGGTCGCGACCGCCGCGTTGAAGTCCGCGTAGGGCCCGTCGCCGGTGGCCACGCCGCGCGCGGCGGTCTTGCCGAAGCGGGTTGTGATCAGGCCGGGCTCGATGACCACAACCTGCACGCCGAATCCCGCGAGCTCGAAGCGCATCGCGTCGGAGAGCGCCTCGACGGCGTACTTCGTCGCGTGGTAGATGCCGCCGCCGGGGAACACGAGTCTGCCGCCCATCGAGCTGAGGTTCACGATCCGGCCCGCGCGAGCGCGGCGCATCCCGGGCAGCACGAGCTGGCACATGCGCAGGAGCCCGAACAGGTTCGTCTCGAACTGGCGGCGCACGTCCTCCATGGGCACCGATTCCACCGCCCCACTCTGCGAGTAGCCCGCGTTGTTGACGAGCGCGCCGACCGCGCCCTCGGACTCCTCGACCGCCGCGGCGGCGCCCCGCATGGAGTCCTCGTCGGTCACGTCGAGGGCCAGGAGGCGGCAACCCTTCGCCTCGAGATCGGCGATCGACTCGAGGCGCCGCGCCGTTGCGTAGACCGTGTAGCCCCGCCGTGCCAGGCGCTCGGCCGTCGCGCGCCCGATTCCCGACGAGCAGCCCGTGATCAGCACCGGACCCCTCACGGGCGCAACCCTAACCGCGCTCGCGTACGAGAAGTGTCTGCGCTGCCCGACCGATCCGGCCGCGCTCGTCCCACAGGACCGTGTCGGATAGGCCCACGCCGCCGCGGTCCGGGTAGGTGACCGCGTCAAGGCAGACCCACTCGCCGGCCGGGGGCCGGATCAGATGCACGGTCAGGTCGGTGTTGATGAACACGTAGCGCCGGTAGTCGAGCGCGGCGCTCACGCCGTTTCCGGAGTCCGCGGCGATCAGCACCCTGACGAGCGGCGAGGGGGCTTCTCCGGCCAGCAGCGGGTGGCCCATGCGCATCCACACGGTTGCCGGCCCCGTGTCGAGGAACGCGCCTCGAACGAAGCTGTAGTGCATCGCCGTGTGGTAGCCCACCTCCTGCCCGGTCGGGAAGAACGGCGTGGCGGCTCCCTCGCCGGGGCCCGGAGGCGGCGGGTCGGGCCGCTGATCCAGGCTCAGCTCGACCGGCTGGGTCCGCAGCCGCCAGGCCGTGGCGCGCATGAGCTCTCCCTCGGGTCCCCGCAGCTCGGCCTCGAGCAGCTCGACGCTCCGGCCGGGTCGCGCCACGCGAGCCGCCACCTCGAGCGGCGCCAGCGGCACCGGGCGCAGGATCTCGAACGTCACGCGGCCGATGCGGGCGTCCCGCACCGGCTCGCAGCGCTCGAGCTCCCGTCCGATCAGCGCCGCCGGCGGGCCGGCGTGCTGCGCGCCGGGATCCCAGGGGCCGCGAGTGAGCTCAGTGGGGACGTAGCAGGAGCCGTCGGCGACGAAGAAGGCGTCGGACATCGGCGCGCGATCCTCGCAGGTAGGGTGCCGCGGGTGCGCGCGGTGACCTTCCAGGCGCCTGGCGAGGTGCGGCTCGAGGAGCGACCCGAGCCCGAGCTGGCGGCGGCGGACGACGCGGTCGTCCGCGTCGAGGCCACCGGCGTGTGCGGCTCCGACCTGCACATCTACCACGGCCGGGTGCAGATCGAGCCGGGCTTCACGATCGGTCACGAGTTCGTGGGGACGGTCGTGGCAGCGGGTGACGGCGTGACCGAGGTCGCCGAGGGCGACCGAGTCCTCGGCTGTTACTGCAGCGCCTGCGGGAACTGCTTCTTCTGCCGGCGCGGCGACTACCACAAGTGCGACGACGGGCGCGTGTTCGGCCACGGCAAGACGCTCGGCTCGCTCCAGGGCGCGCAGGCCGAGCAGGTGCTCGTCCCGCACGCCAACCTCACCCTCCGGCAGGTGCCCGAGGGAATGTCGAGCGACGCGGCCCTATTCGCGGGCGACGTGATGGGCACCGGGTACCACGCGATCGCCCAGGCGGGGCTCGAGCCCGGGGACGCCGTCGCCGTACTCGGCCTCGGGCCCGTGGGGCTGTGCGCGGTGCAGGCGGCACGCGCGGCCGGCGCCGCGCGCGTGATCGCGGTGGATGGGGTCGAGCATCGCCTCGGGGTCGCCCGCGAGCTCGGTGCCGAGTCCGTGCACCTGACGGAGGAGGACCCGCGCCGCGCGGTGAAGGCCGCCACGGACGGGCGCGGCGTGGACGTCGCCGTCGACGCCGTTGGGCACCCGGACGCGCTGGACATGGCCGCACGCATGTGCCGCAAGGCGGGCACGGTGTCGGCGATCGGTGTCTACGCGGAGCGCATCGAGGTGCACATGGGGATCGTCTGGATCAAGGCCCTCACCTTCCGCACGGGCCACGCGAACGTGATCGGGCACGTGGACCGGGTGCTCGCCATGATGGCCGCGGGGGTCCTCGACCCGGCTCCCCTGGTGACGCACCACATGGCGCTGGCGGACGCGCCGGAGGCCTACGCGGTCTACGACCGTCGCGAGGCCCTCAAGATCGTCATGGCGCCGTGATCGACGAGCGGGTCGCCGCGGGCCTGCGTGCCCAGCTCGAGGACCGCCGGGCGGCGCTCGAGCGGGGCGCCGAGCGGGTGGGCTGGAAGATCGGCCTCAACATCCCGGAGGCACAGGAGCCCTTCGGCCTTGCAGAGCCCGTGATCGGCTACCTCACCTCGGCGACCCGGCTCCAGGACGGCGGCACGTATTCGGCCGGCGACGCAGGCTCGCTGAGGCTCGAGCCTGAGGTTGCGCTGGAGATGGGCCCGAGCGGCGAAATCGCCGGGCTCGGCGCGGCGATCGAGCTCGTGGACGTCGGCCGCCCGCCCGGTGGCCTCGAGGGCATCGTCGCGGGCAACGTCTTCCATCGCGCCTTCGTCCTCGGACCCTCCCGGCCGCCGCTCGCGGAGCGGTTTGATGCCGTAGTCACGGTGAACGGCGAGCGGCGGGAGACTGCGGAGGCGCCCTTTGACTTCGCCGACGTCGTGGACGTGGTCGCTCGCCACCTCGACGCTGTCGGCGAGCGCCTCGAGCCAGGCGACCGCATCATCGCGGGCTCGCTCACACCGCAGATCCCGCTCGAGCCGGGCGATGCGGCGGTGGTGGAGATCGGGGCGGCGGGCCGCCTGACGGTCAGCGTCGCACCGTGAGGCGCCGGCCCGGCCCCGTAGCATGCGGTCCATGACCACCGCGACCCTGCCGGACGCGCTCTCCGACGAAGCCCGCGCCTTCGCGGCAGGCCCGCACCGCCTGCTCATCGGCGGCGAGCGTGTGGAGGCGCCACGGACGTTCGAGACCATCGATCCCTCCACGGGCCGGGTGATCGCGGACGTGACGCAGGCCGGTCCCGAGGAGATCGATCGTGCGGTGGCCGCGGCGCGGACGGCGTTCAGGGGGCCGTGGCGCTCGGCGCCCGCCTCGCAGCGCACGGTCCACATGCTCCGCCTGGCCGACCTCGTGGAGGAGCACGCCGACGAGCTCGCCCAGCTCGAGTCGCTCGACAATGGCAAGCCCGTCCGCCTCGCGCGGATCGTGGACGTGCGCCTGGCGGTGGAGCACCTGCGCTACTTCGCCGGCTGGCCGACCAAGATCGTGGGCGAGACCATCCCGGTCTCCTGGCCGAACGCCCTCTGCTACACGCAGAGGGTGCCGGTCGGGGTCTGCGGGCAGATCATCCCCTGGAACTTCCCGCTGCTCATGGCGTGCTGGAAGGTCGCCCCTGCGCTGGCGGCGGGCTGCACGACCGTGCTGAAGCCCGCGGAGCAGACTCCGCTCACCGCTCTTCGGCTCGGCGAGCTTGCGCTCGAGGCCGGCCTCCCGGAGGGCGTGCTGAACGTGGTCACCGGGCCGGGCGAGACGGGCGCGGCGCTCGTCGACCACCCCGATGTCGACAACCTCGCGTTCACCGGGTCCACTGTCGTCGGGCGCGAGATCGGCGCCAAGGCGGGCCGAGCCCTGAAGCGGGTGACGCTCGAGCTGGGCGGCAAGTCGCCCAACATCGTCCTGCCCGACGCGGACCTCGACGCCGCGGTGAAAGGCAGCTACCAGGCGATCTACTACAACACGGGCCAGTCCTGCAACGCGGGCTCGCGCCTCTTCGTACAGCGGGACCAGTTCGACAGCGTCGTGGCGGGGCTCGCGGAGGTCGCAGCCAAGGCGAAGGTCGGCCCCGGGCTCGACCCCGCGACACAGCTCGGCCCGGTCGTGTCGGCAGAACAGGAGCGACGGGTGCGGGGCTACATCGAGAAGGGCAAGGCCGAGGGCGCCGAGCTCGTAGCGGGCGGGGACTCCGCCGGCGCGCACGATGGCGGCTATTTCGTCGAGCCGACGCTCTTCACCGCGCGGTCCGACGACCTGACGATTGCGCGCGAGGAGATCTTCGGGCCGGTGCTCGTGGCGCTCCCCTACGACGACCTCGAGGAGGTTGCCCGCCGCGCGAACGACACGGAGTACGGCCTCGCCGCCGGGGTCTGGACGCGCGACGTGGCAAGCGCCCACAAGCTCGCCTCGCTGCTCGAGGCGGGCTCCGTGTACGTCAACGTGTGGGGCCCGAGCGACCCCGCTGCGCCCTTCGGCGGCTTCAAGGCATCCGGCATCGGCCGCGAGCACGGAAAGTCCGGGCTCGACGCCTACCTCGAGGACAAGACGGTCTGGGTCAGCCTCGGGTAGCCCCGAGGCGATCACGCCCCCGACTGTGCGAGCCGAACATCTCGTACGGGGACGCATTTGCGTCGTGCTGCGACAAAAATGCGTCCCCGTAGGCTGATCCCGGAGGGCCTAGCCGGGTCCTCCCGCGCTCCAGCCACCTCCTCCGGGGGTGCGCACGCTGACGAGGTCGCCCGCCTCGAGCTCGCGGCTCGCCTTTGGGGGAAGCGGCTCGTCGCCGAGCCGGTTCTCGCCGGGCTCGCCGTCGCCCCCGCCGCCGGCTCCGCGGGGCGCGTGGCGGCGGCGGTCGGTGATTAGCGACAGCGTCGCCGGCTCCAGCACACGCACCGCTCGCAGCACCCCATCGCCGCCGCGGTGCTCCCCCCCGCCCCCGGTGCCGTAAGCGAGCTCGCAGCGCTCGACACGCATCGGGTACTCGAGCTCGAGCGCCTCGACGGGAGTGTTGAGCGTGTTGCTCATTCCCACGTGGACCCCGGACGGGCCGGGCCCCCGCGCGCTGGCGCCCTGACCGCCGCCGATCGTCTCGTAGTAGGTCCAGCCATCGCCCCCGATGATCAGGTTGTTCATGGTCCCCTGCCCCTGAGCCGGTACGTCGAGGGCCTGCGAGAGCGCCAGCAGGACCGTGTCGGCCACCCTCTGGCTCGTCTCCACGTTCCCGGACACCACCGCCGCCGGCGGCCGGGCGTTCACCACGCTGCCTTCCGGCGCGCGGATCTCGAGCGGGGCGTAGGCGCCCGCGTTCGCGGGGATGTCCTTCGGCAACACGACGCGCAGGGCGAAGAAGCAGGCCGAGCGGGTGACCGCGAGCGGGCAGTTGACGTTGCCGGGCACCTGCTCCGCCGAGCCCTCGAAGTCGATCGTCATCGCGTCGCCGGCGATCTCCACGGCCACGCGGAGGGGGATGTCCGCGTCGCTGACCCCGTCCCCTTCGATCTCCCCGCTCGCCTCGTGGCGCCCGTCGGGGAGCGCGCCGATCGCCTCGCGCGAGCGCCGCTCGGCGTAGGCCACTACCTCCTCGAAGGCGGCCAGCACCGTGCCCTCGCCGCGGCGCTCCACGAGCTCCTCGAGGCGGGCCTCCGCGACCCGCGCCGAGGCGATCTGAGCGCGCAGGTCGCCCCGACGGATCTGGGGCGTGCGCACGTTGGCCAGGATCAGGTCGAGGGTCTCCGACTGCTCCTCGCCTTTGCGGAGCAGGTGCAGCGGGGGAATCACGAGCCCCTCCTGGAAGACGCTTCGGGACCCGGCGGGCATGGACCCCGGCGTCATGCCGCCGACGTCCGAGTGGTGCGCGCGGTTGACCGCGAAGCCCACGATCTCGCCGTCGCGCGCCAGGGGGGCCACGAGCGTGATGTCGGGCAGGTGGGTGCCGCCCCTGAAGGGGTCGTTGAGCGCGAACACGTCCCCGGGGCGCGGCCCGCTCTCGATCACCGTGGCCACCGACTCGGGCATCGCCCCCAGGTGAACCGGGATGTGCTCCGCCTGAGCGACCATCTGCCCGCGCGCGTCGAACAGGGCGGCCGAGCAATCCCGGCGCTCCTTGATATTCGACGAGTACGCGCCGCGGACGAGCACGGCGCCCATCTCTTCGGCGATCCCGGACAGAGCGCTCGAGAGGACGGACAGCGCGACCGGGTCGAGGCTCATCGCGAGCGCTCCAGGACGAGCGTTCCGGCGTCGTCAACGCTCCCGGCCCAGCCGGGCCTCACGACGCAGGTGGCCTCGCGAAACTCCACGACCGCGGGGCCCTCCACGCCCGAGCCGGAGCCCATCTCCTCACGCGAGAACACGGCGGCGTCGTGCTGATCGCCGTCGACCACGATCTCCCGGCTCGTCGCTTCGGGCGACCCGTCCGCGGGTTCCTCGCGCAGCTCGGGCTTGTCCACCTCCAAGGTGCCGACCACGCGCAGGTTCACGAGCTCCACCGGCTCGTCCTCCATGCGGTAGCCGTAGCGTCGCTGGTGGGACTCGAGGAACCGCTCACGCAGCGCGTCAGTCGCGTCGGCCTCCACGGTTAGCTCGAACGACTGGCGCCGGTGGCGGAGGTCGGCGCGCCGTCGCAGCGACGGCCGGTCGAGGTCCGCGCGCGCCTGAGCCTCGAGCTCGGCGAAGGCGCCCTCGAGCTCATCGAGGTCTATCCCGTCGAGCGGGGCGAAGAACGGGCGCAGGTAGTCGCGGCGCACGTCCGAGATGGCTAGCCCGAGGGCGCTTAGGACCCCGCCCGCCTTCGGGACGAGCACAGTGGCCAGGCCGAGCTCCTCGGCCAGGGCGCAGGCGTGCATCCCGCCCGCCCCGCCGAATGCCACGAGCGCGAAATCCCGCGGGTCGAGTCCCCGCTCCACAGAGATCACCCGCAAGGCACGAGTCATCTCGGCGTTCGCCACGCGCACCACGCCGAGGGCGGTCTCGAGCGGGTCGAGGCCGAGCTCTCGGCCCACGTTCGCGAGGGCCCTCTCCGCAAGCTCGCGCCTCAGCACGAGCTCTCCACCCAGCTCGGCCCCGTCGGCGAGATATCCGAGCACCAGGTTGGCGTCCGTGACCGTCGGCTCCTCCCCGCCGCGCCCGTACGCCGCGGGGCCGGGGTCCGCGCCGGCCGAGCGCGGGCCCACGCGCAGTGCCCCGCCGGGGTCGGCACGCGCGATCGAGCCCCCGCCCGCGCTGACCGTGTGGACGTCGACCATCGGGAGCCGGATCGGGACGCCGGCCACCACGAATTCGGTGGTGGTCTGCGCCTCGCCGCCGAGTATGGGGGCAACGTCCGTGCTGGTTCCGCCCATGTCGAAGCTGAGCACTTCCGCGTAGCCGCTCGCCCGGGCCGCGTAGGCAGCCCCCACGACGCCGCCGGCAGGTCCCGACAGCACGCACGCGGCGGCGGCCTCGGCCGCGTGGCCGATCTCGGCGACCCCGCCGGAGGACCGCATGACGAGCGGCACGGGCAGCCCGCCATCCTCCGCCCTGCTCCCGAGCCGGGACAGGTAGCTCCCCAGCCGCGGCCCGAGGTAGGCGTCGGCCGCGGTCGTGGAGAGCCGCTCGTACTCACGGAACTCGGGCAGCACCTCGCTGGAGAGCGAGACGTGCACCCCAGGCAGGGCGGCTCGGAGCGCCTCACCCACCCGCCGCTCGTGCTCCGGATGGAGGAAGCCGAACAGGAGGCAGACCGCCACCGCCTCGACCTCCGCTTGACCTACGCGCTCGACCGCCTCGCCCAGGCTCGCCTCGTCGAGGGGCTCGAGCTCGCCCTCCGGCCCCATGCGCTCGCGGACCGTGAAGCGCAGTTCCCGGGGGACGAGCGCGGGCGGCCTGACGGCCGCCAGGTCGTATAGGTGAGCCCGGTCCTGCCTGCCGATCTCGATCAGGTCGCGGAACCCCTCCGTCGTCACGAGCGCCGTCTTGGCCCCCCGCCGCTCGAGCAGCGCGTTCGTCGCCACCGTCATGCCGTGCGCGAAGGCCGTCACCTCACGCACGTCGGCTGCCTCGACGCTGGCCATCACCCCCTCCGACTGATCGGCGGGAGTCGACGGGACCTTCGCCGTCACGAGCCTCCCGTCCACGAGCGCGACCAGGTCCGTGAAGGTGCCGCCCACGTCCACGCCCAACCGCGCCACGCGGTGGACCCTAAAGAGAAAGGCCCCCGGAACGGGGGCCTTCGCTCACTGCTGCGGACGCTCCTGCGGCGGCTGCTCCGGCTGCGGCGGCGGCTCCTCGGCCTGAGCCGGCGGCGCCTCGGGCTGTGCAGCCGGCGCCTCTGGCTGAGCCGGCGGCGCCGCAGGCGGCGCGGTGGGCGCCTCGGGCGCCTCGAGGGGCTGCGCGGTGCCGCCCGCCTGCCGGGTGAGCACCTTGTTCAGGTTCGACTGGAAGATGTACTGGCCGACCGGGCTGATCAGGATCGCGAGCAGGAACAGGAGGCCTGGCTCCATCCCCTCCGGGGTTCCGGTGTGCCGTTCGGCGGCTTGGAGGCGCGCGCACGACTTGTAGATAGAGACGAACGGCGGAACGATGATCAGCCAGCCCAGCGTCACGGCCAGCAGCGAGGTGCCCGGGCTCGTGCCGAGCTCGTCCGTGCCCCTGGCCCTGCCCATCTCGGCCATCTCCTTGTTCACCTTGAAGTACCAGACGAAGTAGTAGATCCCGAGCGTGATGAGCGACAGCCCGACCACTCCGAGCGGGTTGCGGATCTTCCCCTGATGGGAGGACCCCTGGATCTGAATGGATTCGGCCATGTGAGGACCTTAACCTCAGCGCCGGGCGATGCGGTACACCGGGCCGTCGAGCGCCACGCGCAGCCGGCCGTCGCACA
>JBKPFJ010000198.1:0-9718 GCA_046728795.1 Actinomycetota bacterium | reverse complement strand
TCGTAGATCGGCCAGGCCACCGAGGCGTCGAAGTCGAGCCCCACGAGCGAGCCGTCGTCCATCAAGGGCGCGAGCGCCTCGCCCATGGCCTTGAGGGAGTAGGCGCTCGTGCGGAAGGCGGCTTCGGCCGACTCGGGCGGGGCGCTCAGAAACCTTCCCCCGAGCGCGTCGTCGGGGGCGAAGGCCACGGCATGCAGGGCGCCGTCGAGGCCGCCCCAGCGCTCGCGCAGGTCACCCACCAGGGCCTCGAAGTCGTCGGGGCTGTTCACGTCGAGCTCGAGCACGTCGGGCGGCTCGGGCAGCGTCTTGGCGGCGCGCTCGGTGAGCCGGCGCGCGCGGCCGAAGCCGGTCAGGACGATCTCGGCGCCCTGCTGCTGGGCTCGCTCCGCCACCGCGTAGGCGATGCTCTGGCGCGTGATGACGCCGGTGAGTAGTAGGCGCTTGCCGTTCACGCGGTGGCGCGGGGCCGGGCGGGAGTGAGCGCCCGAACCACCTGCGCGGCCGCCTCCCGGTGTCCCTCCGCGGAGGGGTGGAAGCCGTCGTCGGCCAGGTGCGCCGGCTGGGGGCCGTCCGGATGCCCCGCCCAGTCGAGGCACACCGCCCCGTACGCGCGCGCCGCGCCCCGGACGGCGTCGTTGAAGGCGCGCATGCTGCCGCGCACCCGGGCCCGGGTGCGCTGACGGAGGTCGAGGACGCGCGACAGGTCGGGATAGGTGGCGGTCAGGATCACGGCGCGCGGCACCGCCTCGCGCAGGCGACGGTACATCCGCGCGAGCCGGCTCGCGTAGCCGTCGGCGTCCGGGCGAACCGAGAAGAGAACGTCGTTCGCGCCGCAGATCAGGGAGACGAGGTCCGGGTCGAGTTCGAGGGCCCGCTCGAGCTGCTCCTCCTCGACCTCGCAACTCGTGGCCCCGACCGTGGCGAGGTTGGCGTAGCGGTCCGCGTTCACTTGGCGCGCCACCTCGTCGGGCCAGCGGAAGGCGCGCTCCTCCTCCCGGCCGCAGGTGAAGGAGTCGCCGAGGGCGACGTAGCAGCCGACGGAGCTCACGACGCGAAGGCCGCGAGCGCCGCAGCCACCCGGCTGCGCGTTTCCACGGGCTCGATCAGCTCGTCGACGAAGCCCTCGCGCGCGGCCACCGAGGCCGACAGGTGCTCGTCGGCGTAGGCGGCGGCGAGGCGGTCGCGGGCCTCCTCGCGGTCCGGAGCCTCCGCGAGCTCCCGGCGGTGGATGATGCCCACGGCCTGCTTCGGTCCCATGATCCCGATCTCCGCGAGCGGCCAGGCAAGCGCGAGGTCCGCGCCCAGGTCCTTCGAGTTCATGGTGATGTAGCCGCCGCCGTAGGCCTTGCGCAGCACGACCGTCAGCTTCGGAACCTGCGCGGCGGCGAAGGCATGCAGAAGCGAGGCCCCGTGCCGGATCACGCCCTTGCCCTCCTGGCGGGTGCCGGGCATGAAGCCGGGCGTGTCTACGAGCACCAGGAGCGGCACGCCGAACGCGTCGCAGCGGCCGATGAAGCGCGCCGCCTTCTGAGCCCCCTCGGAGTCGATCACGCCGCCGAGGTGGTGGGGCTGATTGGCGATCAGGCCCACCGGCCGGCCGTCGACCCGGCAGAACGCGGTGACCATGTTCCGGGCCCAGCGCTCTGAGACCTCGAGCAGGTAGCCCCCGTCGACGATCCCGCGGGCCACGTCGCGCACGTCGTAGACCTTGCGCGGCTCCTCGGGGACGACCGCAGCGGGATTCGAGGAGACCGGGCCCGCGGGCGGCGCGACGGGCAGCTGCTCGCCGGCGCGCTGGGGAAGGTGGGCGAGCAGGTCGCGGGCGAGGAGGGCCGCGGCCTTGTCGTCGTCTGCCACGAACTGGCAGACGCCATTGCGCGAGTGCACGCGGTGGCCGCCGAGCCCGGCGGCGTCCACGTCCTCCCCGGTGACCTCGCGCACCACGCCCGGCCCGGTGAGGAACATGCTCGACTCGCGGGTCATAACGATGAAGTCGGTGAGCGCGGGCGAGTAGGCGCCGCCTCCCGCGGAGACGCCGGTGATGACAGAGATCTGGGGCACCTTGCCGGACATGAGGACGGTCTCGCGGAAGATCCGCCCGTAGCCGCCGAGCGCGGCGATCCCGTCGTCCATGCGGGCCCCGGCCGACTCCACGAAGCCCACGACCGGGGCGCGGGCGCGGTCGGCGAGCCGCATCACGCCTACGATCGTGTCCGCGTGGGCCTCGCCCAGTGAGCCGCCAGCGAAGGACTGGTCCTGCGCGTAGCAGAAGACCGGCCGCCCGGCGACCTTGCCGTGGCCGCCCACGACGCCGTCGTCGGGTCGCGAGCGCCGCGTGGAGCGCAGCGAGGTGACGGTCGAGCGGATCACCTGCAGGGTCCCGTGATCGCAGAGCATCTCGAGTCGCTCGCGAGGGCCGAGCCTGGCCGGCGCCTGGGTCTCACGGACGAGGGCGACGCTCAAGAGGAAGCCTCCAGGACGAGCACCGCGTTGTGCCCGCCGAAGCCGAACGAGTTCGACATGCCCACCGCGGGACGGCCGTTGCCGTCCGAGAGCGGCCGAGCGCCATCCGTCACGTAGTCGAGGTCGAGACCCTCGTCGGGCTCCTCGTAGTTGAGCGTGGGCGGGGCCAGCCTGTCGCGCAGCGCGAGCAGGGTGGCGATCGCCTCGACGGCGCCGCCCGCGCCCAGCAGGTGGCCGATGGCGGACTTGGTCGAGCTCACGGGCACGCCGTGGGCGCGCTCGCCGAAGACCGCCTTGATCGCCTCCGTCTCGGAGCGGTCGTTGAGCGGCGTCGAGGTGCCGTGGGCGTTGACGTAGTCGATGTCCTCCGCCCCGACGCCGGCGTCCTTCAGCGCCAGCTCCATCGCCCGGCGCGCACCCTGGCCGTGGGGCTCGGGTGCCGTGAGGTGATAGGCGTCGGAGGTGGCGCCGTAGCCGATCACGGTGCCCAGGATGCGGGCGCCCCGGGCCTTCGCGGCCTCCTCCTCTTCGAGCACGACGATGCCCGCTCCCTCGCCCATCACGAAGCCGTCGCGGCGCTTGTCGAACGGGCGCGACACGCCGCTGTCGGAGAGCGCGTCCATTCGCGAGAAGGCCGCGCGCGCCAGCGGCGTGAGGGTGGCCTCGGTGCCGCCCGTAAGAGCGGCGTCCGCGTCACCGTGGGCGATCATGCGCGCCGCGCTGCCGATCGCGTGCGCGCCGGCGGCACAGGCGGACACGGTGCCGTAAGAGTGGCCCTCGAGGTCGTACTTCATCGCCAGCACGCCGGCGGCGGCGTTCGCCATCAGCAGCGGGATCGAAAGCGGCGAGACGCGATCGGCGCCGTGCTCGCGCAGCACGATGTGCTGCTCCTCGAGCGTGCCGATCCCGCCGATGCCGGTCCCGATCACGCAGGCGAAGCGGTCGCGGTCGTAGGGACCGTCCTCCGCGAGGCCGGCGTCGCCGAGCGCCTCCTGGCCGGCGGTCAGGGCGAGCTGCGTGAAGCGATCCGAGCGCCGCACCTCCTTGATCGAGAGATGGTCCTTGGGCTCGA
Organism: Actinomycetota bacterium; assembly: GCA_046728795.1. Taxonomy (GTDB): domain Bacteria; phylum Actinomycetota; class Thermoleophilia; order Solirubrobacterales; family Thermoleophilaceae; genus JBKPFJ01. The sequence goes on along the minus strand of JBKPFJ010000198.1, from coordinate 6,183 downwards.
ACTCGGAGCAGCGGCCCTCGCCGTCCTCGATCCCGGACTCGCCCGCGGACCACCGCTCGTGCAGCGTGCGGGCGCCGACGCCGAGCGGGGTGACGGCGCCGAGGCCCGTGATTACGGCACGGCGGGTCATGGCTACCCCATGCGCTCCGTGATCAGGTCGATCGCCTGGCCGACGGTCTTGATGTTCTCCATGTCCTCGCCCTTGATCTGGACGCCGTACTCGTCCTCGGCGATCTGGGCGAGCTCCACCAGGTCGAGCGAGTCAACGTCCAGGGATTCGAACTCGGCCTCTCGGCTGATCTGGTCCGGCTCGGCGCCGAACTCCTCGAGCGCCTGGAACACTCGTTGCTCGACCTGCTCCTTCGTGGCTGTGGTTGCCATCCGTTCCTCCTTTGTCCTTACGCGGTGAGTCCTCCGTCGACCGTGAGCGTCGCTCCGGTCACGTAGCTGGCCTCCTCCGATGCGAGGAAGCGCACGCACGCGGCGACCTCCTCGGGGGTGCCCGCCCGGCGGGCGGGGACCAGCTTCACAAGATCATCCCCCACTCCTTCGGTGAACTCCGTCTCGACGAAGCCCGGCGCGACGGCGTTGACGGTCACCGAGCGGCGCGCCACCTCGGCCGCCACGCTCTTCGTCATCGCCACGAGGCCGGCCTTCGACGCGGCGTAGTTCGCCTGTCCGGGGTTTCCCTTCACGCCGCCGACGATCGAGGCGATGTTGACGATGCGGCCATAGCGGTTGCGGAGCATCGGCCCGAGTGCTCGCCGAGTAACGCGGAACGCCGCCGACAGGTTGGTGTCGATCACCTTCTCCCACTCCTCGTCGCCGAGCTGGGGCGCGAGCATGTCGGCGCGTGTGCCGGCGTTGTTCACGAGCACCAGCACCGGCCCGAACTCCTCCTCGAGCGCCTCGAAGATCGCGTCGGGCGCGCCGGGATCGACCACATCGGCCTGGATGGCGCGCGCGCGGCCGCCCGCCTCCTCGATCTGGGAGACCACGGCCTCGGCGCCCTTAGCGTCGCTGCGGTAGTTCACGCCCACGGGCCAGCCGTCGGCGGCAAGTCCCTTGGCCACGGCGGCCCCTATGCCCCGCGATGCTCCGGTCACGAGCGCGCACCCATCCCTCACGCCCACTCCACGACTCCGGCGCCCCAGGTGAAGCCGGCACCGAAGGCGGCCAGCAGCACCTGGGCGCCCGGCTCGAGCCGCCCGTCGGCCTCGGCCTCGACCAGCGCGATCGGCACCGTGGCCGACGACGTGTTGCCGTAGCGGTCGATGCAGTCGATCACCCGGTCGGGGTCGAGCTCGAGCCGCTCGCCCACCGCGGCCAGGATGCGAGTGTTGGCCTGGTGGTAGACGAACAGGTCGATCTCGTCGAGCTCGAGCTCCGCGCGCTCCACCGCGGCCAGAGTGGCCTCCGACAGGCGGCGGACCGCCTCGCGGAAGGTGTCGTGGCCCTGCATGCGGATCTTGTGCTCGGCGTGAGTGGCGCAGATCGCGGGGGCCCCGCTGCCGTCGGCCCCGAGCACGATCGGGCCGATCGTCCCGTCGCCGTTCGTGGACGGCGCGACCACCGCGGCGCCGGCGCCGTCCGCGAAGAGGCCGGCGGTGCGCTTGTCGTCGCGATCGGTGAAGCGGCTGAGCACGTCGACGCCCACGACGAGCGCCGAGTCGGCGCGGCCCGACTCGACCTGCGAGGCCGCGACGGACAGCGCCGTGACGAACCCGGTGCAGCCCGCGCCGACGTCGAACGCTCCGGCGCGCTGCGCGCCGAGCAGCTCGGCGACGAGCGGGGCGGTGTTCGGCATGAGCTCGTCCGGTGCGACGGTGGCCACGAGCACGAGGTCGAGATCGGCCGCGTCGACGCCTGCGCGCTCGAGGGCCTCGCTGCCGGCGGCCGCAGCCAGCTCGTCCTGACGCGCGCCGTCGGCGATCACGCGCCGCTCGCGCACGCCCGTGCGGCTGACGATCCAGTCGGTCGAAACTCCGATCCGCTCCGCGATCTCCTCGTTCGCCACGATCTGCTCCGGCACGCTCATGGCGATCGACGCCATCCGCGCGCGACGCGTCGAGGTCATCGGAACGGCGGGGGCGGTTGTGGTCTCGACGCTAGGCACCGGCAGGCTCCAATGTGACGGGGGCGTCGGCCTCGACGTCCTGGAGCGACTTGCGCACGAGGCCCGTCAGGACCTTGCCCGGGCCGGTCTCCACATAGCGGCTCGCGCCGAGCGCGCGCAACGAGCGCATCACTCCGAGCCAGCGCACCGGCGACGTGATGGCCTCCGCCAGACGCTCTCTGACGTCGTCGAAGGGCTCCGCGGTGACGCAGGAGAGCACCGGCACGGAGGGCTCCGACACCTCGACCTCGGCCAGCAGCTCGCGGAAGGGGGCCGCCGCCGGGGCCATCGCGGGTGAGTGGAAGGCGCCACCGACGGGCAGGTGCTTCGCGCGGATCCGCCGCTCGGTGAGCTCGGCTGCCGCCGCCTCGAGCCCGGAGGCCGGGCCGGACAGCACGATCTGCTCCGGCGAGTTGTCGTTGGCCACGGTGAGCCCGTGGCGCTCGGCGGTCTCCTCGACGTCCTCGCTCGAGCCGCGCACCGCGAGCATCCCGTTGTCGCCGGCGCGCTCGCCCGCCTCCTGCATGAGACGGCCGCGCTCGACCACGAGCCGGAGCCCGTCATCCTCGGACAACGCTCCGGCCGCCACGAGCGCCGTGATCTCTCCCAGGGAGTGGCCCGCCATGAGGTCCGGCTCGAGCGCGTCGCGGAGCGACTCCCAGCCGGCCAGCGCGGCGCAGAAGATGGCGGGCTGGGCCCAGCGGGTGCCGTCGTTCGCGCGAGGGAACGGGTCCTCTCCGACGGCGTCGATGGCCCGCTCCACGAGCTCCGGGCGGAAGCGCTCGACGAGATCGCGCATGTCGCTCGTCTGGCTCCCCTGGCCAGGGAACAGAAGCGCGAGCTTGCCGTCGCGGGATGCGAACTGCTCATCGCGAGTCGTTCGGTCGTCGCGGGCCATCGAAGGGAGATATCCCCGTGAACTCCGGCCGGTCAGCGGCCCCGGCCGCGGAACCCCCCATCCGGGGGGGTGCTCGGGGAACCCCGGGGGGGACAGCGCGGGAGGATATCCGGGTGAAGCGTGGGCGGGATCAGCCCGTGAGCCCGAGCCGTTCCGCGCGTTGCACCGCCTCGGCGCGATTGCGTGCCTTCAGCTTCCTGTAGAGCGAGCTCGTGTGCTCCTTGACGGTGTGCGGCGACAGGTACAGCCGCTTCGCGATCTCCTTGTTCGTGGCGCCCGAGGCGATCAGCGAAAGCACCTCGCGCTCGCGCTCGGAGAGCGGGGTGGAGGGCTGCTCGGCGCGCGGCGCGAAGACGGTCATCCCCTTGCCCACCATCCGCACCGCGGCGGCCACGTCGTCGGCCGCCCAATCCTTGGACACGAAGCCCGACGCACCCGCGGCCTTCGCCGCCTGCGGCGAGATCCATCCGGCCCCGGAGATGAGAAGGACGCGCGTCATCGGTGACTCGCGGCGGAGGGCCTCGCACAGCTCGGCCCCCGACTGCTCACCGAGGAACAGGTCGACGAGCGCCACGTGCGGCTCGTAGCGGCGCGCCAGCTCGAGCGCCTCGTCGACCCCGCGGGCGGTGAGGCAGCGCTCCACCCAGGGACGCTCGGTGAGTAGCAGTCGGAACCCCCACTGCACCACGTCGTGGTCGTCCACCACGAGCACGCGGAGGCGGCGCTCGTTCATAGCGGCACCATCAGCCTGACCCGCCACTCGCCCGGGCCGGTGGGGCCGAACTCCACCACTCCGCCGCGCTGGAGGGCCTCCACCGCCGCGAGGCGGAGACCCATCCCCGTGCCACCCCGCGAGTGGCCGTCTCCGCCGTCGTTGCGGACCTCGAGCAGGAAGGTGTCGTCGCGGCTACCCACGCGCACCTCCACGCGGCTGGGATGGGCATGCTTGTGCGCGTTTCGCAGCGCCTCGGCCAGGACCGACTGGGCCAGCGGCTCGAGCTCCTCGGGCACCTCGAAGCCCTCCTCCCATGAGGTCTCGAGCGGGAGATCCTGGTAGTGGCGGCCGAGCCTCTCGAGCTCGTCGTGCAGGCGGGCGTCCGTGGGCCTCGCCTCGTGGGCGAGCGGCCGTGAGAGCGCGGAGCGCAGGTCGCCGAGGGCGACGTGCATCTCCTCGGCACACCGGCGGCGTTCCTCGTCCCGCAGCTCGTGCTCGGACCCCAGCACGAGCGAGATGCCGAACAGGCGCTGAAGGACGCGCTCGTGGATCTCCCGGGCGAGATCGATGCGCTCGGTGAGCAGCCTGGCGCGCCCCTGCTGGTTGGTGGCGATGCGCGCGCTGGCGGCGAGAGCGGCCAGTTTGCCGAGGGTCCAGGCGACGTAGCGCTCCTGGTCGGTGAGCGTGAAGCTGCTGCCGCCCCCGCGGTCGGCGAAGATTACGCCGAGCCAGCGTCCCCCCGCGGCGACCGGGATGCAAGTGAGCGTTGTGACCCCGGCGAAGCGCGCGTAGCGAGCGGGGATCTCGTGCTCAAGTCCCTCTGAGACCTCCGCCACCCGATCCTCGGCAAGCGCGCGCTGCGCCACCGGGGTCTCCTCGAGCGTCCCGTGCACGGTCGCGAGGAGTGCCGCATCGACCCCGTGGCTTCCGACCGGGACCACGAGCTTGCGGGCATCGTCGTAGAGCATCAATCCGGCACGCTCCATCGAGGTGAGGCGACAGACCGCCTCGCAGATACGGTCGTAGAACGCCGACCCGTCGGGATCGTCGTCCATACCCGACAAGAGCTCGACGAAGACGTCCAGCGAGCCCATGCGCGGAGCGGGCGCTTCCCTGGGCATGTGCCCAGGCTACGCCCCCGGCGGATCCGGGTTACTCGCGCTCGAGCGAAAGCCGGAGCGCTTGCTCCCAGTTGAGCGAGACGGTCCTGACGTCGCCGCACGCACGGCAGCGCGTCGTCACCGTCCCGTCGCCGAACTCGCCCACTTCGAGCGACCAGTCGACGTCGCCCGAGAGGCACATCCGGCAGGCGATGGCGGCCGCCACGAGGCGCGGGTCGTCGTCGCCGCGGAAGGTCGCGAGCTCCATGGGGCCAGGGTCGCGCCTCGCCTGACCGAGGAGAACCCGTCGCGCTCTGATTCCCCCCGGTTGGGGGGCTAGAGCGGTCCCACCCGCCGCAGGCGCTGGTCCGCCACCCCCGGCCGCGCGTCCGCCAGCCGGAAGCCGTCGGGCAGCCGCAACCCCGGGTCGAGCTCGAGCAGAGGCTCGAGCACGAAGCGCCGTGAGCGGATCTCCGGGTGCGGCAGCGTGAGGCGCTCGGAGCGGAGCTCGAGCCCGCCGAGCAGAAGCAGGTCCACGTCGATCGGCCGCGGCCCGTGGCGGGGGCCCCCGGCCTCGCGGCCGAGCGCACGCTCCACCTCCTTGCACGCGGCGAGCAGCTCGTCCGGGCCGAGCTTCGTCTCGACCTCGAGGCAGGCGTTCAGGAAGTCCGGCTGGTCCGTCACCACGCCCTGCGGAGCGGTCTCGTAGACGGAGGACGCCGCGAGCGTGCGAACTCCGCGCTCGGGCAGCGCGTCGCGGGCGGCACGCAGCGCGGCGAGCCTGTCGCCCTGGTTCGAGCCCAGGCCGAGATAGCCCCTCACGCGCGGCCGTCGCCCAGGTCGTGCAGGTGGGCGCGGATCAGGCGATCTCCGTGCGGATTCGGGCGAGCGTCGCGTCCGGAACCTCGTCGAGAGCGTCGACCACGAGCGGATCGAACTGGGTCCCCGCGCCGCGGCGGATCGCCTGGCGCGCGTGCGCGAGGGGCGCCGACGTGCGATACGGGCGCTCGGCCGTGATCGCATCGAACGCGTCGGCCACCGCGAAGACCCGCGCCGCCAGCGGGATCTGCTCGCCGCGCAGCCCGTCGGTGTAGCCGCCGCCGTCGTAGCGCTCGTGGTGCGCGCGGACGACCCCGGGCCGCCTCATCGAGGAAGGGGATGTCGCGCAGGATCTCCCAACCGATCACGGGGTGGCGGTTAACGAGAATGCGCTCCTCCGTCGCGAGGGCCTCCGGCTTGTGCAGGATCGCGTCCGGGATCGCCACCTTGCCTATGTCGTGCAGCCGGAAGCCGAACTCGGTCTTGGGGTCCGCAGCGAGCTCGGGGTCGATGCGCCGCGCGAGCTCGATCCTGT
>JBKPFJ010000215.1:0-14423 GCA_046728795.1 Actinomycetota bacterium | reverse complement strand
CCATGGGCGCGCTCGGCGAGTCCGGCGCCGCGACGGGGCATACGCGTGAAACCTTTACGAGGAACTGGCCGAGCCGGGCCGCTTTCTCGAGACGTTCATGGTGGATTCCTGGGAGGAGCATCTGCGCCGGCACGAGCGGCTCACGGTGACCGACCTCGACGTGGAGCGGCGAGCCAAGTCGCCGCAGCGCGGCGACGGACCCCCGGCGGTGCGACACCTCCTCTCGGCACCCGCCGCCGCGAGAGCTCGGCACCGGATCGCCGACGGGTCACGGTCAGCGCACGATCAGGACCGTTCCGCCCACGAGTAGCAGCACACCAAGTAGGCGCGTCATGGTGATCGGGACCTGCTCGAGTCCCAGGGCGCCAGCCCGGTCGATCGCCAGCGATGCGGCGAGCTGTCCGGTGATGGTCGCCGCAGTGACGCCTCCCGCCCCGAGCTCACGCACCGCCACCAGAACGGTCGTAACGTACGCGACGCCGATCACGCCGCCCCCGACCCAGTAGTACCAGGCCAGGCCTCGACCCTCGCCGAGATCGCCGTAACCCGATGCGAACAGCACAGTGATCAGCACCAGCAGCAGGCTGCCGACGGCGAAGTTGACGCTGGCGGCCACGAACGTTCCCACCGATTTGCCGAGCATCGAGTTGATCGGCGCCTGGAGGGCCACGAGCCCGCCCGCGGCGACGGTGGCCAGCGCGGCGAGCAGTCCCTTGTCCACTACCTGGCGTTCGGCCGCTCGCCCACGGCACGGATTCTCCCCGCTCGACCGGCGGGACGCCCGCTCCCCGCGCGCGAGTCGGGCCTCCGCCGCATCGCCTGAGGGAGGCTTGGCCTGTCGCGTCAACGTGCTTGACGCTTTAGGCCAACCCCCGCCGAGAGACAAGGATCGCGGGCGGGCAGGGCTCGGCGTCAGCTGGACCCGCCGGCCGGCAGCGGGGGCCTGCGGCCGGGGCCCGAAGGGAGGAGGCTGCCCCGGCCGCGATCCTCCGGCGCGAGCGCCTCCCCGGCTACCCGCCCCTGAGCTCCCTCACCGGCAGCACCACGCGGCCGAACGTCTTGTTGGTCACCGACGCGAAGGACGCATACCAGGCGGCCGCCGCGGTGGCGATCTCCCGGACGCACGGCTTGCCGGCTTCCTACTTCGCCTCGAGCCAGTCCTGGCCGACGGCCAGATCGACCTCGAGCGGGGGGTCGAGCTCGAAGGCGCCGGCCATCTCCCGCCTCACGATCTCCGACGCCCGCTCGACCTCGTCGTCGGGGGCCTCGAACAGAAGCTCGTCGTGGATCTGCAGCACGAGCGTGGTGGCGAGCCCGGCCGAGCGCAGCTCGTCGCGGCAGCGCACCATCGCCACCTTGATGACGTCGGCGGCGGTCCCCTGGATCACCATGTTCACGGCGAAGCGCTCCCCCTGGAGGCGCGTCTGGCGCTGCCGCGAGCGGAGCTCGGGCACCCGGCGGATGCGCCCGAAGAGCGTCGAGACGTGGCCCTCTTCTCGCGCCTCCTCGATCGTCCGCTCGATGAACTCCTTCACCCTGGGGAAGCCCTCGAGGTAGCGGTCGATGAACTGCTGTGCCTCGTCCTGCTCGATGCCCAGGCGGTCGGCCAGGCCGAACGCCGACAGGCCGTAGACGATCCCGTAGTTGACCATCTTCGCCTTCGAGCGCGTGCCCGGGTCGGCAACTGCGCGGGGTGCGCCGGGAGGCGTCACCCCGCCAGCAGCACCGAGGATGCGCTCGGCCGTGGCCGTGTGGACGTCCTCGCCGCGGCGGAAGATCTCCTTGAGCGCGTCCTCGCCCGCGATGTGGGCAAGGATCCGCAGCTCGACCTGCGAGTAATCGGCTGAGATCAGCTTGTGGCCCTCCTCGGCCACGAAGCAGGCCCGGATCTCCCGCCCCAGCTCGGTTCGGATGGGGATGTTCTGCAGGTTCGGATTTGTGCTCGAGAGGCGCCCCGTCGTGGCCGTGGTCTGGCTGAACGTGGTGTGCAGCCGCCCGTCGGATGCCACGAGCTCGGGGAAGGCGTCGAGGTAGGTCGACTTGAGCTTCGAGAGCTCCCGCCACTGCTCCACCTTGGGCACGATTTCGTGCTCGCCCCGGATGGCCTGCAACACGCGGGCGTCCGTGGAGAAGCCGGTCTTGCCGCGCCGCTTCTTGGACAGCCCGAGCTTGTCGAATAGGACGGTTGCCAGCTGCTGGGGAGAGCCGATCGTGAACTCCTCCCCCGCGAGCATCCAGACCTCGCGCTCGAGCTGGGCAACCTCGGCGCCGATGCGATCGCTGATGCGCCGCACGTGCTCGACGTCGAGCTTCACTCCGGCCCGCTCCATCTCTACGAGCACGTCCACGAGCGGGAGCTCGACCTCCCGCAGCAGGCGCACGAGGCCCATCTCGTCGAGGATCTCGCGCTGGCGCTGGGCGAGCACGTGGGTGACGACAGCCCGTTCGGCGAGGCCGTCGGCGCCCTCCACGTGCGCGCCGATCCCCTCGGTCTCCGCGAGCTCGGCCAGCGGGTAGCCCCGCCGCGCGGGGTCGATCAGGTACGCGGCCACCATCGTGTCGTGCTCGAGTTGCGGGAGGTCGCACGGGTCCTCGCCCACGGCGACCGACTTCCAGTCGTGCGCGACGACCGGGCGATCGCCCCACGCCATGGCGAGCGCGGGCAGGCCCTCGACCTCGCCCACTAGCACGTCTCCGCCGGCGTAGGCGGCAAAGCGGAGCGGCGGACGGAGGTCGCCGGCCGCCATCGCGGCCTCGTCGAGCGTTCCCTGTACGGGCTCGCCGGCCGCGGGAAGCGGGGCGGCCGCCGCGACCTCGCCCACGGCCACGGCCGCCTCGCTCTCCGCGGCGGCTAGCTCGTCGTCCGCAGCTGCCGGCTGGTCGGGCTCCGCCTGGCCCGGCCGGGCCGCCGCCAGGACGGCGAACTCGCCCTCGAGCGCGGACAGCTCCCCCACCCCGACCTCGCGCGCGCTGGCCTCGAAGAGCTCCTCGGGACGGACGGCGGGGGCGGCCTCCTCCTCCCCGAGCGTCTCCTCCAGCCGCCGCAGCGGCTCGCGCAACTCGAACTCCCGGAACACGTGTCGCAGCCGCGAGCGATCCGGCTCGCGCGCCACGGCTGCGTCGATGTCGATGTCGAGGTCCAGGTCGCGGATCGCCGTGGCCAGGCGCTTCGAGATCCGCGCCGCCTCCGCGTGCTGGGTGAGGTTCTCCTTGCGCTTCTTGCCGGAGATGGCGTCCACGTGAGAGAGCACGCCCTCGAGGTCTCCCCACTCCTGGATGAGCTGCGACGCCGTCTTCTCTCCGATTCCGGGGACGCCGGGGATGTTGTCCGAGGTGTCCCCCTTGAGCCCCACGAAGTCGGGCACGAGCTCGGGAGGGATGCCGTAGCGGTCGATCACCGCCTCGCGGTCGTACACCTTCGTGTCGGTGATGCCGCGGCTCGTGGCCATCACGCGCACGCCGCCGTCGATCAGCTGGAAGAGGTCGCGGTCGCCGGTCACGACCATCACCTCGATGCCGCGCGCCTTCGCCTGGTCGGCGAGCGTGGCGATCACATCGTCGGCCTCGTACCCCTGGACCTTGACGTTCGTGTAGCCGAATGCCTCCACCAGCGGCTGGAGGTGAGGCCACTGCTCCCCGAGCAGGTCGGGACGGTCCCGGCGCCCCGCCTTGTACTCGTCGTACTCGACCTCGCGCCCGGACATGCCCGCGTCCCAGACCACCATCGTGGGCTTGACGCCGTACTCGGACAGGATCTTCACGAGCATCGAGGCGAAGCCGAAAATCGCGTTCGTGGGCTGCCCGCGCGAGGTCGAGATCGTCTCCGGCAGCGCGAAGAAGGCCCGGTAGACGAGGCTGTTCCCGTCGATCAGGAAGAGCTCTCGGGTGGATTCGGGCGCCACGGAGCCAACGTTATCGACGCGCGACCCGGGGCCGGCCGCGCCAGAAGTATGGTTTTCACCCTGGCGACGCCCAGCGCACAGTTCTCCCTCACCCTCCGGGTCGCGCTGCCCCACAAATCCGGCGCGCTGGGGAAGGTCACGGCCGCCATCAACCGCGCCGGCGGCGCGATCGTGGGCGTGGACCGGGTCGAGACCAGGGGTGAGGGCACGGTGCAGGAGATCACGGTCGAGTGCACGAGCGACGAGAACCGCGGCGAGGTCATCTCGGCCGTGGGCGCGGTGCGCGCGGTGGAGATCGTGGAGATCACCGACCGCACCTTCGAGGCCCACCGGCGGGGCAAGATCCACACCGGACTGAACATGCCCGTGAAGACGCGCGACGACCTCTCGATGGCCTACACGCCCGGTGTCGCCCGGGTGTGCGTCGCGATCGCCGAGAACCGCCAGAAGGCGTTCAAGTACACGATCAAGGCGAACACGGTGGCCGTGGTCTCCGACGGCACGGCCGTCCTCGGGCTCGGGGACATAGGCCCCGAGGCGGCGATGCCCGTCATGGAGGGCAAGGCGATGCTGTTCAAGGAGTTCGCCGACGTGGACGCCTTCCCGATCTGCCTCGCGACCAAGGACACGGACGAGATCGTGGAGACGGTCGTGCGGATCGCGCCGTCGTTCGGGGGGATCAACCTCGAGGACATCTCCTCGCCGCGCTGCTTCGAGATCGAGCAGCGGCTCGTGGAGTCGCTCGACATCCCGGTCTTCCACGACGACCAGCACGGCACGGCGATCGTGACGCTGGCGGCCCTCCTGAACGCCTGCCGGCTCACCGGGCGGCGGCTCGAGGACCTGGCCGTGTGCATGGTCGGGGCCGGCGCTGCCGGGGTGGCCGTGGCGAAGATCCTGATGAGCTCGGGGATCACGGACATCGTGGCGTGCGATCGCTTCGGCGCGATCCACACCGGTCGCGAGGACTACGATGGCGGATCGATGAACGCGCCGAAGACGTGGCTCGCCGAGAACACCAACGAGGCGGGGCGCTCGGGCTCGCCGCGCGAGGTGCTCGAGGGGGCGGACCTGTTCATCGGCCTGTCCGGCCCGGGGATCGTCGAGGCGCGCGACGTGGGCCGCATGAACCCGGATCCGATCGTCTTCGCCATGGCCAACCCCAACCCGGAGGTTTCGCCCGAGGAGGCGGCGCCGTATGTCCGCGTGATGGCCACGGGCCGCTCCGACTACCCCAACCAGATCAACAACGTGCTCGCTTTCCCCGGGGTCTTCCGCGGCGCACTCGACGTGCGGGCGCCGGCGATCACGGAGGAGATGAAGCTCGCCGCTGCGCGCGGAATCGCCGCCACGGTGTCCGACGACGAGCTCGACGAGGACTACATCGTGCCGAGCGTGTTCCACCGCGACGTGAGCCGGCGCGTGGCCGATGCCGTTGCCGAGGAGGCGGAGCGCAGCGGCTCCTCGCGACGTCAGCCGCTGCCGGCGACGTAGTGCGGATAGCCGTCACCGGCGCCACGGGGATGATCGGCCGCGAGGTCGTGCGCAGGCTCCGCGAGCGCGGCGACGAGGTCACGGCGCTGTCGCGCGATGCGGGCCGCGCCCGCGACGCGCTTCGGGTAGACGCCGTCGAGTGGCGGGCGCCCAAGCAGGCGCCGGCGCCCGCCGAGGGGCTGCGCGGCCGCGACGCTGTGATCCACCTGCTCGGCGAGCCGCTGGACCAGCGCTGGTCGCAGCGCGCGAAGCGCGAGATCCGCGACTCGCGCGTGCTCGGCACCCGAAATCTGGTGGCCGCGGTGGCCGCCCTGCCGCCACCGGAGCGCCCGGCCGTGCTCATCTCGCAGTCGGCGAGCGGCTTCTATGGCGCGCGCGGAGACGAGCCCGTCGACGAGTCGGCGCCGGCGGGGGACGATTTCCTCGCGGGCGTGGTGCAAGACTGGGAGGCGGAGGCGCGCCGGGCCGAGGACCACGGCCTGCGCGTGGTCACGACGCGGACGGGTGTGGTTCTGAGCGGCTCGGGTGGCGCGCTCGCGAGGATGCTCCCCTTCTTCAAGCTTGGCCTTGGCGGGCCCGTGGCGGGGGGACGCCAGTACGTCCCCTGGGTGCATCTGAACGACGTGGCCGGGGCCCAGGCCTTCTGTCTCGAGACGGACGCCGCATCCGGGCCGGTGAACGTGAGCGCGCCCGAGCCCGCGACCAACCGGGAGTTCTCGCGCGCGCTCGGACGCGTCCTCCACCGGCCCGCGGTGGCGCCGGTGCCCGGCCCGGCGGTTGGCCTGCTCTACGGCGAAATGGCGACCGTCGTGACCACCGGCGTTCGGATGGTGCCCGCCCGCCTCACCGAGCTTGGTTACGAGTTCCGTCGCCCGGACCTCGAGGACGCGCTGCGCGCGGCGACCGGGCGCTAACCCGCGATCCGCCAGCCGTCCTCAGTGCGGCGCAGACGGACGACGCGCGAGACGCTGTGCTCCGCCGCGCCGTGGCCCTGGGACGTCGTCACTCGCGCCGTCGCCCCATCCCCGTCCGCACGCACCCGGGAGATCCCGGCGTCGCGGGGCGATTCGATGCCCGCTCCCTCGCGCAGCACGTCCTTGGGGCAGCGGCCGGGGGGCTCGTCCAGCGAGCGACGGCGGCTCCCCGTGAGCAGCCGGCAGGCGGACTGCCCGTCGCCGGCGGCGAGAGCGGTGTAATAGCGCTCGAGCGCGTGTCGCGCGCCTGCCGCGGCCTCGCCGCCCCCGTCTCCCCCACCACAACCGACCGTTAACAACCAGATGGCGGACACGAGCCCGGCGCGCTGTACATTCGGCACGGACGAATGGTGAACGAACGCGACCCGTGGTCGGCCGCACGTTCCGCCACACGGGAAGAGGTGCGCGCCATCTTCGAGCGCGAGGCCGAGGCGGAGGCCGCGACCGCGCCCGGGCGCAAGGAGCGCTTCGATCCACTGCCCGCACTCGTGGCGCTGCCGCGCCGCCTGTGGCGGATGCTGGGCCGGCGCGGACGCCTCGCCGTGGGGCTTGTCGCGGGCGCACTGGCGGTGGTCGCGGTCGTGGGCTTCCCGAGCTTCGAACGCACGAAGCGCGAGGGGGCCGCCGAGGCCCGGCGCGCGGAGCAGGCGTCGTTGCGAGCCCGCCTGCGCGCCCTCCGCCTCGACCAGCGCCCCCACACCATCGGCATGCCGCCGAGCGACGTCCGGGCAGCCCGCCGAGCGGGCGGCCTCACGCGGCCGGCCGCCTTGGCCGTGACCTCCGGCTCGCTCTCGGAGGCGATCAGCCACGACGTGCGCGCCCGTATCTCCGCGGGCAGCCTCGAGGGGTCGATCCGCGGCACCGACTGCCGCCCGCTGCGCGTCTCGACCGCGACGCAGGCCTCCTACAACTGCTTCGTCGAGCTTTCGAGCCACCGGGTGCTGGGGCGGCGCCTCGAGAGCGGCTATCGCTTCCGGGGCCGTGCGGATCTCGGCGCCCGGCGCTACGTGTGGTGCAAGGAGAACCCGAGGCCCCTGCATCCCGACACCTCGCACTTCCCCTCGGTTCCGCTCGACCCGCGCTGCGGTTAGGTCAGCCCCCGCAGGCGTGCGGCACGGGGACATCCCCGCTACGCGTCAGGAAACCCTCCGCCGGCCTGCCGCTCGTCTTGCAGAACGCGTAGCGCCCTCGCGCCGGATCGAAGGCCGCCTGGTAGGGGTAGCCGATCCGCCCGCCGGAGGTCGCCGGGCCCTTGATGTCACTCGTCACCGCCAGGCACGCGAGCACGATCAGGCCACGGCGCTCGCCGAGCGTGTGGCAGTCGGTCCGGCGAACCGGCGTCCTGAGCTCGCCGCTCGCGACGCGGGCTCGAGCGTCGCGCGTGATCGCGGACTCCAGGAACGCCAGCGATGAGGCCCCGGCCGGGAAACGCCCCCTGCGAGGGCGCGACTCGCGGACGAGCCGCCGGTGCTCCCGAGCCGCGCTCAGGGCGGCCTCCCTGCGGTCGCGCGCGGCCTGCTCGCGCTTGTTCTCGGTGATCACCGGGACCAGCAGGGCGGTGGTGACCGCGGCTACGATCAGGAGCACGGTCCCGCCCAGCAACACCGCACGGCGACCCCGGCGCCCCAGCTTGCGATAGAGGAAGCCGGGCAGGGAGACCACCCCGGGCATGGGGTCGTAGCGCTGCTTTTCCGGGCGCGCGCGGGGCGTCAGAGGCCTCGAATGCGGCGGTAGCCCATCCGCACACCGAAGCAGATCGCGATCAGCAGCCCGAAGAAGACGGAGATGATGAACACGATCCGAATCATGTCCCACGTCTGATTCGGAAAGTTCGCCGCCGCGGCGATGATGATCACGATGGACCAGGCACCACTGCCGAGCGCCGCAAGGAACGCGTAGCCGCGGAAGCGCTCCTGGCTCTCCCGCGACCTCATCCCGGTCGCCACCACGGAGAGGACGACCGCGCCCAGGGCGAGCACTATCAGCGGGTAGTAGTAGGCGATCGAGAGGTTCTCAATCGCGATCGGAAGGTCGGTCACGAGCCGGCGCTTCCCGTCCCAGTCTCGTGCTCGGCCCTGGCCTCGGCGACGGTCTTACCCTTCCGCCGTCCGAAGGGGCCCTGGAGCTTCCAGCGGGAGTCGGACCGCGCCGGCCAGAGGAGCCAGATGATCACCCCCACCACGCTCAGGAGTAGCCCGAACAGCAGGCCGACCTGCTCCCCGTAGCCCTTGCGGCTCGACAGGTACTGGGTTGCGATCGCCGAGAGCAGCCAGGCGTAAAGCAGCCAGAGTGCCTTCGAGCCGATGAGCGCGATGACGGTCATCCGCCGAGGTAGGCGCGCTGGACGTCGGGGTTGTCGCGAAGCGCTTCCGAGCGGTCGCTGATAGCGATGGTGCCGGTCTCGAGCACGTAGCCGCGCTTCGAGACCTCGAGCGCGAAGTTGGCGTTCTGCTCGACCAGCAGGATCGTCGTGCCCTGGCGGTTGATCTCCACGATGGTCTCGTAGATGCGCTCCACGAGCACCGGGGCGATGCCCATCGAGGGTTCGTCGAGCAGCAGCAGATCGGGGTCGGCCATCAGTGCTCTGCCGATCGCGAGCATCTGCTGCTCGCCGCCCGACATCGTGCCCGCCTTCTGACGCTCTCGCTCCTTGAGCCGCGGGAACAGCGTGAATACGCGGTCGAGGTCGCGCCCGACGTTGCCGTCCTTGCGCAGGTAGGCCCCGAGCTCCAGATTCTCGCGCACGGTCATGCGCTGGAAGCAATGCCTCCCCTCCGGCGCCTGCGAGATACCCCGGCGAACGATGTCCTGCGGCGCCGTCTCGCCGATCTGGTCGCCCTCGAATACGATCGACCCCTGGCGCGGCGGCGTCAGCGCGGAGATCGAGCGCAGCGTCGTCGACTTGCCGGCCCCGTTCGAGCCGATCAGCGTCACGATCTCGCCCTCCTCGACCTCGAGGCTCACGCCCTTCAGCGCCTCGATGTTGCCGTAGAAGGTGTGGACGTCGTGGAGCTCGAGGAGCGCCATCAGGCCTTCTTCCCGAGGTAGGCCTCGACGACCCGCGGATTCTCCCGGATCTCCTGGGGCGGGCCCTCCGCGATCTTCTGGCCGTGGTCGAGCACCGTGATGCGCTCGGAGACGCCCATCACCACCTTCATGTCGTGCTCGATCAGCAGAATCGCCAGATCGCGCTCCTCGCGGAGCTGCTCCATGAACTGGGTCAGCTGCCTCGACTCCTGTGGGTTCATCCCGGCCGTCGGCTCGTCGAGGAGCAGCAGCTTGGGGCCCGACGCCAGGGCGCGGGCGATCTCCACCCGGCGCTGGTCGCCATACGAGAGGTTGATCGAGATCTGGTCGAACTCGCTCTGTCGCAGTCCCACGTAGGCCAGCATCTCGCGAGCCCGCTCCCGCGTCTGCTCCTCCTCGCGCCGCACGCCGCGGGTTCGCAGGATGGTGCCGAAGATGCCGGCCTCCATCCGGGCGTGCTGACCGACCATCACGTTCTCGACGGCCGACATGGTGGCGAAAAGGCGAATGTTTTGGAAGGTGCGTGCCACCCCCATCTTGAGGATCACGTCGGGCCGCTTGCCGGTGACGTCGCGGCCGTCGAAGCTGATCAATCCGAGGCTCGGCTTGTAGAGCCCCGTGAGCATGTTGAAGAAGGTGGTCTTGCCCGCGCCGTTCGGGCCGATGATCGAGACGATCGAGCGCGGGGCGATCGAGAACGAGACGTCGTCTACGGCCACCAGGCCGCCGAAGATCTTCGAGATGTCCGCCGCATGGAGCAGCGCGCCGTCGCCGTCGCCGGTCACTCCGGAGGGGCGCTGCAGCTCGGGCTCGCCGGTCGTGGTCATGCACGCGCCTCGAAGACGGATTCATCGCTGAAGCCGACGCCCTCCGTGAGCTCGATCTGCCGTCTTCGCTCTGGAAGCAGCCCCTGGGGTCGCAGCACCATCATCAGCACGAGGAGGAAGCCGAAGACGCCGAACGAGAGGTCCGTGACGGCGAAGTTGAGGCCCAGCTTTTCCGGCACGTCGTTCAGGACGTCCGGGATCAGCCGGTTATTCACGAACGCCAGGGCGACGGCTCCGATCACCACCCCCCAGATGCTTCCGAGGCCGCCCAGGATCACCATGGCAAGGATGAAGATCGAGAAACCGAACTGGAACTGTGTGGCGTTGACCGAGTTGAGGTAGCTGCCGAGGAAGGCGCCGGCGATGCCGCCGAATCCCGCCCCGATCCCATACGCCAGCAGCTTGGTCCTAACGAGCGGCACGCCCATGCTGGCCGCCGCGACCTCATCCTCACGCAGCGCCACCCAGGCCCGGCCGAGGCGCGAGTCGCGAAGGCGGAAGTTCACGAACAGCGTCACCAGGGCGAGCGCGAGCGCGGTCCAGTAGAACGGGCGCAGATCCGTGGCCGAGTCGAACTGGGTCAACCCCGGCAGGTCGATCTGGTCGATCGGGGAGATCGACTGGCGCCCGTTGGAGAACTTGTAGCCGCTGATCTCGAGCGTGTCGCCGTTCTGGGCGAAGCGCCCGATGATCTCGCCGAAGGCGAGGGTGACGATCGCGATGTAGTCGCCGCGCAGTCGCAGCGTGGGCAAGCCGATGATCACACCGACCGCGACTGTGATGACGATCACCAGGATGATCACGAGCAGGAAGTTGAGGTGGATGCCCGGCAGCGACCCCGTGAACTTGCTGACGCCGACGTGGACTCCCTTCTGCCCGTTCACCTTCGAGTAGAAGTCCGACATGAACCAGCCGGTGGCGAGGGCGCCGAAGGCGTAGAAGGCCACGTAGCCGAGGTCCAGCAGCCCCGCGAAGCCCACGACGATGTTCAGCCCGAGCGCGAACACCACGTAGACCAGGGCGAGGACGACGTCGTCGGTGAGGCCGTCGAGCGGAGGCTTGAACAGCGGGAACATCGCCACTGCGACGATGACGAGCGCCGCGATGGCGAAGCTCACGCGCGGGTCCTCCCGGAGTCGGAGCAGCTTGCTCATCCGGCCTCGCGCGTCTCCTCCCCAAGCAGCCCCTGCGGGCGGAAGACCATGATCAGGATGAGGAAGGCGAACACCACCGCCGGCGTCCACTCGTTACCGATCCGGTTGTCGGAGATCTGCTGGATGCAGCCGATGATCACGCCGCCGAGCACCGCCCCGCGGAGGTTGCCGATGCCGCCCATGACAGCCGCGGTGAACGCGATCAGGCCGGCCGTGAAGCCCTGGAAGAACCAGATCGTCGTCTGGTAGACCGCATAGACGAGGCCGGCGGCCCCGGCCAGGAGGCCGCCGAGCAGGAAGGTGAGAGAGATCGTGGTGTCGACGTTGATCCCCATCAGCCGCGCGGCCTCGGGGTCCTGCGCGGTCGCGCGCATGGCCTTCCCGAGGCGGCTCTGCCCGACGAAGGTCGTGAGCAGCAGCACCAGCGGGACGGTGACGGCGATCGCCAGCAGGTCGCCGCGCTCGACGACCACTCCGCCGATGTTGAACACGTCCTGCTGGGAGTGAACCAGGTCCGGCACGCCGCGCTGGGAGCCGCCGATCCAGAGAATGCCGACGTTCTGGAGGATGAACGAGAAGCCGACGGCCGTGATCAGCGGCGCCAGCTTCGGTGCGTTGCGTAACGGCCGGTAGGCCACGCGTTCGATCATCACGTTGAGCGAGCCGGTGGCCACCATCGCCACGAGCATCGTGAACAGCAGTCCGACGACGAGGCCACCCGTGCCCGTGCTGAGCGTCAGCCCGAGCGTGCCCCACAGCCCGAACGAGACCAGCGAGCCGATCATGAACACGTCGCCGTGGGCGAAGTTGATCAGCTCGATGATGCCGTAGACCATCGTGTAGCCGAGCGCCACGAGCGCCCAGATGGCCCCGTTCGAGACGCCGGCGACGAGGTTGTTGCCGATCCGCACCACGTTTCCGTCGTTGATGAGGTCGGTGACGACGAAGTAGAGGGGGAAGCCCACCAGCAGGACGATCAGGCCGTACTTCGAGATCGCGTCACGCACCGCGTCGGCACGGCGGGGCCTGACGACTGCGCCTACAGAGCTGGCTTCCGATGCAGCTTCCAAGTCTCCCTCGCGCGCATCCTAAACGCACTCGGGGGCGGGCGTCATGCCCGCCCCCGAAGCGTCCATACTCAGTACCTGCCTAGCCCGACGAACTGGACGCCTTGATCACCTTGTCGAAGGTGGGCAGGCCGTCCTTGATGACGTACAGGCCGTAGTCCGTCAGCGACGTGTCGCCGTTCTTGTCGATCGAGTACGTGCCGAGGACGCTCTGGCGGTTCTTGGTCTTGTTGATGAGCTGGTCGGCCACCGCCTTGCGGTCGTTGGCCTTGTCCCCGGCGCCCTTGAGCGTGTCGAGGGCCAGGCTCATCGTCTCGTAGCCGTAGATGGCGTACGGGTCCGGCGTTGGGTCGTTGTAGCTCTTCTGGAAGTCCGAGAAGAACCTCTCCGCCTGCGCGTTCTTGCGGCGCTTGAACTCCTGGAGCCCGAGCGTGGCGACCGTCACCTTGGTGCGAGCGCCGACGTCGGCGGGGATGCCGCCCTTCTTCGGGTTCGTGAACGCCTCCTCGGCGACCCCGTCCGGGCCGTAGAGCTTGCAGTTCGGGCAGGCGGCCGCCGCGTCCTTGAACACCTGGACGTAGTTCTCGCCGGTCACGCCGGAGCCCACGAAGCAGTCGGCCTTGATCTTCGCCGCCAGCGAGCGGTAGTTGGCCGACGACTTGTCGGTGCCGTCGTTGCCGTCGACCTTGATGCCTTGGTCCTCGGCCGACATCTCGATGTTGCGCGCCAGGCCGGCGCCGTACGTGGTCTTGTCGTTGAAGATGTTGACGGACTTGCAGCCGTCCTCCTTCATGACCGTGGCCAGCGCCGCGCCCTGGATGTCGTCGGCGGGCACCACGCGCGCGTAGGTCCGCGTGCCGGCCGGGTAGTACTTCTGCGGCTCACCCGGCTCCGAACCAGGCTTGTTCGTGGTCAGTCCGACGTAGGTGTTCGACGGGCTGATCTGCGGGATCCCGGCCTTGTTCAGGATCGGCAGCGAGACCTTGGTCCCGCCCGAGTTGAACTCGCCGAGGTAGAAGATCGTCCCCTTGTCCTGAACGGCCTTGCGGGCGTTCTGAGCCGTCTGCGCCTCGTCGGCCGTGCCGGGGTTCTGCGCCGTCGAGTCGTCGAGCGAGACGTACTTGATCTTGTACTTGCCGACCTTGTTGTTGACCTGCTTGAGGGCAAGCTTCTCGCCGTTCACGACGGCCTCTGACTGCTCCTTCGACGTGCCCTGGAAGGGAAGGCTCGAATAGACCGTCAGCGTCGACCCGGATACGGTCTGACCTCCCCCGCCGCCAGTTTCCTCGTCGCCACCGCACGCGGCTACGCCGAACGCGCTGGCACCGAGGAGGCAGCCGAGCACTGCAAAGCTGCGCACTCGCAAAATGTCCCTCCTAGAAAGTGACTGCCAGGGGCGGCATCCTAGACAGATACGCGTGGATCTGACGCGCGGCGCAACAAAGCTCCATCTTTCCTTAACGCGCGCTTCCGACCGGGTCAGGGCCTCAGCACGTCGAGCAGCGCGCCGGCCGACCTGACCGTGTACCGGGTGAAGCCGGGCCCGACGACGTCGCCCCGCGGCCGAACCGAGTACGGACCGATCACCGACCTGCGGGGCCCGGGCCGGAGCGCGGCCCTGATCACCCGCGAGCGGTCGCCTCCCGCCCGGCGCACGGCATCCAGGACCAGCCGCATCGCCTGGTAGCCGTAGAGCGCCTCCGGGCGGGCGGGCCGGCCGTCGTGGGACATTTCCCTCAGCACCCTGCGGCCCTCCGGCGGGTAGCGGTCGGCCGGATGCACGGGGGCGAGAACCTCCAACGCGCGCCGCGACTCGCTCGGGAAGCCCGCGTCGCGGGGGGCCGCGAAGCCTCCCGAGGCGACCAGGCGCACGTCGGGTCGCCGGTCCCCGATCTCGCCCAGGACCCGAACCGCGCCCGGCTCCGTGGCCCCGGCGTAGACGACCGCGTCGGGATCCTGCGCGGCGACCGCCTGGGCC
>JBKPFJ010000177.1:0-9785 GCA_046728795.1 Actinomycetota bacterium | reverse complement strand
CGCGTCGGCGAACGGCGCTCCCTCCGTCGTTGATCCCGAGGGAGGACTTGCTGTGTCAGCACTGACTAAGGAGGGGCGGATCCACTTAGTGGCTATTGGGGTGGGCTTCCTACTGCCGCTTGCCGCCGTGGCTGCCCTCCTATTGGGGCGGGGAGCTTCGATGTCGAAGGAGCTCGACAGGCACGGTGCTGGCGCCCCCCAGAAACGAGAGGGTAGGGCGGAAGCGGCGCCTGATCAGACGGGGTCGCCCCGGTCCAAGCACCGGTCGGCCATGGAACGGCAGCCGGCGACCCGTTTGTCCGGGATCAACGACCGACGCGCGCGTCGGGCCATTGTCATCCCCCGAAGCAACCACGCTTTGAACGGCTCGTCTCACGGTGAGTCCTCGCCGTCAGCTCGCCCGCACCCTCACCCGGGTCTGAACGGAGACTCGGGAACTCGCGATGCACCGCGTTCGCGTGGCATCCCGCGAGCGCCCTTAGGGACTAACGGCGGCTGAGTCAGCGTCACGCTAGCTCGAGTTCCGACCCGCCGCTGTCGCTTCGGCTGCAGTCGACAATCGCGATGATGTGTAGGATGCGACCACTTCTCCGATCACCTAGCATTCCCCAACCCGTCACACGGGTGTGATCACCACGCAGGGCGTCACACCAGACGGGTCTCCAATCGGGATGGCCCTTGCCAGTGAAGCCCTACCACGGCACCAGCATTTAGGGCGTCGAAGTGATGGCTCGCCTCGCTACGACGGACCGTGGGCGAACATGCAGTAGTCGCCGATCTCGACCAGATCGGCGACTACGATCTGCACGCCAGGCTGCGGGCTTCTGCTTCCGAACCGGATCCGGGCCTTAGCGAAACGCTCGATCTTTCAGCCCTCCGCCCGCCTCGTAGGCGGCCGGTCAGCCTCGATTCTCGATCGGCTTCAGCACCCGCGCAGGGGCGCCGGCCGCGATCGAGCGGGGCGGTAGGTCCGCGGTCACTACGCTGTTCGCCCCGATCACGCAGCGCTCGCCGACGGTGACCCCGGTGGTGACAACCACGTTCGCGCCGCACCAGACGTTGTCGCCCAGGCGGGTGGGTCCCTTGCTCGTGAACCCCTGCCACGGCACCGGCTTGTCGGGGTCGTCGAAGCGGTGGCGCGCGTCGCTCACGCAGCAGCCGTTGGCGAGCATGCAGGGGTCGCCGATCTCGACGAGCTCGGCCGCGGCGACCATCACCCCGATGTTGAGGAACGTGCCCTGTCCGATCCGGATCCGCGCCTGTCCCGGGGCGCTCAGCCAGACGTTCGGCTCGAGCAGGACGTGGCGGCCGAGCTCGAGGCGGCCCTCGCGGAGCATCTCGAGCACGTTGCCCTGGACCGGCCACCGGACGAAGGCCTCCCTTCGCATGAACTCCCGGTGGATGCGCAGACGGTTCCAGGGGAGGGAGTTGCGCTCGTACCAGCGCCACTTCTGCGCGTAGAGCCTCGCGTGGCGCAAAGCCTCGCCCACGGTCACAGCCTTTCAGAGCGGGCGGCCGCTAGCGTCGCCTGCGTGGACCGTCCGCTGGTTCTCTACGACGCGGACTGCGGCTTCTGCCGAGCGTGCGTGGCGGCCCTGCTCGCCTGGGATCGGCGCCGCGCGCTGCAACCCGTCGCGCTCCAGGGGCCCGCGGCCGAACGGCTTCTGCCCGGCATGGCCGAGGAAGAACGCATGGCTTCCTGGCACCTCGTCCGACCCGGCGGCCAGGTCATCTCGGCCGGCGCCGCCTTTGCGCCGCTCCTCCGCGAGCTGCCGGGCGGCGAGCCGCTAGCAGGCCTGTTCGCCCGCTTCCCCCGCGCGGCGGAGCGGGGCTATCGCTGGGTGGCGGACCACCGCGGTCCGATCGGGCAGGCACTGCCCGGAGCGCTGAAGCGCCGGGCGGACCGGGTGATCGCTTCCCGGGCTTGAGAGCGCACCCGGCCGCCGCGGGCCGTGTTCTCGGGTGAGGAACGGAACCCGACAATGGGAGGTTGAACGGGCATGAAGCGCTTCCTGCGCCTTCCCTCGCCCGCCATGGTCGTGGCGGGCGTGGCACTGTTCGTATCCCTGGGCGGGGTGTCCTACGGCCTCGCAACCGGCTCGATCGACAGCCGCGAGATCCAGGACGGCTCGATCCGCAACCGCGACTTCAAGGACGGCACGCTCCGCGGCCAAGAGGCGAAGCGGAACGGCTTCGGCGGCGGGGCGATCAAGGAGTCGACCCTGGAGACCGTGCCCCGCGCCGCGGTCGGCGAGGGGCTCGCGCACCACGCCGTGGTAGGCCCCAACGGGGCGCTGGTCCGCGGTCGCGGCGTCACGAGCACTTCCCGCACCGGCAACGGCCAGTACCAGGTCGTCTTCGACCGCGACGTGCGGGCGTGCGCCTACGTGGCGACGATCGGCGACGAGTCGGCTGCCCCGCCCGGCGGCGGCATGACCAACGTCTCCCAGGTTGCGACGAACGCCAACGGCGTGCGCGTAGTGACGAGGAACGCCGGAGGCGCGATCACGGACCGCTCGTTCCACATCGTCGTGTCCTGCTAGGAGGGCGCTCAGGCGGCGGCGGGGACTCGTGCCCGTCGCCGCCGGGCCGGCTCGACGATCCGGCGCAGGAAGCCGCCGGTGTGGGATTCGTCGGCGGCGGCCACCTGCTCCGGCGTGCCGTGGGCGACCACGAGGCCGCCCTCCTCGCCGCCCTCGGGGCCGAGGTCGATGATCCGGTCGGCGGTCTTGATCACGTCGAGGTTGTGCTCGATCACGACCACAGTGTTGCCGCCCCCCACGAGCCGATCGAGCATCTCAAGCAGTCGCTGAACATCCGCGAAGTGGAGGCCCGTGGTGGGCTCATCGAGGATGTAGAGGGTGCGGCCGGTGGCGACCTTGCATAGCTCGGACGCCAGCTTCACGCGCTGCGCCTCCCCGCCCGACAGCGTGGTGGCCGGCTGGCCGAGTCGGATGTAGTCGAGGCCCACGTCGTTCAGCGCCTGGAGGCGGCGCTTGATCTTCGGGATGTGGCGGAAGAAGTCGAGGGCCTCCTCCACCGGCATCTCGAGCACATCGGCGATCGTCCGCCCCTTGAACCGCACCTCGAGCGTCTCGCGGTTGTAGCGCTTGCCGTGACACTGCTCGCACGGCACGTAGACGTCGGGCAGGAAGTGCATCTCGATCTTGATCTGGCCGTCCCCGCGGCAGACCTCGCAGCGCCCGCCCTTCACGTTGAAGGAGAACCGTCCCGGCTTGTAGCCGCGGGCCCGCGCCTCCTGTGTCTTCGAGAAGAGCTCGCGGATGTGGTCGAAGAGCCCGATGTAGGTAGCCGGATTCGAGCGCGGAGTGCGGCCGATCGGCGACTGGTCGATGTTGATGATCTTGTCGATCTGCTCGAGCCCCCGCACGCGCCGGTGAGCGCCCGGACGCTGCTTGGCCTTGTGCAGGCGGTTGGCGACGGCCTTGAAGAGGATCTCGTTGACCAGCGTCGACTTGCCCGACCCCGACACACCGGTCACGCAGCAGCGCACGCCCAGGGGAACCTTCACGTCGATGTCCTGGAGGTTGTGCTGGGAGGCGCCCTCCAGCTCGATGTAGCCGCTGGGCCGGCGCCGCCTGCGGGGGATCGGGATCTGCTGCTTTCCGGCGAGGTACTGCCCGGTGAGAGAGTCGGGCGCGTCGATGATCGCCGCCGGCGGGCCCTCGGCCACGAGATACCCCCCGTGCTCGCCGGCTCCCGGGCCGAGGTCCACGATGTGGTCGGCCGCGCGCATCGTGCCCTCGTCGTGCTCCACCACGATCACCGTGTTGCCGAGGTCGCGCAGCCGCTCGAGCGTGGCGATCAGCCGGGCGTTGTCGCGCTGGTGGAGGCCGATCGACGGCTCGTCGAGGATGTACAGCACGCCCACGAGCGAGGAGCCGATCTGGGTCGCCAGCCGGATTCGCTGTGCCTCGCCGCCCGACAGCGTGGCCGCGGCGCGGTCGAGCGACAGGTAGCCGACGCCGACGTTGTCGAGGAAGCGCAGCCGCTCGTCGATCTCGCGCAGGATGAGGCGCGCGATCTGACGCTCCGTCTCCGACAGCTCGAGCGCGCCCACCCACTGGAGCGCCCGCCGCGCGGACATGCGCGTGAACTCATGGATCCCGAGCCCACCGACCCGCACGGCCAGCGATTCCGGCCGCAGCCGCGTCCCCCGGCACTCCGGGCAGGGCCGCACGGACATGTACTCCTCGATCTTCTCCCGCGACCAGTCTGAGTCGGTCTCCCGATAGCGGCGTTCCAGGTTCGGCACGATGCCCTCGAAGCGGGTCATGTAGGACCGCCTGCGGCCGTAGCGGTTGCGGTAGGAGATGTAGACCCGCTCGCCGTCCGTGCCGAAGAGGAACGTGTCCCGAGCCTCCTCCGGCAGGTCCTCCCAGGCCGTGTCCATGTCGATCTCCCACTTCTCGGCGATCGCCTGGGTCATCTGCTCGTAGTAGCTGGAGGCGCTCGTGGACCAGGGCAGGATGGCGCCCTCGTTGAGCGACAGCCCCGGGTCCGGGACGATCAGCTCGGGGTCGATCTCCATCTGCGAGCCCAGCCCGGTGCATCGAGGGCAGGCCCCGTGGGGCGAGTTGAAGGAGAACATGCGCGGCTCGAGCTCGGGCATGCTGGTGCCGCAGTTGAGGCACATGAAGCGATCCGAGTAGGTCGTGACGCTGGCGCTCTCCACGTCCTCGATGTCCACGATCCCCTCGGCGCGGGCCACGGCGGTCTCGATCGAGTCCGCCAGCCGCTTGCGCAGGTCCGGCCGCATCACGAGCCGGTCGATCACCACCGAGATGTCGTGCTTGAACTTCTTGTCCAGCACGATCTCCTCCTCGAGCCGGCGCAGCTCGCCGTCGACCCGGACGCGGGTGAAGCCCTCGCCGCGCAGCTCCTCGAGCAGGTCCCGGTACTCCCCCTTGCGGCCGCGCACGACCGGCGCCAGCACCATGAACTTGGTGCCCTCCGGCAGGGTCATAACCTGATCGAGGATCTGCTCGGCCGACTGGGCCTCGATCGGGCGGCCGCAGTTGTAGCAGTGCGGGTGCCCCACCCGGGCCCAGAGCAGGCGCAGGTAGTCGTAGATCTCGGTGACGGTCCCCACGGTGGAGCGCGGGTTGCGCGAGGTGGTCTTCTGGTCGATCGAGATGGCGGGCGAGAGACCCTCGATCGAGTCCACGTCCGGCTTGTCCATCTGGCCCAGGAACTGACGGGCGTAGGCCGAGAGCGACTCCACGTAGCGGCGCTGGCCCTCGGCGTAGATCGTGTCGAAGGCGAGGCTCGACTTGCCCGAGCCCGAGAGCCCGGTGATCACGATCAGCGCGTTCCGCGGCATCCGCAGGTGCAGGTCCCTGAGGTTGTGCTCGCGCGCGCCGGAGACGACGATCTGCTCCTGCGGAGTCACCGCTCCGAGTCTAGAGCCGGGCCTGGCGCGATCCGGGCGTCGCAGCTACCTTGGAACGCCCATGCGGTTCGGGTACACGATCTTGTACGTCAAGGATGTCGCAAGCTCCGTGAATTTCTATGAGCGGGCCTTCCAGCTTCGGCGGCGGTTCCTGCACGAGAGCGGCCAGTATGCCGAGATGGAGACCGGCGCGACCGCGCTCGCCTTCGCCGCCCACGATCTGGCGGCAGCCAACCTGCCGGCCACGCTCCGCCCCGCCGGGCCCGACGGTCATCCCCCGGCCTTCGAGGTCTGCCTCGTGACCGAGGACGTTGAGGGGGCCTACGAGCGCGCCGTGCGGGAGGGCGCCGACCCTGTCACCGCGCCCCAGACCAAGCCCTGGGGTCAGGACGTGGCATATGTGCGCGATCCGGACTCCGTGCTGATCGAGCTGGCGTCGCCCGTCACCGCCTAGCCCACGCGGGCGTAGACCTCGTCCAGGATCGCCTTCGCGTCCTCGAGCTCGAAGTTCTCCTCGAGGTAGCGCGCCGTCTCCTCGCGTGGGATCCCGTCGAGGGCCATGTTGAGGGCGATCAGGCGGGCGCCCTCGTGCCCCTCCCCCGGCGTCTCCTGGCCCTCCGCGACCGGCTCCGGCTCTAACTCCGGCTCGGGCGGCTCGGCTTCCGGGACGGCGGGCTCGGGGGAAGGCTCCCCCGTCGCGCTCACAGACGCGGGCACGGCGCGCAGGCCTTCGAGTTCCGAGGAGAGCTCGCCCGCGCTCTCGCGGAGGCGCCTCACGATGCCGTCGACGGTCGAACGCAGCCGCTCGACGAGACCACCGAGATCTCGCTCCACCGCGTCGGCCCGGTCTTCGAGCGTGCCGACCGCCTCCCGGACGCGCGCCCTCAGCGCCGCGGCGTCCGACTCGGCGGCCGTCCGGACGGCGTCCGCATCGCGCCGGGCCTGCTCCCCGACCTCATGCGCGGATCGCTCCGCCGCCTCCACGATCTCCCGCACCTGCTCGGCCGCCGCGCCCGCGAGCGACCCGCCCCCGCGCCGCAGCTCCTCGACCGCGTCGGCGACCCGCCGGAGGTGCCGTTCGACCTCGGCCGGGTCGTAGCCCTCCTTCGAGGTGGGAAAGTCCGTCCGCTCGATTTCCCGGCGTTCCACTACGTCGTCTGCAGCTCGTCGAACTCTCGGCGCAGGGCCTTTATCTCGTCGCGCAGCTTGGCCGCGTACTCGAAGCGGAGATCGTCGGCAGCGGCCAGCATCTCCTCCTCGAGTTCGACGATCGTGCGCGTGATCTCCTCGGCGGACATCCCCTGGGCGCGCCGCTCACGCGCGCGCCTGCCCGAGCCGGTCGGCACCTTCGACTCGAGTGCCAGGAAGTCCGTGATGTCAGAGATCCCCTTGCGCACGGTCTCCGGCGTGATCCCGTGCTCCTCGTTGTAGGCGACCTGGATGGCGCGGCGGCGGTCCGTCTCCCCGATGGCGTTCCGCATCGCTTGGGTCTCCTTGTCGGCGTACATGATCACCGTGCCGCGCACGTTGCGGGCGGCGCGGCCGATCGTCTGGATGAGCGAGGTCTCGCCCCGCAGGAAGCCCTCCTTGTCGGCGTCGAGGATGCCGATCAGCGACACCTCCGGCAGGTCGAGACCCTCGCGCAGCAGGTTGACGCCGACGAGCACGTCGAACTCGCCCAGACGGAGCTCCCTGATGATCCGGATCCGCTCGAGGGTGTCCACCTCGGAGTGGAGATACCGAACCTTGAAGCCGTACTCGAGCAGGTAGTCCGTCAGGTCCTCGGCCATCTTCTTGGTCAGCGTGGTGACGAGCGTCCGCTCCCCCGACTCGACCCGCTCGCGGATCTCGTTCATCAGGTCGTCGATCTGGTTCTTCGTCTCGCGCACCGCGACCTCGGGGTCGACGATCCCGGTGGGCCGCACGATCTGCTCCACGATCCGCGTGGAGTGGTTGCGCTCGAAGTCGCCCGGCGTGGCCGAGACGAAGACGATCTGCGGCGTGCGCTCGAGGAACTCGTCGAAGGTCTGTGGACGATTGTCCAGCGCGCTCGGCAGGCGGAAGCCGTACTCGACGAGCGTCGTCTTGCGCGAGCGGTCGCCCTCGTACATGCCCCCGATCTGGGGGACGGTCTGGTGCGATTCGTCGATGAAGCAGATGAAGTCCCCGGGGAAGAAGTCGAGCAGGCAGTAGGGCCGCTCGCCGGCCCGCCGGCCGTCAAGGATCCGCGAGTAGTTCTCGATTCCGTTGCAGAAGCCGAGCTCGCGAAGCATCTCCATGTCGAACTGGGTCCGCTGGCGAAGCCTGTGCGACTCGAGAAGCTTGCCCTGGCCCTCGAGCTCCTTGGTGCGCTGCTCGAGCTCGTCGCGGATCTCGCCTATGGCGCGCTCGATCGTCGGCCGGTCGGTGGCGTAGTGGGTGGCCGGCCAGATTCCCGCGTGCTCGAGCTCCGCGTAGACCTCCCCCGTGAGCGGGTCGAAGTGCTGCACCTGCTCGATCTCGTCGCCGAAGAAGACGGCCCGGTACGCCGTCTCGGCGTAGGCGGGGAAGACCTCCAGCGTCTCGCCACGCACTCGGAAGGAGCCCCGGCCGAGCGCTTGGTCGTTGCGCGTGTACTGGTTGTCCACGAGCTTGCGCAGCACCTGGTCGCGGTCCACCATGTCGCCCCGCTTCAGGAGCACCACCTGGGCGTCGTACTTGTCCGGTGAGCCGAGGCCGTAGATGCACGACACGCTCGCCACCACGATCACGTCGCGGCGCGCGAACAGGGCGGCCGTGGCCGAGTGCCGCAACCGGTCGATCTCCTCGTTGATCGAGGAGTCCTTCTCGATGTAGAGGTCCTGAGCCGGGACGTACGCCTCGGGCTGGTAGTAGTCGTAGTAGGAGACGAAGTACTCGACGGCGTTGTCCGGGAAGAACTCCCGGAACTCGTTGCAGAGCTGCGCCGCGAGCGTCTTGTTGTGGGCGATGACCAGCGTGGGCCGCTGGACCTGCTCGATCGTGAAGGCCATGGTGGCCGTCTTGCCCGAGCCCGTGACGCCGAGCAGCGTCTGGAAGCGGTCGTCCTCACAAAGGCCTCCAGAGAGAGCGTCGCGCGCGGCCGGCTGGTCCGCCACAGGGTTGTAGGCAGGGTTGATTCGGAACTCGGGCACGACCGCCAACACTAGCGCCGGACCCGGATCGCCTCCCGGACATCCGAGACGACCCGCGCCGTGTCCCCGCACAGATCCAGCCAGGGCACGCGGACCACCTGGATGCCCTTGGCGGCTAGCGTGCGGTCGCGACGGCGGTCCTCGTGGAACCCCCGTCGCGTGTGGTGCGCGGCCGCGCCGTCGACCTCGACGGCCAGCCGCGCGTCCGGCCAGTAGAAGTCGAGCTCGTAGCCCTCGACCCGGGTGTTCACGCGTGGCTCGGGCAGGCCGTGCTCGCGGCAGATCGCGAGGAAGCGCCGCTCGGCCTCGCTGCGGGTGAATGGCGGTGCGTCGTACTTGGCCAGCACGTGGCGGAGCCGTTGGCCTCCCGCCCCGACCCGGCGCCCGGGCGAGCGCCGCCTCTACCCCGCGCAGGTCGAAAACCCGCTGCACCTCAGCCTCGTGGACCGCATCGGCCAGCCGGCGCTCCGTGACGACCTCGGCGAGATCGACGAGGGTGCGAGCCGCACTGGTCACGGGGATGCCATCGACCACGTCCCGATCGTCTGGGTGGAGGCAGCGCGAGGTGTGGACCACGAAGCCCGCGCGGCGCCTGCGCGAGCGCGGCGCCGTGACCTCGATCATTCGCGGTGCCGAGCGCACGAGGCCCCACAAGGTGGCCGCGGAGCGGTGGCTGAGGAGCGCGTCCGGGCCGCAGGCGAGCACCGCGGCGAGCTGGCGCGAGCGCGCTGTCAGCGCCATGTGGCCGACGGCGTACACGCCGCGGTATAGCCGGTGAAGGCGGCCGGTCCGCACGCGCGTTGCGATCTGGCGGCGCGTGAGCCCGGCCTCGAGCAGCTGGGCGGCGGAGACCACCCCATGTTGCCGCCGCGCGAGAGCCGCGACCAGCGCGTCGGGCGAGCGTGGCCTGCGTAGTCGACCGTATAGGTGCCTAGGAGCGGCCACCCCCCGAGTGTGGTGGTGCTGTGTTACGCGTGGGTCGGCTCGGTAACGAGTGCGTGCAGCGTCAGTAGCCCAGCTCGTCCCCGTAGTGGTCGCGGTAGTCGCGCTGGCGGTCGAGGACGCCGCGGACGTAGGCGCGGGTCTCGGGGAATGGGATGTCTCGCACGCTGTCGAATGCCTCGGGCCCGCCGGCGCGGCGGACCCAGTTGTCGACGTTCGTCTCGCCGGCGTTGTAGGCCGCTACCGCAAGCTCGGTGTTGCCGTCGTAGCGATCCATC
>JBKPFJ010000117.1:0-8869 GCA_046728795.1 Actinomycetota bacterium | reverse complement strand
GTCGCTCATCGCCTCCCCCTCTCGTGGAAAGAGGGCGGAGCGTACTTCAGTACCTGGGCTGCTTGCCGGATACCCGCGACGGTGACAACCGCGCTCCTCACCATCCGCCGCTCTTCCCGGATCGGGACCGGGCCGATCCTGGCCGGGCTCATCGGTGGCGCCGCGCTGGCGGCAGAGACGGTGCACGTGACCGGTCTCCTCACCATCCACGCGCCCTCGCCACGGCCCAGGGGAAGGGGTCCCTGAGTTTCCGTCTATAGATCTGACGAAAACTCAGGGACACCCCGACGGTGTTGGCCTGAGGGCCACCTGGGCGGGGGTCGGCTACAGGAGCGAGGAGATCGCCTTGCCGATGTCGCCGGCCGCGTCGAACAGCCAGTTCGGGTAGATCCCGAAGAAGAGGATCAGCGCGCCGAACAGCACGGCGATCGCAGCCACCTCGGGCTGCGCGCGGGCGTCGGCCTCGGGCGACCAGCCGCCCACAGGCCGGACGCGCCGCGGAGGGATCGTCGGCAGGTCGATCTCCACGCGCCCCAACCACATCACCGCGATCACGCGCAGGTAGTAGACGAGCGAGATCATCGAACCCACGACGATCACGATCCCGAGCCAGGTGTAGTCGCCCGCGACGCTGGCGTCGATCAAATAGAACTTCCCGATGAAGCCGGCGGTGGCGGGGAAGCCTGCGAGCGAGAGCATCGCGATGGTCATCGGCCAGGCGAGCAAGGGGCTGGCGCGGCCCAGGTCCGCAAGCGAGCGGAGGTCGTCGCCGTGCTCGGAGACGCGCTC
This sequence comes from Actinomycetota bacterium, assembly GCA_046728795.1. Taxonomy (GTDB): domain Bacteria; phylum Actinomycetota; class Thermoleophilia; order Solirubrobacterales; family Thermoleophilaceae; genus JBKPFJ01. Next base: position 8,080 of record JBKPFJ010000117.1, on the reverse strand, counting down.
GCGCACGAGCACGACCGCGAAGGCGGCGACGTTCATCAAGAGGTAGACCGCGAGGTAGAAGGCGGTGGCCTGGAGCCCGAGCCGGGTGCCCACCACGACACCGGCCAGCAGGTAGCCCGCCTGGGCCACGCCGGACCAGGCCAGCATGCGCTTCAGCGAGCGTTGCGGAATCGCGCCCACGTTCCCGATCACGATCGTCACCGTGGCCAGCACCGCCAGCGCCGGCGCCCAGTCGGTCTGCGAGGAGATGCGCGCCTCGTCGAAGAAGCGCAGGAAGATCGCGAAGGCGGCCGTCTTCGTCGCCACCGCCATGAAGCTGGTGATCGGGGTGGGGGCGCCCTGGTAGACGTCCGGCGTCCACTGGTGGAACGGCGCCACCGAGGCCTTGAAGGCGAGCCCGGTGGCGGCGAGGCCGATGCCGGTCAGAAGCAGCGGGTCGGCGAGCGAGACGCGGTCGCCGATGGCCCTGCCGATCGCCGGGAAGTCGGTGGCGCCCGTGGCGCCGTAGATCAGCGCCAGGCCGTAGAGCAGCGTGGCCGAGCCGACCGAGCCGATCACCAGGTACTTGAGCCCCGCCTCCAGCGAGGTGGCGCGACGGAGCTCGCTGGCGCAGAGCACGTAGAGCGGGATCGAGAGCAGCTCGATGCCCACGAACAGGGTCACCAGGTTGTCGGCCTCGGCCAGCACGACCATGCCGGTGAGCGAGCCGAGCAGCAGCGCGTGGTACTCCCCCGCGCCCGCCTCGCGGACGGCGATCGCGCGCGCCGACATCGCGACCGTCGTCAGCCCCGCGACGTAGAAGAGCATCGACAGTCCGATCGAGAGCGTGTCGACGGAGAGGGCGCCCTCGATGATCGTCTTCGGGTTCTCCGGATCCCAGACCCAGATCGACAGCCCGGCGGCGGCGAGGATCGTCGCCACCGTAAGTCCGGGGACGAGCGCCCGCTGCACCGCGCGGCCCCGGAAGAGGCCGGCCATCAGGACGACGACCGTCCCTCCGACGAGCGCGATCAGCGGCGACAGCGCCGCGTAGTCGATGGCCGGTGCCTTGGCGGCGGCGATCACCGCTGGGCCACCTCCCGCTGCCCCGCCGCCTCCGCGATCTTCGCCATCGTGGCCTTGTCAGAGCGGGCGAGCACGAACTGCGGGTAGATGCCCAGCGCGACGATCACGGCGATGAGCGGCGCGACCGCACTCAGGTCGAGCAGGCCGATCTCGCGCGACTCCACCTTGGGCCCGACGCGGTTGTGCATCGAGCGCTGATAGATGCGGATCATGTACACGGACGCGAGCACGATGCCGACGCTCGCCACGAGCCCGTAGGCCAGCTTCGTGTCCAGGATCCCGAACAGGATGAGGAGCTCCCCGACGAAGTTCGGCGAGCCGGGCATGGCCAGCGTGGCGAAGGTGGCCAGCAGGAAGACCGCCGCCAGGATCGGCGCCCGGAAGGCGATCCCGCCCATGTCCGACAGCGACTCGGAACCGGAGGCGCGGCGCGCCAGCACGCCGATGATGAGGAACAGGGCCACCACGACGAGGCCGTGGTTCACCATCTGGAAGACGGCGCCCTGCGCGCCCTTGCCCTCGAAGGCGAAGATGCCGAGCACGATGAAGCCGAGCTGCGCGATCGAGGAGTAGGCGACCACCAGGCGCGCGTTGTCCTGCGAGAAAGCGAGCACGGACCCGTACAGGATCGACACGACCGCCATCACGATCACGAGCTCCTGGAAGTGCTGCGAGCCCTGCGGCAGGATCGGCAGCACGATTCGCAGGAAGCCGTAGACGCCCACCTTCGAGAGCACCCCGGAGAGCAGCGCCAGTACCGGCAGCGGGGTCGAGCGGTACGTGTCCGGAACCCAGCCGTGCAGCGGGAAGAGCGGTGCCTTCACCAGGAAGGCGGCCGCGAACAGCAGGAAGATCCACTGCTGGGTGCCTTCGCCGAGCGTCCGCGCCTTGAGGTCGGCGAGCGCGAAGGAGATCGAGCCGCCCTCGGGTGTCGAGAGCACGCCGAGCGCCACCGCTCCCGCGAGCATCAGGAGCGAGCCGACCAGCGTGTAGATCACGAACTTGGTCGTGGCCCGCACCCGGTCCCCCGTGCCCCAGCCACCGATCAGGAAGTAGAAGGGCACGAGCATCAGGTCGAAGAAGACGACGAACAGCGCCAGGTCCTGGGCCATGAAGGCCCCGAGCACGGCCGTCTCGGCGAGCGCCAGGTTGAAGAAGTAGAGCCGCGGCCGCTCCTGCTCGCGGAACGCCGAGACAACGGCGCACGGCACCCAGGCCGCGGCGGTCAGCAGGAGCAGGAAGAGGTTGAGGCCGTCCACCCCGAGGCTGTAGCGGATGCCGAGCTCCGGGATCCACTGGTCGTCGGTCACGTACTGGAGCCCGCCGCTCGAGCGGTCGAAGCCGGCGAGTAGCACGACCAGCCAGACGAGCACGGCCACGCTGCCCGCGACGACCGCCCAGCGCGCGACCCTGGCCGGCAGGAAGGCCCCGAGGAGGCCGGTGGCGAGCGGGAGGAAGAGCGGGATCGACAGCATCAGCTCGAGACGATCAGGAAGTAGAGGGCCAGGCCGAAGACGCCGACGAGGAGCAGGAGGGCGTAGCCGCGTAGGTAGCCCGTCTGGATCGCCCGCGCGAACGCCGTGCCGGCCCGGACCACGCCCGTGGTGCCGCCGGTGATCACGCCCTGCACGAAGTCGGTCTCAACGACGCGGCGCCCGAAGCGGCCGAAGGCCGCCGTGGGCCGCACGAAGACGATCTCGTAGAGCTCGTCGAAGTACCACTTGTTGACGAGGAACGTGTGCACCGCGTCGAAGCGCTCACGGACGCGAAGGCGCAGCGGCCGGTCGCGCAGATAGACGAAGTACGCGGCGGCGATGCCCAGCACGCTGATGAGCCCGCCGAAGAAGAGCCCGATCCACTCGCCGCCCTCGCTCGGATGCACGTCGGCAAAGCGCGAGTCGGCGAAGCTCGGCTCGAGGAACTTCCCGAGCCAGTCCGTCGCAGCCGGAATCGCCACGATCCCGGCGATCACCGACAGCACCGCGAGGATGGCCATCGCGATCCGCATCGGCGATTCGCGCTCCGCGATGTGGTGCTCGGGGCTCGGGAAGCCGACGTCCGTGTCCTCGAGCTCACCGGTGGCGGGGTTGGCCGGCTCGTGGTGGGCGAGGTGCCCCTGCTCCAGCTCGCGCGCCTCGGGCACGGGCTGCCGGAAGAAGACCCTAAACACCATCCGGAACGCGTAGAAGGCCGTCAGGCCGGCGGCCAGGTAGCCGAGGATCGCGAGCACCCAGAAGCCGCCGCCCCGGTTCGCCGTGAACGACAGGACCTCGTCCTTCGAGAAGAAACCGGACATGAACGGGAAGCCCGAAAGCGCCATCGCGCCGACGGTGAAGGTCACGAACGTGAACGGCATCGCCCGGCGGAAGCCGCCCATGCGGTCGAGCGACTGGATGCCGCCCATGGCCGAAATCACCGAGCCCGCGCCCATGAACAGGAGGGCCTTGAAGAAGGCGTGGGTCATCAGGTGGAAGAGGCCCGCGCTGTAGGCCGCCACCGACACGGCCATCACCATGTAGCCGATCTGCGAGATCGTCGAGTAGGCGATCACCCGTTTCAGGTCCGTGACGGTGACCGCCACGGTGGCGGCGAACACGAGGGTCGCCGCGCCGATGATCGCGCTCGCGTCGGCGGCCGCAGGGGCGAGCTCGAAGAGCGGGTGGGTGCGGGCGATGAGATAGACGCCGGCGGTGACCATCGTGGCCGCGTGGATCAGGGCGGAGACCGGCGTGGGTCCCTCCATTGCGTCCGGCAGCCAGGTGTGGAGCGGCAGTTGGGCCGACTTGGCGAACGCTCCCACGAGGATCAGGAGGCACGCGGCGATCAGCGTGCCGTCGTTGCGGGAGAAGGCGTCCTCGGCGCCCTTGAAGACGCCGGCGTAGTCCAGGGCGCCGGTCTTGTCGAGCAGGAAGAAGGCGGCGAGCACGAGCCCCACGTCGCCGATCACGTTGATCACGAACGCCTTGATGCCGGCAGCGGTGGCCGTTGTGCGCCGATACCAGAACGAGATCAGGAGGTAGGAGGCGGCGCCCACGAACGCCCAGCCGATGATCAGGATGACGAAGTTCGCCGCCAGGACCAGCAGCAGCATCGAGAAGACGAAGTAGTTGAGGTAGGCGAAGTAGCGTGCGTAGCCGCGGTCGCCGCCCATGTAGGCCACCGAGTAGACGTGGATGAGGAACGACACGCCGCTGACGACCAGGCACATGAACACCGACAGCGGGTCGATCAGGATCGCCATGTCGATCTTGAAGTCGCCGGTGCTCGCGTAGGTCCAGGCCGAGTCGACCAGCGTGCGGGCGTCGGCGGGCTCTCCCAGCATGTCGGCCAGCGCGCCGATGCTGGCGAGGAAGGAGAGCCCGATGGCCCCGCTCGCGATCCAGCCGAAGGCGCCCGCCGGCAGCACGCGGTAGCCCAAGGAGACGATCAGCATCCCCGCCAGGGGGAAGGCCAGGATCAGCCAGCCCCAGGTGGGGCTCACCCGCGCGGCTCCCGGCCCAACCTCACCCGCGGAGCTCCGACATCTTGTCCACGTCGATCGGCAGCCGGCGCCGATACATCGCCACGATGATCCCGAGGCCGATCACGACCTCACACGCGGCGATCACCATCACGATCAGCGCGAACACCTGTCCAGCGCTCTGCCCGTACATGCGCGCGAACGCGAGCAGCGCCAAGTTGCCGGCGTTCAGCATCAACTCGAGGCAGAGCAGGACGACCAGCGGGTTCCGACGCGTGAGCACGCCCGCCGCGCCGATGCAGAAGATGAACGCGGAGAGGACGAGGAACCAGGCGACGTCCATCTACCGATTGCCCCCTGCCGGCGCCCCGCCCGACGCGTCCTCGAGCCCCCGCCGGCGGCGCGCCAGCACGATGGCGCCAACCGCCGCCACCAGCAGCAGGAACGACGCCGCCTCGAAGGCCACCAGGAACTTGGTCAAGAGCGCCTCGCCGATCTGGCCCGGCGTGCCGTATCCCGCGCCGAGCTCGGCGCCGCGCGAGTCGATCGCCGTAAGGCCGGAGCCGAGGAACGCGAAGCAGAGCTCGATGCCGAGCGCCAGCGCGAACAACGGCCCGAGCGAGGTGATGAGGCTCTCATCGGGGCGGAGCGGCTCGTCGGCCCCGCCGATGTAGGCGACCACGAATACGTACAGGACCATCACCGCCCCGGCGTAGACCACAACCTGGGCGGCGGCGAGGAACTGGGCCCGCAGGAGCAGGAACAGGACGGCGAGCGCCACCAGATGAGCGACGAGCGACAGCACCGAGTAGAAGGGGTTGCGGAGTAACACCACCCCCAGGGCGCCGGCGAGGGCGCCGATCGCCGCTGCGAAGAAGACGACGTCCTCGAACCACATGCGGCCCTACTCGCCCTCCTGTCGCAGCGGCGTGTGCTCTAGCGGGTCAGCCAGCAGCATCTCCTTCGTGAAGATGAGGTCCGAGCGGTCATAGTCGGCCAGCTCGTAGTCGTTGCCCATCGTGATGGCGTCGAACGGGCAGGCCACCTCGCAGTAGCCGCAGAAGATGCAGCGCGTCATGTTGATCTCGTAGACCGCGGCGTAGCGCTCGCCGGCCGACACCTGGTTGTCGGGCGTGTTCTCGGCGGCCACCACGCGGATGCACTCGGCCGGGCACGCCGCCGCGCACAACGAGCAGCCCACGCACTTCTCGAGCCCCGTGTCCTCGAAGCGGTGCAGCTTGTGGCGCCCTCGGAAGCGCGGGTAGACGGGGGTCTTCTCCTCCGGGTACTCGATCGTCACCGGACCCTCCACCACCCGGCCGAGCGTGGTGCGCAGGCCCCGCAAGGTCGCGCCGAAGGCCCGGTAGACGCTGCCGAGCCCACCGGGATCCGGGCCCCGTTGGACCTCGAGCACCTCGTCGCCGGGGCTCCAGGGCATGGTCAGGTGGCGACGAAGATCGCGGTCACGAGGATGTTCAAGGTCGCCAGCGGCAGGAGGAACTTCCAGCCGAAGGACATGAGCCGGTCGTAGCGGAGCCGGGGCAGCGTGGCCCGGACCCACACGAAGAAGAGGAAGAATCCGAGCATCTTGACCGTGAACCAGAGTGGCGCGAGTGCCTCCGGACCCGGCCCGTGCCATCCGCCGAGGAAGCAGGCGGTGGCCACCCCGCCCACGGTCAGGATCTCGACGTACTCGGTCAGCAGGAAGGTCCCGAAGCGCATGCCCCCGTACTCGGTGCTGTAGCCGGCGACGAGCTCCGAGTCCGACTCCGGAAGGTCGAACGGGGCCCTCGCGGTCTCTGCGAAGCCCGCGACGATGAAGACGAGGAAGCCGACGAACTGCGGGACGACGTACCAGATCGCGCCCTGCTTCTCGACGATGTCCACGAGCGAGAGCGACCCCGCGGTCATGACGACGCCCAGGAGGGAGAGGCCGATCGAGACTTCGTAAGAGATCAGCTGGGCCGCGGAGCGCATCGAGCCCAGGAACGAGTACTTCGAGCCGGAGGACCAGCCGGCGAGCAAGAACGCGTAGAAGGCGAACGAGCCGAAGGCGAAGAAGTAGAGCAGCGTGATCGGGACGTCGATTCCGTACAGGCCTACGTCGCCGCCCCAGGCGCCCGGGGGGCCAAATGGGAGGATGGCCAGGTTCGCAACCGCGGCGGAGACCGCGATCACAGGGGCGAGCGCCATCAGCAGGGGGACCGCGGTCTCAGGCGCCGATCGCTCCTTCGACAGCAGCTTGAGCGCATCCGCGAGCGGCTGGAAGAGCCCGAAGGGGCCCACCCGGTTGGGCCCGTAGCGCCCCTGGAAGCGCCCGATCAGCTTGCGCTCGACCAGGGTCAGGATCGGCACGATGGCGAAGATGACCGCGAAGATCACGATCGCCTTCAGGATCAGCACGATCGTGCTCTCGATCACGCCTTCCTGACCTCCACCGCCTGGGCGGGCTCGTCCTCCGGCCCACCCACCACGAACACGCTCCCCGCCTGCACGCCGGAGCGGATGGCGGCGGTGGCGCGCAGGGCCGTTCCGTTGAAACTCAGCTCGAGCTCGTCGCCGGTGCCCACGCCGAGCCGCTGGGCGTCGCTCGGGGAGAGCTCGGCACGCGGCCCCATCGCCATGAAGCGCAGCGACGGCGAGTGCTCCACCGCCGGCCCGCTCCAGAGCGTGCGGGCGCCGGCCACGCGGAGCTCGCCGTCGGGCAGCTCCGGCGGTTCCTCGAGCGCTTCGCCCGAGGGCTCCTCGGCGGGTAGGGCGGACGCGGCGTCCCGCTCCTGCCAGCGCACGCCCTGGCCGCCAATCTCCTCCAGCGGTGGGTAGAACGGGACGGCTTCGGCCACCTTCGAGGTCACCGCCGCGACGCCGGCAACGTCGAGACCGGCGTCGAGGCGCTCGCAGAGCTCGGCCAGCACCTCCGAGCCGGCGCGAACCGCGCCCGGGTGGCCGATCGTCTGGCGCACGCGCTGCAGGCGCCCGTCCGGGTGCGTGACGGTCCCCTCCTTCTCCGCCCCCGACTCGGCCGGGAAGACTACGTCGGCGTGCCGGTCGAGCGCCTCATCCCGGAAGCTCGCGAAGGCCACCACCGCGTCGGCCCCCTCCATCGCGGTCGCGAAGCGCTCGGCGGCCACGTTCATCAAGAGCAGCGCGCCGACCTCCCCCGAGCGCGCCATGTCCGCGGCAGTCATGCCGGTGGCGGGCGCGTCCTTCAGCCCCGGCGCGAGATTGGGCACACAGCCCATCTCGCGGAGGCCGCGCGCGTTCGTCGACGCGGGCACCTCGACCAGGCGGGCCCCGAGCGCGCCGGCTAGCGCGATCAGCGCCTCCACGGCCTGCCGGCCGCGCTCGCCGTGCCCGACCCGCTCGCCCCAGACGATCACGACGTCGCCCGCGGCGCGCAGCACGCCCGCGGCGTCGCGGATCGCCGCGTCGCCGCGAGGGCCGCCGTCGCGCTCGGTCGGAGGCCCGAGCTCGCGTCCCTCGGGCGGCGCCCCGGGGGGCGTCACCTGGGGCACCACGCGAGCCGACATCTCCTCCGGGCGCAGCCCGCGCGCG
>JBKPFJ010000012.1:0-5035 GCA_046728795.1 Actinomycetota bacterium | reverse complement strand
CGGCGGCGGTGGCGGTCGATTGTAGACCCGGCCCCAGCGCTGCGACGATCCCGCTCGTGCGCATCGGCTACCTCGTCGTCTCCCACCGCGACCCCGGGCAGGTCCTCAGGCTCGTCCGGGTGCTCATGGAGGGGTCGTCCTCCGAGGTAGTCGTCCGACACGACCAGCGACGCTCCGATCTTGGGCGCGACGCGGTCGACGCAGCCGGGGGCCGGCTGCTCGACGACGGGCTGGAGCTCGAGTGGGGCGGGTGGGGGCAGGCGGAGGTGCTGCTGAACGGAATCCGCCAGTTCGACACCGACTGGGTGCTCGTCCTCTCGGGACAGGACTATCCGCTCAGGCCGCTCGCCGAGATCGAGGCCTACTTCGAAGGCACCGAGCACGACGCGCTGCTCGGCGACGCCTGGCAGCTCGACCTCGCGGGCGATCCCGGGCCCCCGCGGGACGAGTTCTTCACCCGCTACGCGTACCGCCACTACGGCCGGCCGCCCGGGCTCGGAAAGCTCCCCCGACGGCTCCGGCGGTTCGTATACACGCGCGAGATGCCACCCAGGCTCGGCATCCGGCGGCTGAGCGGGCCGTTCCGGAGCGTCTTCGTCTCCGCCGACTGGCTCACCCTGTCTCGCCGGGCAATCGCGTCGATCGATCGCTACGTGCGCGAGGAGTCGAGGGCGATGCGCTACTTCCGCCGCGTTGCCGTCCCCTCCGAGTCGCTGTTCGCCACGGCGCTCATGAGCGACGGGCAGCTCAGCGTAGGGCTCGATCACCGGCGCTTCATCCGCTTCCCGCGACCCGGTGCCCCGCACCCGGACACGCTAACCACCGCGGACCTCCCGGAGCTCCAGCGGTCGAATGCCTTCTTTGGGCGCAAGTTCGACGTCGAAGTCGATGCGGAGGTGCTCGACGCGCTCGATCAGCGCCGCAGAAACCCCGCCTCAGCGCGCTAGACTGACCTGCGACCTCGCGGCCGGCGGGGTTTTTCTTCGACTTCCGGCCGCGCATCTCAACACCCAGGGAGCCATGGCTCGCGGAGACGTTCGAATCGCCGTAACCCTCGCGTGCGAGGAGTGCAAGCGGCGCAACTATCAGACCGAGAAGTCCAAGCGGAACAACCCGGACCGGGTCGAGCTGCGCAAGTACTGCCGCTGGTGCGGCCGCCACACGCCGCACAGGGAGACGCGGTAGGGGGAGCGGTGGCGCGTAACCGCCAGCGAGCGAAGCAGCGCCAGGCGGAGCGGAAGGCGCGCCGGGCGGCCGCGGGGCAGCCCGCCGCCGCGAGCCGCGAGGACTCGGCGCTCGACGACCGGACCGTCGCGGATCCTTCACCGGGTATCGATCCCAACCTGGCGGTCGGCGCGCCGCCCAGCGACGAGGGCCAGTCGAGCGCGTTCCTCGCCTCGGAGCAGGCCGAGGCCGAGGCGGAGGAGGACCTCCTCGAGGAGGGCGCGCTCGACGTCGACGAGACCGCTAACGGCGACGGTGCCGAGCCGGTCTACGCGCCTCGGGGCCGGCGCGGGCGCGAGGAAGTCGCGCGGGGCAGGGAGAGGTCCCGTGTCGTACAGTTCCTGATCGCCGTCTGGGCCGAGCTTCAGCGGGTCCAGTGGCCGAACCGGCAGGCCCTGACCACGCTCACGGGAGTCACGCTCGGATTCGTCCTCGTCGTCGGCGGCTATCTGGGTCTGCTCGACGCCATCTTCACTCGCATCGTCAACGCCATCCTCTGATGTTCCGCTGGTACGCCGTAAACACCTACTCCGGTCACGAGAACAAGGTCAAGCAGAACCTGGAGCACCGCCGTGTCTCGCTCGGCCAGCAGGGCAATATCCGCCAGATCGTGATCCCCACCGAACAGGTCCAGGAGCTCAAGGACGGGCAGAAGATCCAGAAGGAGCAGCGGACCATGCCCGGCTACCTGCTCGTGAACATGAACCTCACGGACGACTCGTGGTCGCTCGTGAAGAACACCCCCGGCGTGACCGGGTTCGTGGGGGCCCAGCAGAAGCCGGTGCCGCTGAGCCAGCCGGAGGTCGACCGCCTGCTCAACCGCGAGGTCGCCGAGCGTCCCCGCGCCCGAGCTCAGTTCTCGATCGGCGAGTCGGTCAAGGTCGTCTCCGGCCCGCTGTCGGACTTCTCGGGCGAGATCTCCGAGATCAACGAGGACGCCGCCAAGCTGAAGGTGCTGGTCTCGATCTTCGGCCGTGAGACGCCGGTCGAGGTCGGCTTCGACCAGGTGAAGAAGGTCTAGCGCGCCCCCGCACGAGCCATGGCCAGGAAGGTCCTCACCCTCATCAAGCTCCAGGTGCCCGGCGGGCAGGCGAACCCCGCGCCGCCGGTGGGCCCCGCGCTGGGCCAGCACGGCGTGAACATCATGGAGTTCTGCAAGGCCTTCAACGCCCAGACCCAGGGCGACATGGGCACGATCATCCCGGTGGAGATCACGGTCTTCGAGGACCGCTCCTTCACCTTCATCACGAAGACGCCGCCGGCGGCGGTCTTGATCAAGCAGGCAATCGGGCTCGAGAAGGGCTCAGGCGAGCCGAACCGCATGAAGGTCGGCACCATCAGCCGCGCCCAGGTGCGGCAGATCGCGGAGAAGAAGATGCCGGACCTGAATGCCAACGACCTCGACCAGGCCGAGAAGATCATCGAGGGTACCGCGCGCTCGATGGGCGTAGAGGTGGGCTAGCCATGCCGAAGCACGGGAAGCGCTACCGCCGCAACTACGACCGGGTCGACCGCGAGCGGCAGTACTCGCCCGCCGACGCGGTCCACCTGATCAAGGAGTTCGAGGTCGCGGGGTTCGACGAGACCGTCGAATGCCACATCCGCACCGGCCTGAACGTCCGTCACGCCGACCAGCAGCTGCGCGGCACGATCGCCCTCCCGAACGGGCTGGGCAAGGAGATGACCGTGGCCGTCTTCGCCAAGGGCGACAAGGCCCGCGAGGCCGAGGAGGCGGGCGCCGACCACGTCGGTGCCGAGGATCTCGCCGAGCGGGTGCAGAACGAGAACTTCACCGACTTCGACGTGGCGATCGCGACGCCGGACGTGATGCCCGTGGTCGGCCGGCTCGGGCGCATCCTGGGCCCCCAGGGCAAGATGCCGAACCCGAAGGTCGGGACCGTGACAAACGACATCGCGAAGGCGGTGACCGAGTCGAAGGCCGGCAAGATCGAGTACCGAACCGACCGCATGGCGATCGTGCACCTGCCGATCGGCAAGGCGAGCTTCGAGGAGCGAGCGCTGCTCGAGAACTACGCGGCCCTCCTCGAGGAGATCATGCGCGCGAAGCCGGCGGCGGCGAAGGGCCGCTACATCCGCACGGTGACGCTCGCCACGAGCATGGGTCCGGGCGTCCGTGTCGACCCGCTGCGGACCCGCGGCATCGTCGAGGAGGTCGCCGCGGTAGCCTGAGCGTCGAACAAGCTTCCTGCCCGAGACCACCGGCGATCCGTAAGACCGGTGCAGGCGGGGCCCGCTTGAGAGCCTTCTCGTGTGGAGCCCGCCTGCGTGCGGGCTCATTTCATTCCCAGAGGGCTAAACGTGAACAAAGAACAGAAGGCAGCCGTCGTCGAGGAGGTGGCGGCGCAGATCGAGGAGTCGGAGGCGGTCTTCGCCGTCGACTACCGGGGGATCTCGGTGCCCCAGGCGGCCGAGCTGCGCCAGCGGCTCACCGAGGCGGGCGCCCGCTTCCGGGTCGTAAAGAACACGCTCACGATCCGTGCCGCCGAGCAGGCCGGCGCGGAAGACCTCAAGGACCTGCTCGAGGGTCCGACGGCCTTCACGTTCGTGACAAGCGAAGAGGGTGACGTCGCCATGGCCGCCAAAGCGCTGGCGCAGTTCCGGCGCGCCACCGACCTGCTCGAGTTCAAGGGCGGCCGCATGGGGGGCGAGCCGCTCACGATCGAGCAGATCCAGGAGCTCGCTCGCCTGCCGGCGCGCGACGTGTTGCACGGACAGCTCGTGGGCGTGATCGCCTCCCCGATCACGGGCCTCGTGCGCGGACTGAACGCGCTCATCGCAGGCCTCGCGATCCAGCTGAAGCAGATCGCCGACGAGGGGCTGCTGCCCCGGACCGGCGAGGAGCAGCCGGAGGGAGCGCCGGCCGAGGCGGCCGCCGCCGAAGGTCCCGCAGCGGAGGCGGAGGGCGGCGAGGCGCCCGAGGAGGCCTCGCGGGGGGCGGAACAGACGGCCCAAGCCGACGAGGCCGCATCCGACGCCGAGGAGTCGTCCGGCCAGGAGGAGGGCGCCGAGCCCTCGAGCGAGGCCGAACAGGAAACGTCAGAGGAGCCGCCCTCCGAGGGCGAGCAGGAGCAGAAGGAGGGCTAGATGGCCACCGCAGCAGAGCTGATTGAAGAGATCAAGAAGATGTCCGTCCTCGAGCTGTCCGAGTTGATCAAGGCGCTCGAGGAGGAATTCGGGGTGTCCGCCACGGCGGTCGCCGCGGCCGCACCGGCCGCGGCTCCGGCCGGCGACGGCGCCGCCGCCGAGGAGGAGGCGGGCACCGTCGACGTCGTGCTCACCGGCCCGGGCGACAAGAAGATTCAGGTGATCAAGGTCGTCCGCGCGGCCACCGGACTCGGCCTCAAGGAGGCGAAGGCGCTCGTCGACGAGGCGCCGAAGCCGGTGAAAGAGGGGATCGAGCGCGAGGAGGCGGAGAAGCTCAAGTCGGACATCGAGGAGGCCGGCGGCTCCGTCGAGATCAAGTAGACGCGGGCCAGCGCCCCTCGAGCACGCGCCCGCCGGGGTGCTGGTCGCGCACGATCACTACCAGCTGGTCGGGCATCCCAGCGGAGCCCGATGTCCCCATGCCGGCTCGCGCCCAGGAGTGGCGCGACGTTGACGAGTGCCACCCAGGCACCCTCGGCCCGGCTGCCGGTACGCACGAAGCGGAGGTTCACCTTCGTGTCGAGCGTCAGCGCCGCGAGCACGTCCTCGTAGGGCGTCTCCATCAGGGGGCATGTCGAATCGGGGAGGCCCCGTGAGCGACGCCGGCGCCGTGTACCGGACGGACACGTCGCCCGCCGGCCGCTGA
>JBKPFJ010000243.1:0-7458 GCA_046728795.1 Actinomycetota bacterium | reverse complement strand
CGAACTCGCCCCAGCCGATCACCGACTCCTCGATCAGCACCTGGCCGATGGGGCTCGTCGCGAGGCCCTCCGCCACGCGCTGGCGGTACTCCGCCTCGGTCCAGGCCGTGCCGCCACCCTCTCCCCCCATCGTGAAGCCGGGGCGCACGATCGCCGGCAGGCCGACCTCAGGAAGCGCCCGCTCGGCCTCGCGCATCGACTTCGCCGCCGCGGAGCGCGGGACCCGCAGCCCTGCGCGCTCCATGGTGGCCCTGAACAGCTCCCGGTCCTCGGCGCGCCGGATGGCGTCGTAATCGGCGCCGATCAGCTCGACCCGGTGCTTGGCGAGCGTCCCGTCCTCGGACAGGGCGCGCGCGAGGTTCAGGGCGGTGCCGCCGCCCAGCGTGGGGAGCAGCGCGTCGGGGCGCTCGCGCTCGATGACCCTCGCCACGGGACCGGGCAGCAGCGGCTCGATGTACGTGGCCGTGGCGAACTCCGGGTCGGTCATGATCGTCGCCGGGTTCGAGTTGACGAGCACGACCTCGTAGCCCTCCTCGAGCAGCACCTTGCACGCCTGCGCCCCCGAGTAGTCGAACTCGGCGGCCTGCCCGATCACGATCGGCCCCGACCCGACCACGAGGATCTTCCGGATGTCGTCCCTACGCGGCAAGGCGCCCTCCCGGCGACGTGCAAATCCAGCCAACAGGCGCTCCCGCCGCCAAGCCGGGCGAGTTGCGCCCGGCCAGCGCAGGCAACTCCTCCAAATCGCGGCGGGGCGCTTCGAATGTCGCGTTGTGCGGGGTCACGCGGCGAGGCGCTCCAGGAACCTGTCGAAGAGATGGAGGGCGTCGTGGGGGCCGGGACCAGCCTCGGGGTGGTACTGCACCGTGCTGCCCGGCACGTCACGGAGCACCAGGCCCTCCACGGTGCGGTCGTAGAGGTTCAGCTGGGAGAGCTCGGCGGCGCCAAAGTCGGTCTCCCAGCGCACCGGCTCGTCGCTGTCGATGGTGCGCTCGCCGCCGGGTCCGAGCACGGCGAAGCCGTGGTTCTGGCTCGTGATCTCGATGCGGCCCGTCTCCAGGTCCTTCACCGGGTGATTGGCGCCGCGGTGGCCGAAGGGGAGCTTGAAGGTGTCGAGCCCCACCGCCCGGCAGAGGAGCTGGTGGCCGAGGCAGATGCCCCAGACGGGCACCTTGCCCACAAGCTCCCGGACGGTGTCGACGACGTAGTCGAGCGCCGCGGGATCGCCGGGTCCGTTGGCGAGGAAGATCGCGTCGGGCTCGCGGGCCAGGAGCGAATCGGCGCTCGCGGAGCAGGGGTGCAGCTCGAGCCGCGCGCCGCGCCCGCGCAGGTTGCGGACGATCGAGCCCTTGATCCCGGTGTCGATCCCCACCACGAGCGGGCCGGGGTTGCCGGGATCGAGGACCACCGGCTCGGGCGGCGTAACCTCGCAGGCGAGATCGGCACCGGCCATCGGCGGCTCCGCCATCACCCGCTCGCGGGCCTCCCCCTCGGGCAGCTCGGCCGGGAAGACCCCGCCGCGCATGGCCCCCTTGTCGCGAATGTGCCGCACGAGCGCCCGCGTGTCGACGCCGGTGAGCGCCGGCACCCCGCAGTCGGACAACCAGGTGAGCCAGCCCCCTTCGGCCCCGGGGGCGTCCTCCCGGTCGACTCCCTCCCGCATCACGACCGCCCGCGCGTGGACCGAGCCCGACTCCATGTGGGCCCCGTTCACGCCGTAGTTGCCGACCAGCGGGTAGGTGAAGACGATGACCTGGCCGCGGTAGCTCGGGTCGGTGACCGCCTCCTGGTATCCGGACATGGCGGTGTTGAAGACGACCTCGCCGGTCGTCGGGACGGGTGCACCTGCCGCCTCCCCGTCGAAGCGGGTGCCGTCCTCGAGCAGCAGGTAGGCGGCCCTCACGAGACGGCCCCCAGGGCGAAGGAGCGCTCGCGGTAGGCGACCGTTCCCGCGGCAATCGTCATCCGCACCCTGCCCCGCAGGCGCCGGCCCGCGAAGGCGCAGTTTGAGCTGCGGCTCTCGTACCCCGCCTCCCCGACCTCCCAGTCGGCCTCGAGGTCCACAAGGCACACGTTCGCGGGCGATCCGGGGGCGAGCGAGGGCGCCGGGATGCCGAAGGGCTCGCCTCCGGCCGTCATGCGCTCGACGAGCAACCCGAGGTCCACGAGCCCGGGGTCGACGAGCCCCGTATAGAGCGCGGCGAAGGCGGTCTCGAGGCCGGTGACCCCCATCGGCGCCAGCTCGAACGGCTGCTCCTTCTCCTCGCGCGCATGCGGGGCATGGTCCGTGGCCACGCAGTCGATGGCACCGGAGCGGAGCGCCTCGATCAGGGCCTGGCGGTCCGCCTCCCCGCGCAGCGGTGGGTTCATCTTCGCGTTCGCGTCGAGGGAGCGCACGGCGTCGTCGGTTAGCAGCAGGTGGTGGGGCGTGGCCTCGCACGTGACCTGGACGCCGGCCGCCTTGGCCCGCTCGATCGCCGTGACCGATTCCCGCGCCGAGAGGTGCTGAACGTGGATGCGACCGCCCTCGTAGGCGGCCAGCTCGCAATCCCGCGCCACCATCGTGGACTCGGACACCGAGGGGATGCCCGCCAGGCCGAGGAGCGCCGACAGCTCGCCCTCGTGCATGACCCCGGCGCCCGACAGGGTGCGGTCCTCCTCGTGCAGGGCGAGCGTCCCGCCGCACAGCCGCTGGTACTGAAGGGCCTGGCGCATCACCCCGGCCGAGCGGACCGGCAGCCCATCGTCCGTGAATCCCGGCGCGCCCGCCTCTGCCAGCTCGGCCATCTCGGTCAACTCCTCGCCGTCCTGCCGCCGCGTGATGGCCGCCAGGAAGCCGGTGGGCACCCGCGCCTCGGCCCGCGCCCGCTCGCGCAGGGACCGCAGCACCGGCGCCGTGTCCACCACCGGGTCGGTGTTCGGCATGGCGAGGATCGCGCAGAAGCCTCCAGCGGCCGCCGCCCGCGTGCCCGAGTCGACGTCCTCCTCGTCCTCGCGGCCGGGCGTGCGCAGATGCACGTGTGGATCCACGAACGCCGGCAGCGCGTGGAGCCCGGCGCCCTCCACCACCTCGGCCCCCTCCGGCCCGGCGAGCCCCTCCCCCAGCTCGGCCACCTGGCCGTCTCGCAGCAGCAGGTCCCCCGACCGGTCGATCCCCGCGCGCGGGTCGAACAGCCGGGCGCAGCGGACGAGCACGGTCGCGGGCCGCCCCCCCGCGTGCTCGAGGAAGCTCCTCACGCGGGCTGGGGCTCCGTCCGCTCGGGCTCCGGTGCGGCGGAGCGCGCAGCCGGACCGCCGCCCGCGAGCAGCTCGTAGAGGACGGCCATCCGTACCACGACCCCGGACTCGACCTGCTGAGTGATGAGCGCCTGCGGCGAGTCGATCACCTCGGCGGCCAGCTCAACCCCGCGGTTGACGGGCCCCGGGTGCATGAGCAGCTGGTTCGGTCCAAGCCGGCGCCCATCGATCTGGTACTGCGTCGCGTACTCGCGGAGCGAGGGCACGAACGCGCCTTCCATCCGCTCGCGCTGCATGCGAAGCGCGTAGACCACGTCCGCCTCGGCGAGGCCCTCGAGCGTCGTGCACACCTCGCAGCCGAGCGACTCGACCCCTCTCGGGATGAGGGTCGGTGGACCGCAAACCGTGACATGGCACCCCATCCGCCCGAACGCGAGGATGCCCGAACGCGCCACGCGGCTGTGGAGCACGTCGCCGACGATCCAGATCTTGAGCCCGTCGAGTGTCCCCACCCGTCGCCGCAGCGTGTACAGGTCGAGCAGCGCCTGCGTCGGGTGCTCGTGCTTGCCGTCGCCGGCGTTGATCACCGAGGCGCTCGTCCAGCGGGCCACCAGCGCGGCGGCGCCGGCGTGCGGGGAGCGGATCACGATCGCCGCGGGGTCGTAGGCGGACAGCGTCTGCACCGTGTCCTTGAGCGATTCGCCCTTCTCGACCGAGGAGCCCTTCTCCTTGATCGATACGAGGTCCGCCGACAGGCGCTTCGCGGCCAGCTCGAACGAGGAGCTCGTGCGGGTCGAGGCCTCGTAGAAGAGGTTGATCACGGTGCGCCCGCGGAGAGTCGGGACCTTCTTGATCTCGCGCCCGGAGACCTCGGCGAAGCTCTCCGCCCGGCCAAGGATGCGCTCGATGTCTTGGCGCGTGAGGTCGTCGATCGAGAGCAGGTGCCGCCTCATCGCGCCGCCTCCACGGGCTCGGCCTCGATTGCCACCTCGTCCACCCCGTCGAGCTCGTCCACCCGCACGTTGACACGCTCGGAGCGCGCCGTAGGCAGGTTCTTCCCCACGTAGTCGGGGCGGAACGGGAGCTCGCGGTGGCCCCGGTCGGCGAGCACCGCCAGCTGGACCCGTTGCGGCCGGCCGTAGTCGAACAGCGCCTCGATCGCCGCGCGAACGGTGCGACCCGTGTAGAGGACGTCGTCCACGAGCACGACCGTGGACCCCTCGACGGGGAAGTCGATGTGCGAGGCGTGCACCACTGGGTGGGCACTTCGCAACGAGACGTCGTCGCGGTAGAAGCTGATGTCGATGTCGCCGAGCGGCACGGGCTCGCCGACGAGCTCCGCCACCAGGTCGCGCAGCCGGGACGCGAGCACGGCGCCGCGCCGGTGGATCCCGACGACAGCCAGGCCATCGCCCCCCGTCTTCTCCACTACTTCGTGTGCGATCCGCACCAGTGTGCGGCGCACGTCCTCGCGGTCGAGAACCACCTTCTCGCTCACTTCACCGCTCCTTCCTGGCCTCTCCGGACCCGGTTAAAGGAACCTGTCGCGAGGCTATCAGGCAACCGGGACGTGAGGGGTCTTCAGGTGCTCCGGCTCCCCCCGCTCGGGGAACGGGATCGCGACCCGGTCGAAGTCGTGCGGCACGATCGTGGCGGGGAAGACCGCGCGCGCCTCGTCGCGCAGCTCGCGGCCGAGGTATCGCGGCGAGACGTGGTTGAGGGCGAGCATGCCCACCTCGGCCTCGGCAGCAAGCTCGGCGGCCTGACGCGCGGTCGAGTGGCGCGTCTCGGCGGCCCGGGCCGCGTCCTCGTCAGCGAAGGTCGCCTCGTGGATCAGCAGGTCCGCGTGGTAGGCCACGACACGCACCATCTCGCAGGGCGCGGTGTCCCCGGCGAGCACGATCTTGCGCCCCCGGCGCGGCGGGCCGAGCACCTGGTCGGGCTGGACCCCGTCCACCGCCTCGCCGCGCTGGAGGCGGCCGAAATCCGGGCCGGGCGTCACGCCGAGCTCCTTCGCCCGGTCGGGATCGAAGTGGCCGGGGCGCTCGTCCTCCACCAGCGCGTACCCCTGCGCCCGCACGCCGTGATCCACCGCGAAGGTGGCGATCGAGTAGCCCTCGCGGCGGAGCTCGACGTTCGGCTCGAGCTCCTCGAGCAGCACCGGGAAGGTGGTCTTGCCGATGACCGGGGCGAGCCCGGCGAACAGCGTCGCGAGCCCGGGCGGCCCGTAGACGGTCAATGGCGTCTGACGGCCCCGCAGGCTGAACGTCTTGAGCATCCCCGGCAGGCCCAGGAAGTGGTCGGCGTGGAAGTGGGTGAGGAAGACCTCCTCCAGCTCGACCAGGCCGATCGAGCGCACGAGCTGGCGCTGTGTCCCCTCGCCGCAGTCGAACAGCAGGCGGTCGCCGCCGCGCCGCACGAGCGTGGCGGGGAGCCCGCGGCGCGCCGTCGGCGCCGAGCCGGCGGTGCCGACGAAGAGCACGTCGAGGTCCATGGCCGCAGGCTAATCGAGCGCCAGGAGCTCGAACCGCACGGCGTTGCCCTCGACACGCGCGATTCCCATGGTGTGCCGGGCCTGGCGCCGCCGGTCCGTGGGGCTGCCGGGATTGAAGATCTGAAAGTCGCCGGCCTCCTCATGGAGGGGGACGTGCGAATGCCCGAACACGACAGCGTCCGCGTCCGGGAAGCGCCGCCGCATGCGCTCGAGGCGCCCGCGAGCGGGGCCCGCGTCGTGGACCATCCCGATCCGCACGCCCTCAGCGACCACGATCCGCCTCTCCGGGAGCCGGCGCCGGAGGGCGGCGTCGTCCATGTTCCCGTAGACGCCGGCCACGGGCGGCCCGACGGCCTCGAGCTCCTCGAGCACGCTCACGGTCATGAAGTCGCCCGCGTGCAGGATGAGGTCCGCGCCGCGCAGCCGCTCGACCGGCAGGCGGCGGAGGCCGCGCGGCATGTGGGTGTCGGAGATGACGGCGATCAGCATCTAGACTGGCGCACCAGGCGCCCGTAGCTCAGGGGATAGAGCGCGTGCCTCCGGAGCACGAGGTCGCAGGTTCAAATCCTGCCGGGCGCGTCTCACGACTGACAGCCGGCTCGCGATGCAGAACGACAACATCGAGGTGGTGCGCGCCACGATCGCCGAGTGGACTCGCGGGGACGTAGATGCCGCGCTCGAGTATTCGATCCCGACGTGATCTGGCTGATGGACGACAACTGGGCCGACCAGACCGAGTACCGCGGTCACGCCGGGGTCAGGGCATTCGTCCGCGCTTGGGAAGAGCCGAGGGACGAATTCGAGATCCGGCTCGAGCAGGCCATGTCGGCCGGCGACCGGCTCGCCACCCGACAGACCTCGCGGGACCGCATGACTGGGGCAGATGCCTGGATCGAGCAGGAGTACGGGGCGACCTACCGCTTCTTCGGCGGCAAGACCAGCGAGATCTGCGTCTATCCCTCGTGGGAGCGCGCGGCCGCCATCGCGGGCTTTCCGGCTCAGTCGCGAACCTCTTGTCCTCCGGCGGGTTGTCGTAGTAGGGCAGCGAAGACGGGAATGGACCATGCGCAAGTACGCACTCATGATCTCGGCGCTCGCCGTCGCCGCGCTGGCGGCCGTGGCGCTGGCGGCTCCGCCGTTCGATAGCGGAAACAACCCGGCCCAGGACTGCAAGGACGAGCCGGGGCCCCCGAGCGGGCGCGCGTTCGGCGAGTGCGTGTCTACGAAGGCGCGTGCACTGCATGAATCGCAGGACGCGGCTGCGGCGCGCCACTCTGCCCGCGGTGCAGCGCGCCACGCCCACGGCGCAACCCGTGGGAAGGTTGCCGGCGAGACCCAGCGGAAGGCGCCGTTCGCCAAGGGCGACAACCCCGCCCAGCACTGCAAGAACCAGCCCGGGCCGCCAACCGGACGGGACTTCGGGAAGTGTGTCTCTGACTATGCTCGCTCGCTGAATCCCTCTGCCGGGAAGCCGGAAGACGCGGGCCAAGGGCCGCCGGCGGACGTGCCGAAGGGCCCGCCGGCGGAGCGTCCGCCCACACAGGCGCCGCAGAGCGTCCCGCAAGGCCCACCGCCGTCCCAAGGCCCGCCGAGCGGCACGCCTGGTGGCCCGCCCGCCGGGGTCCCGGGGGCCCCGAGCGGCGGACCGCCGAGCGGCGGGCCACCCGGGCAGCCCTAAGCGGGGCCGCCGCGCCTCAGACCATCGAGTCGAGCACCACCTCGAAGCG
>JBKPFJ010000195.1:0-16404 GCA_046728795.1 Actinomycetota bacterium | reverse complement strand
CGCCAGACGCCCCGATCGGATGGCCCAGCGCTATCGCCCCGCCGTTCACGTTGACCTTCTCCTCGTCCGCGCCCAGCATGCGCATCGAGTTGAGGGCCACCGAGGCGAACGCCTCGTTGATCTCGAACAGGTCGATGTCCTCTACCTTCAGGCCGGCCTTCTCGAGCGCCGCCTTGGTCGCGTTGGCGGGCGTGCGCGCCAGGTAGGGGAAGTCGTCGGCCACGGCCGCGTGGGCCACGATCCTCGCGAGCGGCGCCTTGCCCTTCGACTTCGCCCAGTCCTCGCTCGAGAGCACGAGCGCTCCGGCGCCGTCGTTCACGCCGGGCGCGTTGCCGGCCGTGTGCGAGCCCTCCTTGCCGAACGCGCCGGGCAGCTTGGCGAGCGCCTCGAGCGACGCCTCGCGGCGCGGCCCCTCGTCGATCTCGGCGGTCGTCTCCCCCTTCTTCGACTTCACCGTCACGGGGACGATCTCCTCCGGCAGGCGCCCCTCGTCCGTGGCCTGGACGGCCAGCTGGTGGCTGCGCAGGGCGAACTTGTCCATGTCGGCACGGCTGATCTCGAGCTCCTCGCCGACCTCGTTCGCCTCCTGCCCCATGTGCTTGCCGGAGAAGGGGTTGGTGAGCCCGTCGTGGACCATCGCGTCGAGCGCCTTGCCGTCGCCCATGCGGAACCCGAACCGGGCGCCCTTGAGCACGTACGGGGCGGCCGACATCGACTCCATGCCGCCGGCCACCGCCACGTCGAGGTCCCCGGCGCGCATGGCCTGCTCGACGATCCCCGCCGAGCGGAGCCCGGAGGCGCAGACTTTGTTCACGGTCTCCGACGGCACCTCGCGCGGGATGCCGCCCTTGATCTGTGCCTGGCGCGAGGGGATCTGGCCCTGCCCGGCCTGGAGCACCTGGCCGAACACCACGTGCTGCACCTCGTCGGGCTTGACCTCGGCGCGCTCGAGCGCGGCGCCGATCGCGGTGCCGCCGAGATCAGTGGCGTCGAGTGTGGAGAGCGACCCGCCCAGCTTGCCGAACGGGGTGCGGGCAGCGCCGAGGATGACTGTCTTGGACATCGTCTTCCCTGTTGGTTCGGGGGCCGGAACCGGAACCATAGCTGCGGGAGGCATGCGGCTTCGAGGAGCCCATAGCCGCTCTGGCGGCGGTTTCGCCTTTGCCCGCGGCCGCTCACGCCGAGGGGACGGACGGCATTTGCGCGCTCGTGCTCTCGCGCCTCGATCCCACCACCACGGACGTGCTGGCGGTCGACACGAACGCCGGTACGACGCCGCGGGCCGGCCCGCGAACGCCATTTCCGACCAACGCGACTACTACCCCTTGGCCGAGGACCTGCCGGACCGGTCGACATACGAAGCACTGCACTGCTCGTAGAGCACCTAGACTGCGCGCCTCCATGACCGCGATACGAGTAAGCGCCCTCCGGGGTGCCCCGGAGGAGACCGCTGCCGACACCCGTGTCGTGGGCCTGTTCGAGGGGGAGGAGCTGCCGGACCCACGGCTCCAGGGGCTCGTCGAGCTGGGTGAGGCGAAGCCCGGCTTCCGGAAGCTCGCGGTCGCGCACGAGGAGGCGCCTGGCGGCGGGCAGCGGCGCGTCCTGATCGCGGGGCTCGGCTCGCGCGACGAGTTCGACCCGGAACGGGGCCGCGTCGTTGCCGCGGAGGCGGCGGCGAAGGCCAAGGAGCTCGGGGCCGTCTCGCTCTCGTGGGCGGCGCCCCAGGGCGGCGGGGTGCCCGGTGCGCTCGTCGAGGGGACGGTTCTTCGGCTGTACGCCTTCGACCGATACAAGTCGAAGAAGAGCGAGGAGGACGGGGACCGCGCCGAGATCGAGTCACTTGAGATCGCAGGCGACCTCGAGGAGATCGAGCGTCAGCTCGAGCGGGCCCGGCTGGCCGCCGAGGCGGCGAACAGGGCGCGCGACCTCCAGAACCTTCCGGCCAACGTGGCCACCCCCACCTTCCTCGCCGAGCGTGCCGCCGAGATCGCCGCCCAGCACGACTCTCTCGAGGTCGAGCTGCTCGACCGCGACGCGATCGCGGCACGCGGGATGGGGGCCTTCGCCGCGGTGGCCCAGGGCAGCCACCAGGAACCGCGGCTGATCGTACTCCGCTACCGCGCTGGGGACGGGCCGCACGTCGGCTTCGTCGGCAAGGCCGTGACCTTCGACACCGGGGGAATCTCGATCAAGCCGGCGGCGAAGATGCACGAGATGAAGTTCGACATGTCGGGCGGCGCCGCGGTGATCGAGTCGCTAGGCGCGATCGCCGAGCTCGGGCTGCCCGTGACAATCACCGGGGTCGTGCCGGCCTGCGAGAACATGCCGGGTGGGCACTCGATGCGGCCCGGGGACATCGTCACCGCCATGAACGGCACGACCATCGAGATCAACAACACCGACGCCGAGGGCCGCCTGATCCTGGCCGATGCATTGGCCTACGCCGTCGAGCAGGGCGTGGAGCGGATCGTGGATCTCGCCACCCTCACCGGGGCGATCATCGTCGCGCTCGGCTCCACCTACTGCGGGCTGTTCTCGAACGACGACGAGTGGTGCGGGGACGTGCGCGACGCCTGCGAACGGAGCGGCGAGGTCGGCTGGCGCCTGCCCCTCCACCCCGAGTACCTCAAGCTGACGAAGGGCGAGTACGCGGACCTCACGAACGCCGCGGCCGAACGGAAGGCTCCCTCTAGCTACGCGGCGGAGTTCCTACGCCAGTTCGTGGACGGCCACCCCTGGGTGCATATGGACATCGCGGGGACGGCCTGGAACCTGAACCGGGCCTACGTGGGCAAGGGCGCCTCGGGCTTCGGCGTGCGCACCCTCATCGAGCTGGCCGGCCGGCTCGCGACCTAGCGCCGCCGGAGGGCCAGCGCCGTCCGAAAATTTCGGACGCTTCGTGTTTACGGCGCCCCCATAGCGGGAACGCCCGTTCGGTACGCAGACTGGCTCCCCCCTCGCCCGGCTGAGTAGGCGGGCGGGCGCGGACCGCAGGTCCGCCGGGTGGGGCAAGCCCTGGCGGTAGGGGACGCAGAGACGCGGCGTCCCGCCGATCGCCGCCGGGCAGCGACACCGGAGGTGATTCCCCATGTACCGGAAAACAGCGGTCGCCTGCGCATGCCTGACGGCCGGGGCACTGGGCCTGCCGCCGGCGGCGAGCGCGCTCCCGGCGAACGAGCGAGAGCTCACGCCGGCGATGAAAGACGAGTTCGTGCCGCTCTACAAGCGCCCCGGCGCCGAGCTGAAGAGCAGCTACCTTCGCCTATTCCGCAAGGCCAGTGACACTGGCGGCGACGTGGGGACCAACGTCCTGCTCCAGGGCGTGAAGCAGGACGACGGCGGCGTGCGGCCGGCCACCCGCGCGGAGGTCCGCGAGTCGGTCGGCGTCCTGCGCCGCATGCTCGCCCCGGCCGCGACGACGACATCGACGTCGACTGCCCCAGCGGGGACGGGCGCCGCCTCCGGATCGCTTGAAGCGGTCGCCGCGTGCGAGTCCGGCGGTGACCCCACCGCCATCGGGCGCGGCGGCGTCTACCGCGGCAAGTACCAGTTCACGTACTCGACCTGGCAGTCGGTGGGCGGCACCGGCGACCCGGCCGCCGCGCCGGAGGCCGAGCAGGACCAGCGGGCCGCCATGCTGCTCGCCCAGAGCGGGTCCGGCCAGTGGCCCGTTTGCGGCCAGTAGCCAAGGAAGGCCGGCGCGGGAGGCCCTACCGTGGCGGTGGGGCCTCCGCGCTGCCTGTTCAGCGGCGCTTGGGCAGCTGCTCGCGGCGCTCCCGGCGCGCCACCTCGTCGCCGGATTCGTCGACGTAGCGGTCGCGCTGAAAGCGCTCTCCCTCGGCGGCGTGGCGGTCGACGTCCCGCTCCGAGCCGTGGACGTAATCGTCGTCGTCGTCATCGCCGTCACGGCCACGTCCGCGGATGCGGTCCATCAACCCGCCGCTCCGCTCGCCCTCGGGCCCGTCCCCGGCGCGACTCCGGCGGTCTTCCTCGCCGTCGTCGTCCGGGTCGAGCTTCCGGGCGTGCTCGAACCGCTCCTCCGCCGCACGGCGGTCACGGTCGGCACCAGCGGCCTGCTCCTGCGCCAGCGCGTGCTCGCGCTTGGCGCGGGCGGTCCGCTCCTCTGCCTCGGCCTCGACGCGCTGGGCGCGCGCAGAATGAACCTCGGCCTCCCGTCGAATCTCTCTCGACTTCTCCCGCCTCGTCTCGCGGCGGCGCTCGCGACCCTTCTTAAGGGCCGGAATCACCAGCAGGAGCAGAAGCAGGATCCCGATCGCGATCAGGATGATTGCTAGCGTGCTCACGGATGGACTCCTTCCCTGCGTTGGTGCGCCGCAGGTACCCGGCCGGGAGTCGAGAAAACCGTTTAGTTATGGGCAGGAGCCGCTACTTCTCGGCCGGCTCGTAGTCCTCGAGCTCGCGCTTGACCACCTTGCCCGTGGCGTTGCGCGGCAGCTCGTCGACGAACACGACCTCGCGCGGCACCTTGTAGCGCGCGAGGCTTTGCTTCACCAGGCCCTTTAAGTCGTCCTCGGTCGCCTTCTTCCCCTCGCGCAGGACCACGAACGCGCGCAGCCGCTGGCCGAAGTCCTTGTCGTCGACCCCGATCGCGGCCACCTCCTCGACCGCCTCGTGGCGGGCCATCAGGTCCTCGACCTCCTTCGGGAAGACGTTCTCGCCGCCCGAGACGATCATCTCGTCGTCGCGCCCCTCCACGAAGAGATGCCCGTCCTCGTCGAGGCGACCCACGTCGCCGGTGGCCATGAGCCCGTCGATCAGGTCCTTCGCGCCGCCGCCGGTGTAGCCCTCGAAGAGCATCTCGTTGCCCACGAAGATGCGCCCCGTCTCCCCCAGCGGCACCTCGCGCCCCTCCTCGTCGTACAGCCGCACGATGGTGCCCCGCGGCGCGCGGCCCGCGGTGCCGGGGGCGGCCCGGAGGTCCTCGGGCGTGGCGATCGTGGCCCAGGCCACCTCGGTCGAGCCATAGAGGTTGTAAAGGTTGTCGCCGAAGGCATCCATCCATTGCGTTGCCAGCTCACCGGGCAGCGCCGAGCCGCTCGCGGCCACCACCCGCAGGGAGCTCACGTCGTACTTCCGTCGCGTCTCCTCGGGCAGCTCGAGGATCCGCTGCATCATCACGGGGACAACGGCCAGCGACTCGCAGCGGTAGCGCGCCACCTCGGCCAGGCACGCCTCGGGGTCGAACTTGCGCCGCAGCAGGTAGGTGCTGCCCAGGATGAGCCCGATCGTGAAGTGCGCGAACCCCCAGGAGTGGAATAGCGGCGCCGCGATGTGGGTGACCTGCCGGGCACGCAGCGGGATCTTCGAGAGAAAGGAGATCGCCGGGTCGATCGACTGCGGCTGACCCCGCGAGGCGCCCTTGGGCGTACCGGTCGTCCCGCTCGTGAGGATCACCGCCCGCCCCTCGCGCTCCGGGGGCACGGGATCCTCCGGGTCGCCGGCTTCGATCAGGGCGTCCAGGCTCGGGTCGCCGGTCGTCTCCGAGTCGTGCCAGGCGATGAACCGCTTGCGCCGGCGGCCCGCGTCCTCGAGCAGCTCGGTGAACTCCTCGTCGTAGATGATCGCCAGCGGCTTCTCGCGATGCACCACCTCAGTGAGCTGCGGGCCCGCGAAGGCCGTGTTCAGGAACAGGGCGTCCGCGCCGAGCTTCGAGAGCGCGACGGTGGCCTCGATAAAGCCGCGGTGGTTTCGGCACATCACGCCCACGCCGTCGCCCTCCTTGACGCCCTGGTCGGAGAGGGCGTGGGCCAGCCGGTTGGTGCGCTCGTTCACCTCGCGAAAGGTGAGGGTGCCGAGCTCGTCCACGATCGACGGCTCGTCCGGATAGCGGATGACGCTCGCGAGGTAGCCCGCCGCCGGGCTCCGCCCCCAGCGGGCGAGCATGAGGGCGATGCGAGCCAGCTTGTCGGGCCGCATGGGGCGGATCAGGCCCGCGTCGGTGAGCACCTTCAGGCTGCCCAGGCTGTCGGCCACTCGTCCGGCGAGGCTCATGCCTGGCTCTGACACTGGCCGCTCCCCCTCGAGCTCATCGCGGAGATTCTTAAGCGTGCGCCTCAGGTTGGCCCTCACCATGGGAGCGCTGAGCCGGTCGGAAACCGCCCCGAGCAGCCCGCCGGGCGCGCCGTAGCTCAGCCGGAACGTGACGCGCGTGCTCCCGTCGTCCAGCTCGCGGAGCCGCCAGCGCCCGCGCTGGTCGATGCCCGTGACGCTAGTCCAGGCCAGGTCGGCGAGCTCGTCGAACTCGACGATCTCCACCTCGCCGCCGACCTCGGCCGAGCCGACGCGCATGCGCATCGAGTAGCGCGCCCCACAGCCCGGCTCGGCGTCCCCCATTCGATCGCAGCGGGTGATGCCGTGCACCAGACCGGGATAACCCCCGGGATCGCTGACACGCTCCCAGATCTCCTCGCGCGGGACGTCGAGGACGGCCTGTTCCTCGACTCTCACCCGATAACCGGTAGCCGTCGCTCCTGCTGGAGCACGTCGAGGGTGGCCTGCATGCGGGTAAGGATCGAGTCGTAGACCTCGTCCAGGTCCGGATCTCGACCGAACTCCTCCGTCAGGTCGATCGGCGGCAGCACCTGGATCGTGACCTTGGCGGGCAGCGGGATGTGGCCGAGCAGGTCGCCCACGTTCAGGCCCCAGGGGAGCGCCAGGGAGATGGGCAGCACCTTGAGGCGGAACATCCGGTCGAGCGCGAGCAGCCGGGCTAGCCGCTCGCCGCGGCTCAGGAAGAGGGCGGTCTCCTGTCCGCCGATGGCCACCACCGGCACGATCGGCACGTCCTTCTCGAGCGCAAGCCGGATGAACCCCTTTCGCCCGCCGAAGTCGACCTTGGCGGACTCCCAACTCGGGCGGTGCACCTCGTAGTCGCCGCCGGGATAGACGAGCAGCGCCGCTCCGCTGTCAAGCGCCTGGTCCGCGTTCTCCGGGCTCGCCGCGACCGTGCCGTACTTGCGGAGCTGCGACAGCCCGGGCCACGACAGCACGAGGTTGTGGGCGAGCTGGTAGAAGCGCCGCTCCACGCCGAAGTAGGTGGAGAAGGCGAGCGTGAACACGCCCGTGTCCGGGGTCAGGTTGCCGCCGGAGTGGTTGCCCACGAGCAGCACCCCGCGGTCCTCCGGAATATGCTGGAGCCCGCGGACCTCCGCTCGGAAGTACAGGCTCGCCAGCATCCAGAGACCCGGGAGGTTGTCGCGGATGTAGTCGGGGTCGCGCTCGTCAAGGTCCGCCTTCGGCACGCGCGCCTGCGCCTGCTCGGCCACGGCCGCCGCCACGCGGCCGACCAGGCCCGCGACATCCCCGAGCGCGCCAAGCCGCCGGGGGCCAGCCCGCTCTGCAGCCGACGCGCCCGCGCCGTCGGCGCTGGCGCCGTTGCTCGAGACCGCGGTGCGCCCTCTCGTCGGGCTCGTGCGTTCGCTCATGCCGCCCGCCGCACGGTCCCCTGCTGCACGGCCGGGACGAGCGCGGGCCAGGTCGATGGTGGGCCCGGCGGCCTGCGCAGCTTGTGCGGCTCGCCGGGCGGAAGGCCGCGCAACCGGCTGCGAACTGCGGGGGTGCTCAGGTGCTCTCGCACGGTCTCCATCGCCCTCTCGATCACCTCGTGGCGCCGGCGGGTACTCATCAAATTGTTTCCCATCACCTCGTGGTCTCGCGCCGTGGGCTGGATAAGTACCACGCTCGTGCCCATGGCCCGCACCTTCTTCGCCTCGAAGCCGAGCCGGCGGCCCGCCGCCGCTCGCGTGGCGCCGACCAGCCGGTTGACCGGGTTGAGCGAGTCCGAGCGCTCGCGGCTCGAGGTCGGGTTCAGGCAGATCACGAGGTCGAGGCCGAGCCCCTTGAGGAGGTCGAGGTTGGAGGGCGAGCAGACGCCGCCGTCCACGTAACGCCGCCGACCGATGCGAACCGGCCGGTAGAAGCCGGGGATCGCGCAGGAGGCGGCCACTGCCTTGGCCACGTCGGCGCGCGGGGCGTCCAGCCGGCCGAACGGGACGCGCTTGCCGCTGTCGTAGTCGCAGGCCACCGCCCAGAACCCGGGGTGTCCGACCCAGCCGCGAGGGACCGCGCGCCGGATCGTCTCCTCGAGGCTGTCCGTGGACACGAGACCCTGCGGCAGCCAGCCCGTCAGGAGCTGAAGCGGGGTGTGTCGCATCGGGCGCGCTAGCGTGGCGAACGCCATCCGTAGGGAGCCGGGGCCGAGCGGCGGCAGCCCGCGATGAAGGCGGAAGATCGCCCCGGCGGAGCGGTCCGCATCCGCCGCCGAGCGCCCGTCGGGACCCGCAAGCCCGTCGAAGGTCTCGCCCGCGGAGTGGGCGACCATGAACCAGGGCGGCACCCCCGCCGCCACGAGCGCGCCGACCATCGCCCCGGCCGACGTGCCCACGATCTGCTCGGCGCTGCCCGGGTCCCAGCCCGTCTCCTCGACGAGCGCCTGGAGCCCGCCGGTGAGCCAAGCCCCGCCCAGAACGCCGCCCGCGCCGAGCACCAGCCCGACTCTCATCGGGCGCTCCCAGCGTCCTGTTCGGCCCCGGATTGCATCTCGACGCGCCTACCCATGCTCGCACGGGTTGCGGCCCATGGGGTGCTGAGCTGAAAACCGCGCTGTGCGGCGGCCGGGGGGCGCCCGCCCCACCTCGCGCACCGCCAAGTCGCGCGCCGGCCGGCGATGGACGTCCTCCCACCAAGGGTGCCTTGAGGCCGCACCAAGCGCTCGGTAACCGCGGTGGGTCGACGTCCCCGAGTGGGACGAGGCGGAGGCCTTCAGCCGTGTCGTGCGCCGGCGCGATCCGCAGGGGGGTCCCTGACTTTTCGTCACATATAGGCGCGTAATGTCAGGGACCCCCGCCCCAACGTTGCACCGGCCTGCCCCGAGCGGCGCCGAGCGGGGACGGCATGGCCCGACCACAGATCCGGGGGTCACCCATCGGCTCCGGGCGCTTCGGACGCTTGTATCAGACATTCGAGCGTGCCTTGGGGAAGACTGCGCGCCTGCACGCGCCAGAGCGACACAAGCTCGCGTTCCTCGTTCGGCGCCGCTCGAGTGCGTAGTTATGAACGCTGCAGGGCGTCGGCTCCGGGCGGCCCCGGCGGTTCGCGGAGCCCGCTCCTAGGAGGTGTCGCTCTCCGGCAGGCGATAGACCTCCTTCCGCCAGGGTGGCTCGACCCCAGCGTCGAGTGGTCGGTAGCGCCGGTGCTCGAGGCTCTCGAGCGGCACCAGGCGGAGGCCCTCCGCGGTGGTCGTGCGCTCGCGCAGGCCGATCCCCGGGTAGCTCGGGCGGAACCGCCTGCGGAGCCGCCCGAGCAGCCGCCCGGGGATGTGCCCGGCGTGGCTCCCCCGCGAGACCCGGCTCCAGCCGCTGCTCCTGGCCCAGCGGTCCTTGCAGTCGACCTGCTTGCAGCCCTGGTAGTGGCCGTGCGAGGTGGCCCTGGCCCACACCGTCCCGCCGCGGTCGATCCGCACCTGGTAGCCCTCCCAGTCGTCCAGGTGGAAGCCCGGGTAGCGGCCCAGCAGCCGCAGCGCCGAATGGTTCCAGAGCGTGCTCGAGCCGGCCCAGCTCGAGTTCGAGTCCGGGTAGTAGAAGAAGTACTGGAGGTATGTGCGTCGGCCGCGCCGAACGCGGTGCACGAACACCGTCGCGCGCCGCCCCGCCTCCGTGCGGTGCGCGTCGAGGTCGCGGTCGTCGGGTGCGCCGGAGCACGTCCTGGAGCGGCACCGGCGGTAGTCCACGGGAAGCTCCGGCTCGCCCGGCTCGTACACCAGGTTCGGCGCGTGGCGCCTCGCCAGCTCGGCATCGCGAGGCCCGTACGCGCGCGCCAGCGCGGCGTGGCCGTCGTGGCAGGCGCGCTTCACGGCGCATACGAAGCGGTGCGCGACGAAGCCACCGAGCGAGCGGCCGTCCAGCTGCGGCCCGGCCGCGAGGCACCCGCCGAAGGCGAGCGAGACGAGCAGCAGGAGGCCCACCCATTCGACGCCGGCCTGTCCTCGCTCCGAGCTCACGCGGCGACGGTAGGACGCCGCGTGGAACGCGTGGGCGACGAGCGTGAAGCCGCGCGGACGGCATTGGTAGCTTTGACCGCGCTTGACCCGCTGGACTCGATTCATCGTCCGCCATCGCAAGAAGGTCATCGCGGCCTGGGTTGTGGCGCTCGTGCTCGGGGGCACGGCCGCCGCGGGGCTCGGAGACCTGCTCACGAACCGCTTCAGCGTGCCCGGGTCCGACGCCGAGCGCGGCCTCGACCTGCTCAAGGACCGCTTCGACGAGCGCGGTGACGGCGCGTTCTCGCTCGTCTTCCGCTCCGAGAGCGGCCCGGCGGCCGGCCCGGCCTTCACCGCGAAGGCCGAGGCGGCGGCGCGGCGCGCGGCCCGCGTCGTCGATGGCGCCAAGGCCGGCCCCCTCCAGCGCGCCAGCCGTGACGTGGCCTACATCCAGATCACAACGCCGCTCGAGAACCAGGACGCGTCGAAGAAGACGGAGGCGATGCGGAAGGCGATCGGCGAGGTGCAGGGCGCCCAGACCTACCTGTCGGGCTTCCCCGCGATCAACCACGACACGGAGCCGATTTACAACGATGACCTCGCCAGGGGCGAGATGATCGCCCTGCCGATCGCGCTTGCGGTGCTCGTGTTCATGTTCGGGACCGTCGGCGGCATCGCGGTGCCGCTGGTGTTCGCCGCCATCACGATCCCGCCCACGCTCGGGATCGTCTGGATCTTCGCCCACTTCATGGACATGGCGGTGTACGTGACGAACATCGTCACGCTGATCGGCTTCGCGATCGCCATCGACTACTCGATGCTCGTGGTCTTCCGGTACCGGGAGGAGCTCGAGCGCCACGACCACCCGCACCGCGCGCTCGAGCGCACGATGCGCACCGCCGGGCGGGCCACGCTCTTCTCCGGCCTGACGGTGGCGGTCGGCCTCGCCCTGCTCGTCCTGATGCCGCTGCCGTTCATGCGCTCGATGGGCGTGGGCGGGCTGCTCGTCCCGCTCGTCTCGATCGCGGCCTCGGCCACCTTCCTGCCGGCGCTGCTCGCGGTCATGCGGCGCGGGGTCAACCGCTGGCGGATCGTCCCGCGCTCCGTGCTCAAGAAGCGCGCGCAGTCGCAGACCGGGTTCTGGACCCGGCTATCGCGCTCGATCATGCGACGTCCCGTGCTCTATCTGGCTTGCTCGGCGATTCCGATGCTCGCGCTCGCGCTGGTGGCCACCGATCTCCACCTCACCGGCGGCGACAACCGCGGCGTGCCGAAGACGACGGAGTCGACGAAGGGTCTCGCCCTGCTCGAGGACACGCTCGGCCCGGGCGCGCTCGCGCCGAACCAGCTGGTGGTCGACACGGGCCGCCCCGGCGGCGCCTGGTCCCCGGCCTCAATCGCCGCGCAGCGGCGCCTCGGCGCTCAGCTTCGATCCGACCGCGAGGTGGACCCCTCGACCGTCCAGGCGCCGGCGCTCTTCAGCCCCCGGCCGGGGCGGCCCGATCCGGCCACGCTGGTGCGGATGCGGCGCGCGAACCTGGTGGACCCGACCGCCCGCTACTACCAGGTTCGGGTGGCCGGCCGCAGCGACAGCGGCACCGACGCCGCGGTCGACCTCGTGCACCGGCTGCGCGACCGCTACGTGCCCGCCGCGGGATTCGGCTCTGCCACCGTACTCGTCAGCGGGGCCCCGGCATTCGGCGTGGACTTCATCGACAAGGCCTACTCCGCCTTCCCGTGGCTCGTGCTCGGCGTGCTCGTAATCAGCTACCTGATCCTGCTGCGGGCCTTCCGCTCGGTGGTACTGCCGGTGAAGGCGGTGTTGATGAACGTGCTTTCGGTGAGCGCGACCTACGGCGTGCTCGTGCTCTTCTTCGAGCACGGATGGGGGACCGCCCTCGGCCTTCAGGAATCGCCGCAGGTCGAGGCCTGGATCCCGATCTTCCTGTTCGCGATGCTGTTCGGCCTGTCGATGGACTACGAGGTCTTCCTGCTCTCGCGCATGCGCGAGGAGTGGGACAAGCGCCACGACAACGAGGCGGCCGTGGCGCTCGGCCTCGAGCTCACGGGCCGCATCATCACCGCGGCGGGGATCATCCTGGTTGCCGCGTTCTCGGGCTTCACGTTCGGCTCGTTCGTCGGGCTACAGGAGTTCGGCATCGGGCTGTCCGTCGCGATCCTGCTCGACGCCACGGTGGTGCGGGCGATCATGGTCCCGGCGACGATGAAGCTGATCGGCGACTGGAACTGGTACCTGCCCGAGCGCGTGCGGCGGGCGCTCAGGATGCCGCCGGTCCGGCGGCCGGCCGTGGCGTCGGCGTCGGCGTCGGGCGACCGCTAGGCGCTAAATCCGCGCCGGGACGTCGTAGGTCTCGACGCCGGTCACCCTGTGCTCTGAGAAGTCGGCGGCTTCGGCCCGCAGGTGCCCGGCCCGTTCGGCGCTGGTCTCGGCGGCGTCCCTCGAGGACCAGAGCGCGACGGTCATTGCGGTTCCCGTCGCGCGGTCCACCAGCAGATAGGCCCCCTCGAAGCCCTCGAGCTCCCTCACCGCGTCGCCCGCCTGCTCGAACCCCCGCGCGAGCTCGCCGAGCCTGCCGGCCGCCCCCTCGTATGTGGTGACGCGTGCGACCATGGCGCGCACCCTACTCCGGGGTTGTGGCCAAACGGGGTTTTCGAGCGCCGACGCGGTGGTATCCCTTGCGGATGGCCTCGACCGTGTCGCCGCCCCCCGCGCTCGAGGCGCTCGTGGAGCGCTTCGACCCCGAGGTCATCGACGTGCCCGGCGGCCGCGCGCGGGTGCGCCTGGAGGAGAGCGGCGGCCAGGCCTGGGACGCGCTCGTCGACGGGGACCGGGTGCGCCTCGAGCCAGCCCCCGAGGACACCGAGCCCGATGCGCTCCTCAGGGCGGATGCGGACGCCTGGCGCCGGATCGCGCGCGACGTCCGCGGGGGTATGGACGCCTTCCGCGCCCGCCGACTGACGGTTCGGCGCAACCTCCACCTGGGGGTGGGATTCCTCGCCGCGACCAGCGGAATGACCGGCCCGGGACGGCTCCGCTTCCACTCGGTCCCGACCGAGCTCGGCTCGCTGTCGGTGCTCGAGGCGGGCGCCGGCGACCCGGTTCTCTGCCTCCACGGACTCGGCGGCACCAAGGCCTCCTTCCTGCCGACCGTGGGGGCGCTCGCCCCCACCGGGCGCCGCGTGATCGCCTTCGACTTCCCCGGCTTCGGCGAGTCCGACAAGCCGATCGGCGCCCCCTACGATGCCGGCTGGCTCGCCCGCTCCGCCACCGGCCTCCTCGACGCGCTCGGCCTCGAGCAGGCCCACCTGATCGGCAACAGCATGGGCGGGCGCGTTGCGCTCGAGGCCGGGCTGCGCTCGCCCGAGCGGACGCGGAGGATGGTCCTGCTCTCCCCGGCGCTCGCCTCGCTGCGCGACCGGCGCTGGGCCGGGCTGGTGCGGCTGCTCAGGCCCGAGCTCGGCCTCCTCCAGGTCACGCCGCGGGGGGTCACCGAGGGCTTCGTGCGCCGCCTGGTCCCGGGCGGCGAGGAGGGCTGGTCGGCTGCGGGGGTCGACGAGTTCCTCCGCGCCTACCTCACCCCGCGCGGTCGGGCCGCCTTCTACGCCGCCGCTCGGAACGTCTACCTCGACGAGCCGTACGGCGACGACGGCCTCTGGACCCGGCTCCGCGAGCTGTCCCCGGAGACGCTGTTCGTCTGGGGGCGCAAGGACCGCCTGGTCCCGATCGCCTTCATGAACCACGTGGAGGCCGCGCTACCCGCGGCCCGGCACGTCGAGCTCGACTGCGGCCATGTGCCCCAGCTCGAGGCGCCGCGCGAGACGCATGCGGCGATCCTCGACTTCCTCGACTGACGCTCCCTCTCTTGCGTAGGCGCGGCCACCGGCCTACGGTGGACAGATCGGACGCGCAGTCTGCCTCATCTGCGCCGCCGTGCTGGGGGTTCTGCTCGCCGCGAGCGGCGCCCGCGGCGCCACGCCGCTGGACGGCGACTCCATGTGGATCTGGGTCGTCGCGCGATCGAGCGGGGGCGACTCCGACGCGATCCTGCGCCGCGCCCATCGCCACGGCGTCGAGAGCATCGTAATCAAGGGCGGCGACGGGCGCGCGCAATGGGGTCAGTTCGACCCCGCTCTGGTCGCGCGGCTGAAGGCGGGCGGGCTCCGGGTGTGCGCGTACCAGTTCGTCTACGGCCGCTATCCGCGCGTCGAGGCGGCGGTCGGGGCGCGGCTTCGCAACGCCGGGGCGGACTGCCTGATGATCGACGCCGAGGGCGCCTACGAGGGACGGTACGTCCAGGCCCAGACCTACCTCCGCATGCTGCGCGCCCTGGTTGGGCCGGGGTACCCCGTCGGGCTCGCGGGCTTCCCGTACGTCCACTATCACCCCGGGTTCCCGTACTCGGTCTTCCTGGGTCCGGGCGGAGCCCAGTTCAACATGCCGCAGATGTACTGGCGGGCCATCGGGGTGAGCGTCGACCGTGTCTACGACGTCACCTACCGCTACAACGCGGTCTACGGCCGGCCCGTGGTCCCCCTGGGCCAGCTCTACGCGCACCCGCCGACCCGGCAGATTTGGCGCTTCCGCAGCCAGGCCAAGCTCCACGGGGCGGCCGGGGCCAGCTGGTGGGTCTGGCAGACCGCCGCGAGGCGCGAGTGGCGCGCCGTCAGCGCCCTGCTTCCGCCGCTCTTCGGCGTCGCGCCCCTGGTGCAGCGCTACCCGTTGCTCGCCCGCGGGGCGCGCGGCGACCTCGTGGTGTGGGCCCAGCTCCACCTCGCGAGCGCCGGCGCGCCCCTGGCCATCGACGGCGTCTTCGGCCCCCGGACCAAGAGGGCGGTGCGCGACTTGCAGTTGCACCAGGCGCTGCCCCCGGCGGGGGTGATCGGGCCGCGCACCTGGCAGGCGCTGCTCCGCCTACCGCCCGCGCCCGTGACCTGGCGACGGCGCGGCGCTGCCCGTCTGGTCACCGCCGCGGGGAACGCGCTGGCGGTGCCGCGCTCGGCGAGCCTCCCGGCGCGCCGCGACGAGCTCGGCGGCGGGCGAAGCCGCTAGCGCTCTCCCGGGGACTCCGGACCACCGTCCGGGAAGGCGCCCTCGTCGTCGCCCGACCCGGGGGCGCCCTCGTTGGGGGGGTGCTCGGGGGGCTCGCTCGTCTCTGAGCCGGGCTCCTCGTCGATGAAGTCGCGACGTGATTCCATGGCCCGCGACTACCCGCCGCCAGCAGGCGCGACACGGCTATGCCGTGCCCGCCGGCCCCCAACGCCTGCCGCG
This sequence comes from Actinomycetota bacterium, assembly GCA_046728795.1. Taxonomy (GTDB): domain Bacteria; phylum Actinomycetota; class Thermoleophilia; order Solirubrobacterales; family Thermoleophilaceae; genus JBKPFJ01. Next base: position 1,117 of record JBKPFJ010000195.1, on the reverse strand, counting down.
CACGGCGCCCGCAAAAGTCCGCATTTGGGTGAACAGCGTCCGGGTTTGGGCGGGAAACGCACGGGCAACCGGTAACCATGTACATCGGAACCTCGATTTTCCTGATCGCAGTCGGGGCCGTGCTCGCCTTTGCCGTCACGGCCACGGTTGCGGGAATAAGCATCCAGACCGCGGGTGTGATCCTGATGGTCGTGGGCGTGATCGGTCTGCTGATCTCGCTCCTCACCGAGACCGTCTGGGCCGATCGCCGTCGCCGCGCCGCGGTGGACGATGTCGGCGTGCGCGAGCGCGAGTACCGCTACCGCTAGGCCTCGAGCCGGCCATCGCTGGACTCGAGCCGGCGCCTGAAGGCGCCCGCGCCCAGGACCCGCGCGCCCGCCGCGCGGGCCCGTTCGGCGAGCCGTGAATCGGAGGTCACCACGGTGACCTCCGAGCTGGCGCGTGCCGCGATGTCGTCGTCGGCGGCGCCGGGTCCGCGCCGGCTCGCGAAGGCGACCTCCACGTGCTCGGCCTCGAGCTCGAACGGGCGCCCGTCGAACACCACGGCCACCTCGTCGCCGCTCGCGCGCGCGTAGCGGTCGAGCTCGGACACCAGGTCGCGCATCGCCCCCCTGCGATCCTGCCACCAGCCGGTGGGCCGCGAGCCGATCACGTTCATCCCGTCGACGAGGAGGCGAGCCATCGGTGACGTCCTACCGTATGGCTAGCTTCGGCGGGGTGCAGACGCTCACCTCCGTGAGCGACCGGGTGCGCGAGCTGGTGCACAGCGGCGAGTACTTCTGGCTCGATCTCGAGGGCCCGAGCGAGGAAGACCTACGCCGGCTGGCCGACATGGCCGGGCTGGCCGAGCGATGCGTGGACGACGCAGCGCGCTGGGGCGAGTACCCGCACCTGCGCGAGTACCGGCGCCAGCTCTTCCTCGTCTTCTACGGCGGCGACGTGGAGGTGCACATTTTCGTGAGCGGCAGCTGGGTGGTGACCGTGCACGATCGCCCCGCGCCGATGCTGGACCGGCTGAGAGAGCAGCTCGCCGAGGACACGGCCGCGCCCGAGGCCCGCGTCGTGGCGCGAATCATGGGGGCGCTCGCCGACAGCTACAACGACGTCCTCGATCCGA
>JBKPFJ010000245.1:0-8602 GCA_046728795.1 Actinomycetota bacterium | reverse complement strand
TGGAAGGGTCGCGCCGCCTTGCCCTCTCGCCGGTGGCCCGCAGCTCCGCCTCGGCGCGCTCCTCCCACGGCGGCGCGCCGACCTGGCGGAAGAGATCGGCGGATCTGCGCAGATGCCGGCGCGCCTCGGTCCGCTGGCGCTTGCGTCGCAGCCACTCGCCGTAGAGGAGCTCGGTCCGGGCTCGCAGGAACGGCGAAAGGCCTGCGGCGAGCGCGATCGCCGTCTCGAACTGCTCCCGCGCGTCTCCGTCCCCCACGAGCGCCCGGCAGCGGGCGAGCACTGACAGACGCGCGGGGGAGGACGAGTGTCGCGCCCAGTCCGAGTAGCGGTCGAATCGATCCGCAGTCTCGGCGAGCCGACCGGAGCGTGCCGCCGCTTCGATCAGGTCGGGAATCGACCACAGCCCGATCAGCGGATTCGACTCAGGCTGATCGACGGCGCTCACCAGCAGCAGGCGGTCGGTCGCCTCGCCCGACCTTCCCAGCGTCAGCTCGAGCAATCCGAGCGCCCACTCGGCGAAGCCGTGGATCAAGGTCGCGCCCCCGATCGCGGCGAGTTCCATGGCCTCGTCGGCATGGGCGCGCGCTGCTGACTCGTCTCCTCGCAGAGCGTCGAGCAGGGCGACCACGACTAGGTTCCAGCGCGCCCCCGAGCGGTGTCCGAAGTCGCTCGCGAGCCTGATTCCCTCCTCGGCGGCGGAGCGCCCAAGATTGAAGCGGCCCAGGCCGACCAGCGCGTTCGACTGCGCCCACAGCGCCATCGGAAGGATGCTCAGCAGCCCCCGTTGCCGTGCGATCGCGACCGCGCGGGCGGCGTACGGCAGGCCGTTTCCGAACGGAGCCATATTCCCCATGGTCGCCAAGAGGGACGCCCAGACCAGCGGGCGCGGATCCTCAAGCGGCTCCGCACGCCGGATCGCCTCCCGCAGGAGTGGCTCGGCGCGTTCATGGTCCCCCGCCAGCTCGGCCGCGAGGCCCGTCAGCGCGCCCACCCGGAAACGATCGGTCTCGTCCCGGGGCTCGATCGCGTCGGCCCGAGCGGCGATGGCCGCTGCCTCGGCATAATCGCCAGCGTATTCAGCGGCCTCGGTCGCTTCGGTCAGCGCCTCGAGCGTGAGCGACCCGTCCTCGCTGGCGTCGGCAGCCTCGACCAGGACGGCGACGGCGCCGCGAAGGTCTCCGATTCTCGCTTCGATGACGCCGCGCAGATACAAGAGCTCAGCTCGCGCCTGAGCTGTTGTGAGCGGAAGCGTCCGCGTGATCAGATCGCGAGCGCGCTCGGGTTGCCCGGCGGCCCACGCCGCCTCGGCGGCGGCGGCGAGCCGGCTGGTGCGGTGGTGCTCGTCGGCGCTCAGCTCGGCCGCGCGGACGAACGCCGTGGCGGCCGAGGCATGACCGGCGCGCGCCCGATAACCACGCGCTGACGCCTCCAATGCCGTGGCGACCTCTTCGTCCGCCGTCAGCGTGGCCAGCGCCTGGTGCCAGGCGCGGCGGTCGGCGTGCTCGTCGCCACTCAGCGCCGCCGCCAGCGCTCCGTGGGCGGCCCGGCGTTGGCTGAGCGTCGACGCCTCGAGCAGCGCGGAACGCACGAGTGGGTGGCGAAACACGATCCTGCCGCTGACCAGGCGCAACAGGCCCGCCTTCTCAGCAGAGTCGAGCGCATCCTCGGGCAAGCCCGCCTCGGCCGCCGCACCAACCACCGTGGCAACCTCTCCGCGGTCGTCGAGCGCCGCGATCAGCAACGCGGCCCGCGTCGCGGCCGGCAGCCGCTCGATGCGCTGCAGGAAGGCCGACCGGAGCCGGGAGGTCAAGGGGGCCCTCTCGGGCAGAGCGGCGCGGCCCTGCAACTGCGCCTCGGACAAGCCAGTCGGCAGCTCGAGCAGCGCGAGCGGGTTTCCGGCCGCCTCGGCAAGCAACCACTCGCGCACGGGGTCGGCCGCCTCGGGCGCGCTCGCCGCCAGGAGCCGGCCGGCCGGCTCGGCGCCGAGGCCCTCGAGCACCAGCTCCGGCAAGCCCGGCGCCGCGAACGTGCGTGCCTCGCCCTCGCGAACAGCGAACAGCATCGCCACCGGCTCGGCGGCGAGCCTGCGCGCGCTGAAGACCAGCGCCTCCGCCGACGCCGCGTCCAGGAACTGCGCGTCGTCGATCAGGCACACGATCGGATCCTCGTCGGCCGCCGCCGCGAGCAGGCTCAACGTCGCCGCAGAGACCAGCAGGCGGTCCGTGACGACCGACGGCGCGAGCCCGAGCGCCCCTGCCAGAGCGTCCGCCTGCGTCTCCGGCAGCTCGCTGAGCTTGTCGAGGATCGGACGGAGGAGCCCGTGCAGGCCGGCGAAGGCGAGGTCCGACTCGGCTTCGACACCCACGGTGCGGAGTACCGTGCCGTCGCCACCGCACTCCGCCGCGTAGGTAAGCAGCGCCGTCTTCCCGATCCCGGCCTCGCCGCGCAGTACCAAGGAGCTGCTCCCACCGTGCTCCCACGCTTGGAGTAACCGGTCGACGGCAGCGGATTCGCGCTCGCGGCCAACCAACCCGCCGGACATCCGCCCCAGCTCGGGCGTGGCCATCTACCGATCCTAAAGCCTCGGCACTGGCCCGGACAGTGGCCCCCGCTTCGGGCAAATGGCAAGCCGACCGTCGGCAACGGGGCCAGCGCCTCGATGGTCTCGACAACAGAGCGCTCGGATGGCAGCCCGCAGGTGACCTACAACGGGCACCCGCTCTATCTCTTCGAGGGCGACCACAACCCCGGCGACACGAGCGGGCAGGGCCTGACGGCGTTCGGCGGCAGCTCGTACGTGCTGTCCCCCGCAGGCAATCAGGTCACCAGCAAGTCCGCGAGCTCAAGCAGCTCTGGCTCGGGCGGCGGCAATGGCTACTAGTCCGAGACAGCATCTCGGAAAGCGATCCGGATGCGCGTCCGACCTGCACGTCCGCTTGAAGGAGCTTTTCGCGAGCGCCATCTGGCCTCGGGCGGGGGGTGGCCACCGACAGCGCCTGCATGGCCGATCTCGACTGCGAGATCGCCGAGGCGAGCCCCGCGTACGTCGGGGCTGTCGTCGCGGAAATCGCGATGCTCCGCGCCGAGCTCTTCGGGCCCCGGGTGGGCTCATGACTCATCCAATCCCGCGGTTCGAGGAGAGCACTCCTCTCCCCTAAATCGAGAGCACGATCCCGACCGGCATGACCATCGACGAGTACAGGCGCTCACGACCGCAGCGCTGCCCGCGTTGGTATCGCCTCCGGCCTCCATCGCTCCGGCGGCTGAGCTGAGAACACGCGTCGTTCGCGTCGCGCAGGCCGCCCAGTCAACGCGCCACACTGCCGGTCCCGCCCGACCGGCGACCGCGACTGGCGAGCCCACCGATGCGCTCCCCCGCTCGCGTGCCGACCCCTAAGTCGGCCGGCGTGGGCGGGGGCAACTCCGCTCGATCGGTCATGACGATGGGACGCGTATCCCCAGCGCGGCTGCGGCCGCTGGCCCCGGTGCCTCAGCGGGGCCGATCACGCGGCCTTCACATCCTCATCGCACGCCTCGACGGCGGGAACGTGGCAGCCGGAATGGCGTGCGATCACGACGGCGATTGCGGGATCTACAAACTCACAACGCTGGAGCGTGTCGGCGGCGCCGGGTACGGCACCGCGTTGGCGGCAGTCCATGTGCACGATGCGCTCGCGCGCGGTTGCACGACCGCGGGCCTGCAGTCGACGGAGGCGGCCGAGGGCGTACACGCCGCCGTGGGGCTTCCGCGACCTCGGCCGGATCCTCGAGTACGTGCCAGCCAACTAATGGCAAGCGCTCCCGCGCTCCAGCACCCTCGGATTCACGACGTTGATCGGCTTGCCCGCCGCGTAGGCCACGATCTGATCGAACACGTCCGAGAACTGCACCTCGTACTCGTCGCGCGTGACATAGCCGATGTGCGGCGTGCAGACGACGTTCTCCATGGCGAGCAGAGGGTGGCGCCCGTCGAGCAAGGGCTCTTCCTCGTAGACGTCGACCGCGGCCATCGCCGGGCGCCCGCTCCTCAGCGCGGCGACCAACGCGCCGGGCTCGATGAGCGGCGCTCGGCTGGTGTTGACGAGCAGTGCCGACGGCTTCATACGGGTGAGGTCGCCTGCCGTGACGATGCCGCGGGTCGCCTCGACAAGGCGCATGTGGAGTGAGATCACGTCGCACTCGGAGAAGAACGCCTCTTTGCTGGGCGCCACGCTGTAGCCGTCACTCCGGGCGCGCTCGCGCGAGCTGCTGCGCGCCCACACCAGGACGTTCATCCCGAACGCCTTCCCGTAGCCCGCGACCACGCTGCCGATCCTGCCGTAGCCGTAGACGCCGAGCGTCTTCCCGCGGAGCGTGTGCCCGACGCCGACCTGCCACGCCCCAGCCTTGAGGGCGGCGACCTGCTGCGGCAGCTGACGCATCGCCGCGAGCACAAGCGCCCAGGTGAGCTCCGCGGCCGCGTACGACGGCGTCCCCGGGTGCATGCTCGACGAGACGACCACCCCGAGTTCCGTACAGGCATCGACATCGATGTGCGGGTAGACGCTGCGCTGGCTGATCAGCCGGAGCTTCGGTAGTCGACTGAGCAGCGGCGCGCGGATCTCGGTGCGCTCGCGAATGAGCACGAGCGCTTCGGTCTCGCGCAAGCGCTCGGCGAGCGCGTCGACGTCCTGAACGTGATCGTTCCTGACCTCGACGTCGTGCCCCGACAGCTTCAGGAAGCCGTCGAGCGTGCGCAGCGTGTCGTGATAGTCGTCGAGGATCGAGATCTTCATCGTCGCCGACCGTCGGCGCGGCGCGGGTTGGCGGTGCTTCCGCAGGTGCTCCGCCCCGGCCGCGGACAACGAGACGAGCGCGCCGCCTCCTGGCGCACGATGACGCGCGATGAAGCCGCGGTCGTTGGCGTCCTCCCACACCGGCAGCCGTGGACACGACGTCCGCCACGCGTCGAGCACCTCGGCGTAGGGGCGGGGGTTGGGGCCGATCCACTCGAGGAGGTCGAGAATCAGGGTGTCGAGGGTGGCGGACACGGGTCTTTCGCGGTGTCGGAAGCTGCCGGCTGTCTGCGCGGCTCAATCCGTCACCGTAGGCACGACGGCATCTCTTCACATCGGCGAAGTCGCCAGTCGGCTTTGCTATGCCGGCTGTCGCGCCGCGACACGGGTCAGACGGGTTCCTGCCGCGGCACCCCCATACGCACGAGCTCGGTTCGCGAGCTGAGGCCGAGCTTGCCGAAGACCTTGCGCAGGTGGTAGTCGATCGTGCGCGGGCTGAGGTAGAGCTGTGCGGCGATCTCGCGGTTGGTCATGCCTGAGGCCACGAGCCCGGCGATCTGCAGCTCCTGCGGGGTGAGCTGGTCGAGCGTCGAGGGGTCGCGCTTCCTCGCCGTCTCGCCGGTGGCGCGCAGCTCCGCCTCGGCCCGCTCCTCCCACGGCCGCGCGCCGACCTGGTGGAAGAGGTCGGCCGCCCTGCGCAGGTGCAGGCGCGCCTCGCGCCGCTGTCGCTCGCGCCGCAGCCACTCGCCGTAGAGCAGCTCGGTGCGGGCCTGTTGGAACGGCGAGTATCCCGCGTAGGGGGCGAGCGCCCCCTCGAACTGCTCCCGCACGTCTCCCTCCCCCGCGAGCGCGCGGCAGCGGCCGAGCCGGGAGAGGCGGGCTGGGGACGGCGAGCGCTGCACCCAGTCCCTGTAGCGGTCGAACCGGGCCGCGGCCTCGTCCAGCCGCCCGCAGCGTGCCGCAGCTTCGATCAGGTCGGGGATCGGCCACAGCCCGATCACCGGGTTCGACTCAGGTCGCTCCACGTCGGTCACGAGCAGGAGGCGGTCGGTCGCCTCGCTCGGCCTGCCCAGCGTCAGCTCGAGCAGCCCCAGCCCCAGCTCCGCGAACGCGGTGATCACCGTCGCGCCGGTGGTTGCGGCGAGCTCCATGGCCTCAGCGGCGTGGGCGCGCGCCCGTGACTCCTCTCCCCGGAGCGCGTCGACCAGGGCAAGGTTGCCGAGGTTCGAGCTGGCGCCCCAGTGGTGTCCGAAGTTGCTAGCGAGCCTGACTCCCTCCTCGGCGGCGGCGTACGCAAGGCTGAAGCGGCCCTGGCCGATCAACGCCGCTGCTTGCCGCCAGAGCGCAAGCGGCAGGACATCGAGCAGCGCCCCCTCCCGCGCGATCGCGACCGCCCGGGTAGCCCACGGCAGGCCGTCCCCGAGCGTGCCGGCCATGGTCGCCATGTGGGCCGCCCAGGTCAGCGAACGCGGATCCTCGAGCTGCTCCGCACGCCGGATCGCCTCTTGCAGGAGCTGCGTGGCGCGTGCGTGGTCACCTGCCAGCTCGGCCGCGGTTCCACTCAGCGCCGTCACACGGAAACGATCGGTCTCGCTGTGTGGCTCGATCGCGCCAGCGCGGGTGCCGATGGTGACGGCCTGCGCGTAGTCGCCGGCATACGAGGCGGCCTCGGCGGCTTCGCTCAGTAGCTCGAGGGTTAGCGACGCGCCCTCGCTGGCGTCGGCGGCCTCGAGCAGCAGGGCGACGCCGCTGCGTATGTCGCCAGTTCTCGCCTCGATCGAGCCTCGCAGATGCAGGAGTCGCACCCGCACCCGAGCTGTTGCGAGGGGCAGCGCTCGCGCGATCAGCTTGCGAGCGCGCTCGGGCTGACCGGCGGCCCACGCGGCCTCGGCGGCAGCGGTGAGCCGGTCGGTTCGCCGGCCCGCGTCGGCGCTCAGCTCTGCCGCGCGGGCGAACGCCGTGGCGGCCGAGGCGTGTCCGGCGCGGGCCTGCGATCGGCGCGCGGACGCCTCCAATGCCTCCGCGACCTCCTCGTCCGCGACAAGCGTCGCCAGCGCCTGATGCCAGACACGGCGGTCCGCGTGCTCGTCGCCCTCCAGCGCCGCCGCCAGCGCCGCGTGGGCGCCGCGGCGCTCGCCGTGCGTAGATGCTTCGAGCAGCGCGGATCGAACCAGCGGATGGCGGAACACGATCCTGCCGTCGACGACACGGAGTAGGTCCGCTCGCTCGGCGGCGTCGAGCGCGTCCTCGGGCAAGCCCGCCTCTCTCGCGGCGCCTACCACCGTAGCCACCTCCCCTTCGTCGTCGAGCGCCGCGATCAGCAACGCGGTCCGGGTCTCGGAGGGCAGGCGGTCGATCCGCTGGACGAACGCCGATCGCAGCCGAGCGGTCAACGGGGTGGTCTCTGGCAGGGCGGCGCGGCCCTGCAGCTGCGCCGCGGACAAGCTACTCGGGAGCTCGAGTAGCGCCAGCGGGTTCCCCGCCGCCTGGGAAAGCAACCACTCGCGCACGTGATCGGCGGCCGCCTGCGCGCTCGCCGTCACGAGCTGGGTGGCCGGCCCGGCGCCGAGACCCTCGAGCGAGAGCTCGGGCAGGCCCGGCGCCGCGAAGGGTCGCCCGGCCCCCTCCCGGGCCGCGAAGATCAGCGCCACCGGTTCGGCCGCCAGCCTGCGCGCGCTGAAGACCAGCGCCTCCGCCGACGCCGCGTCCAAGAACTGCACGTCGTCGACCAGGCACAGGATCGGATCCTCTTCGGCCGCCGCGGCGAGCAGGCTCAGCGTCGCCGCCGAGACCAGCAAGCGATCCGGGCCGAGCGACGGCGCCAGCCCGAGCGCGCCCGCCAGAGCGGCCGCCTGCGTCTCCGGCAGCTCGCCGAGCTTGTCGAGGATCGGACGCAGAAGTCCGTGGAGGCCGGCGAAAGCGAGGTCCGACTCCGCCTCGACGCCCGCGGTGCGGAGCACGGTGCTGCCGGCGCGGTGCTCTTCGGCGTACTTCAACAGCGCCGTCTTGCCGATACCGGCCTCACCGCGCAGCACGAGGGAGCTGCTCTCGCCGTGCGCCGAAACCTCGAGTAGGCGGTCGATGGCGGCGCACTCGCGCTCACGGCCGACCAACCCACAGGACGTCCGCCCCAGCTCGGGGATGGCCATGCGCCGATCGTAAAGCGCCGCTGCCGCTGCGGACAGGCGAGCACGACCGGCGAGATCACCGATGCCTTCCCGCGCTCACTAGCCGATCGTGATGACCGTGCCCGCGATCGAATTACAGATCCGCTTGAGGGAGCTGAAGGCGGAGCGCCTGGTCGCCTCGAGCGAGGGGCTGGCCACGGACAACGCGTACATGGCCGACCTCGAGGACGAGATCGCCGAGGTGAGCGCTGCGTATATCGAGGCCGTGGTCACGGAGACCGCGACGCTCCGCGCCGCGCTGTTCGGGCCTCAGGTGGGCTGATGACCGACACGAGTGCACGCCTCGAGCTGAGCGTTGCTCTCGCCTACATCGAGACCACGATCCCGCCCGGCATGACGATCGACGCGTACAGGCGCTCACGAACGCGGCGCCGGTCGCGGTGGCATCGGCTCCGGCACAGGACCAGGGGCGGCAAGACCGGCGACCAGGACTGGCGAGATCGCCGATGCGCTGCAGCGCCGACGCGCCGATCCTCTTCCCCGTTACAGCCGAATCAGGAGGACCTGACATGAGACTCAAGACGATCCTGGCCGCGCCACTGCTGGCGCTGGTCGCAACCCTCGCAGCGACCCCGGCCCCCGCCGGGGCGGCGGTCAGCTCGGCGTCGATCACCGGGACGACCGCGACGCTCAACCTCG
>JBKPFJ010000159.1:0-8192 GCA_046728795.1 Actinomycetota bacterium | reverse complement strand
TCGTAGACGTTCGTGCTCGGCCCGCCGATCAGCGTCCCGGGGCCGAGCTCCGCGCGGAGCGCCCGAGCGGCCACCGCGTACACGCGCATGTAGCGACGGCGTCCACCGTCGAAGTACTCGCTCGTGTTCGGCTCGTTCCACACGTCCCAGAACAGGGGCCGTCCCCGCGCGGCGAGCGCGAGCCCCGTCGCGCGCTGGGAGCGGGCGACGCCCCGCACGAAGCGTCCCCAGGCCCGGAGGTCGCGCCACGGGGGGGCGTGTCCGCGCCAGTTGTCGAGCGGGTAGCCCCAGAGGTCGCTCAGGACAACCTCGTAGCGCGCTCCGAGCTGCTCGACGCGCGCCGACGGCGCGCGCCGCAGATCGCTCCGCCACAGCCGCGGGCGCAGCGGCGCCACGAGCGGGGCGGGTGGGACCGTGGCGGTCAGCGAGTGGATGAACCCGCTCGCCGGGTGCACGCCCGTCACCCTGCGGTCCAGCTGCGCCGTCACCCGAACGTCCGCGGGGGGCGGCGGCTTTCTCTCGCTCCCGCCGCAGCCGGCGAGGAGCGTGATCACCAGCAGCACCGGGTACCGCCGGTGGGAGAGGAGGAATGGCATGAGCTTCAGGAAGTACAGCCTCGCTGGATACGACGAGATGTGCGCAGCCCACCGCTGGGAGGTGCCCGAGCGCTACAACATCGCCCGCGATGTCTGCGACAAGCACGACCGCGACCGCCTGGCCATGGTCTGGGAGGACTGGCGGGGGAACGAGCGGCGGGTGACATTCGGCGAGCTCCAGGACCTCTCGAACCGGTTTGCGAACGCGCTCGAGGCCCACGGTGTGGAGCGCGGGGACCGGGTAGCGACGCTCCTGCCGTCGCTGCCGGAGACGGCCGCCGTCTTCCTCGGGATCTACAAGAGCGGCGCGATCCTGCTCTCGCTGTCGATCCTCTACGGCGACGAGGGGATCGTGCATCGCCTGAACGACTCGGGGGCCAAGGCCGTGGTCACCGACGCGGCCAACCGCCACAGGATTCCCGACGGTGTGGAGCGCATCTTCGTCGTCGGAGGTCCGCAGGAGGAGGGCGACATCTCATTCGAGGACGCGCTCGAGAAGGCCTCCGACCGCTACGAGTCGGCCGACACCGCGGCCGACGACCCCGCTCAGCTCTACTACTCCTCGGGCACCACCGGCCTAGCGAAGGGCATCCTCCACGCGCACCGCTACCTGCTCGCCCACGAGGAGTTCGAGTTCTGCCACGACGTGCGCGACGGCGAGTTCTTCCACGGCTCGGGGGAGTGGGCCTGGGCGGCCGGCATCTGCCCGCTGCTCGGACCGTGGCGATACGGCGCGGTGGCCCTCGTCCAGGCGCGCAAGGGCGGATACGACCCCGAGGAACACCTGGGCTTCCTCTCGAAGCACGGCGTGCAGAACATGTTCACGACGCCCACCGCGCTACGCGCGATGACGGGCGTGGGCGACGCGGGCACCCGCTACCCGCTCAAGGAGCTGCGCGTCACCTGCTCCGCGGGAGAGCCGCTCAACCCCGAGGTCATCCGCTGGTTCCGCGAGCAGTTCGGCATCACCGTGCTCGACTACTACGGCCTCACGGAGAGCTACCCCCTGTGCGGCAACTTCCCGAGCGTCGAGGTCCGCGAGGGCTCCATGGGGCGGCCGCTGCCGGGCTGGGAGGTGTCGATCCTCGACGAGGACGAAAAGCCGGTCGCGGCGGGCGAGCGCGGCGAGATCTGCCTGAAGGCCCGCTCGAATCCGCACTATCCGCTCGGCTACTGGAACAGCCCCGAGGACTCCGAGGAAGTGTTCGGTGGCGAGTGGTTTCACACTAAGGACGCGGCCCAGGCGGACGACGACGGCTACATCTGGTACGCCGGCCGCGCCGACGACGTGATCATCTCCGCGGGCTACCGCATCGGCCCCTTCGAGGTCGAGTCCGCGTGCGTCGAGCACCCCGCGGTGAAGGAGGCGGCGGCGGTGGCCACACCCGATCCGAAGCGGGGCGAGGTCGTCAAGGCCTTCGTGGTGCTGTCCGAGGGACACGAGGCGAGCGACGAGCTCGTCGACGAGGTCAAGAAGCACGTCCGGGAGAGCCACTCCGCCTATGCGTACCCGCGCGAGGTCGAGTGCGTGGAGGACCTGCCGAAGACGCTGACCGGGAAGATCCGCCGCGTCGAGTTGCGCGAGGCCGAGCGCGAGCGCAAGCGAGCGGAGACGCCCGACTAGGAGCCCAGCTCCAGGACGACCTTCACGTCGTCGTCGCGCTTCGCGAGCGCCTCCTCGAAGCGCTCGAGCGGCACCCGGCGCGTGATTAGCGACTCGAGCCAGGCGCGGTCGGCATTCGCGAGCGCGTCGGCCGCGAGCTCGTAGTGGTGGCGGTTCGCGTTCACCGAGCCGAACACCACGTCGTTCTCGAGCACGATGCTGCGGTTGAGCGCGCCCGCGTCGATCTCGAGGTCGCGGCCGGTCGGTGAGACGCCGGTGAGACAGACGATGCCCGCCGGCGCGTTGTGCTCCATGGCGTCGAAGACGACCTGGCCGACCCCCGTGGCCTCGATGATCACGTCGGGAGGATCGAGGTCCTTCACCGAGCCGGTGTGGTACGTGGCGCCGAGGCGCCTGACGAGCTCCGGCTTCACCCCGTCGGTCACCTGGTCGAGCACGTGCGTCTCGAGGCCGCGCTGCACGGACAGCAGCGCCGCGAGCAGCCCGATCGGGCCGGCTCCGGTCACCAGGGCCCGACGGGGCTCGAAGAACGCGCGCCGGCCGATGCGATCCACGTGGTCCCACGCCTTCGCCACCACCGTGGTCGGCTCCATCAACACGCCGACGCGCTCCAGCGAGGGATCGAGGCGTACCGCGTAGTCGGACTCGACGGTCCAGCGCTCTGAGCCATAGCCGTGCAGCTCCTTGATGCCGCGCTCCCGGTAGCGACCGTTGCGGCACATGTCGAACTCGCCGCGGGCGCACGCGGCGCAGGGCTCCGGGTCCGGCCGGCGGACCACTCCAACGACCAGGTCTCCCCGTTCGAATTCGCTTCCCTCCGGTGCGTCGCGGACGCGACCCAGGGATTCGTGGCCGAGCACGAGCCGCTCCTCACCGGGCGGCGCCCAACCGTACTCGCCCTCGACGATCTCCCGGTCGGTGCCGCAGACACCGAGCGCCAGCCCATCCACGAGCAGGTCGCCCTCGGACGGGCGCGGGTCTGTGAAGTCGGCGACCGCGGCCGAGCCTTCCTGCCCGGGGATGACGGTGAGCGCGCGCACGGCGCCGGAGGTTAGAGCCAGTCGTCGAGCGGCAGCTCGGCCCCGGCGCTTGCCAGCTCGTGGGGCGCGATCGGCGGCAGCCCGACCACCGCCACCCGGCCGAGCCGCCCGACCGTCTCGCGATTCGAGAGCTCGATCGGCTCGGGCCGCTCGGGCCAGGGGGTCATCACGACGGCGGCGACGCGGAGCCCGGCGGCCCGGGCCGACTCGATCGTGAGCAGGGTGTGGTTGATCGTGCCGAGCCCCGTTCGGGCGGCGATCACGAGCGGCAGGCCGAGGTCGAGCGCCAGGTCTCGCACCAGGTAGCCCGGGGTGAGCGGGACGAGCAGGCCGCCGATGCCCTCGCAGACGATCGCGTCGGCACCCTCGGGCGCGCGCCAGCGGCCGGGCTCGAGCGTGGCACCGGCCAGCTCGGCCGCCCAGTGGGGGGAGACCGGCGGCCCGAACCGATACGGCGCCACCTCCTCCGGCCGCTGGCCGGCGCTGGCGGCGGCGGCGAGGAGCTCGTGGTCCCTCGGCCACTCGCCCTCCTCCTCGTCGAGACCGGTCACCACCGGTTTAAGGGCCGCCACACGCTCCCCGCGCGCCGCGAGCGCGGCGCAGACGGAGGCGGCCAGCACCGACTTGCCCACCCCCGTATCGGTGCCGGTGACGAAGAGGCCGCGCAGCGCTTAGGCGGCGTCGGCCAGGCCGTCGAAGACGCGAGGGGACGAGGAGACCTCCTCGGCCCGCTTCGCGATCTCGGCCCGCACCGGAGCGGGCACGCAAGCGGCCAGGGTGCGGGCGGCCTCGCGCAGCTCGGTCTTCGTGTGCGAGGCCATCACGGCCAGCCGCAGCCGCGAGGTGCCCGGCGGCACGGTCGGGGGGCGGATGGCCTGAGCGAACACGCCCCGGGCCAGCGCGCGCTCGCTCGCGGCCACGGCCTCGCCGGCGTGGCCGACGATCACCGGCACGATCTGGGTCTCGGACTCGGCCGGGACGGGAAGGCCCTCCTCGCAGAGGGCGGCGCGCAGCACGTCGCCGTTCCGCTGGAGCTTCTCCACGCGCCGTGGCTGCTCGCGCAGGAGGTCGAGCGCGGCCATTGCCGCCGCCACGGCCGGGGGAGGCAGGGCGGTGGAGAAGATCAGGGTGCGCACCGAGTTGACGAGGTACTTCGCCATCGTCGCGTCGCAGCACACGTAGGCGCCGTAGGAGCCGAGCGCCTTTCCCAGCGTCCCAACCGTCACGTCCACCTCGTCCTCGAGCCCGGCGTCGGCCACCGACCCGCGGCCGCCCGGCCCGAGCGCCCCGGTGCCGTGAGCGTCATCGACCATCACGCGCGCGTCGAAGCGCTGCGCCAGCTCGACGATCTCCTCGAGCGGCGCGATGTCCCCGTCCATCGAGAACACCCCGTCCGTGACGATCAACGAGCCTCGCCCCGCGGCGTTCCGCAGGGCCCACTCGAGCTGGTCGACGTCGCCGTGGTCGTAGACCACCGTCTCGGCCTTGGCCAGCCGGCAGCCGTCGATCAGGCTGGCGTGGTTGAGCCGGTCCGAGAACACCACGTCGCCCTCGCGGACGAGCGCCGCAACCACTCCCGTGTTGGCGAGGTAGCCGGAGCCGAACAGGAGGCAGGCGTCGGAGCGCTTGAACTCGGCTAGCTGCTCCTCGAGACGGCGATGGATGGTCATGTTGCCGGAGATGAGCCGCGACGCCCCCGCACCGGCGCCGTAGCGCATGGCCGCCTCGGCGGCCGCCTCCCGCACCCGCGGGTGGTCGGCGAGGCCGAGGTAGTTGTTCGAGCAGAGCAGCAGCACCGGCTGCCCGTCCAGCAGCACTCGCGGACCCTGGGGTCCCGACACGACCTTCATCCGCCGGTAGAGACCGGCGCCCCTGATGTCCGCCAGGCGCTCCTCGATCTCCGTGGTCACGCCGCCTCCCTCGAGCCCTGATCGCCGTCGCCTGTCGGTGTCCTCGGGTCTCGGCTTGGCCCACCAAGCCTTCCACCCTGCGTCCCTGACATGCTCGGCTCTCGGGGCTCGACCAGCACGATCGCCGGGAGCTCCTCGGTGGGCTGCTCCGAGGGGCCGCCACGGTTCGGCGCGCCGTCCGGGCGCGGCGGCACGGAGGGCTTGCGGCGGTGGCGGAGCTGGCGCTCCGGGTTCCAGAAGTTCGCCTCGTCCTGGCGATCGATCAGGTCATCGACCGGCGTGCGGGGCGTCTCGCCCACGAGCCACCCCGAGCGATTGTCGGGCCGCGGGTTCGAGCCGTTGTCGGACTGGCGCGCCACGTTCAGCCCCAGCTCCTCGAACATCGCCCGGTCCTCCTCGGGCTCCGAGCCGAGCGTTGTGAGGAAGTTGCCCATCATCACGCCGTTCAGGCCGGCCTTCACCGCCAGCGGCTGCAGCTCGCCTAGGTTCTCGACGCGGCCGCCGCAGAGGCGGAACAGGGCGGCGGGGAGGATCAGCCGGAAGATCGCTATCCACTTGACCGCCTCCCACGGGTCCATGAAGTCGCGGTCGCCGAACTTCGTGCCCGGGCGCGGGTTCAGCAGGTTGATCGGCACGCTCGTGGGGTCCAGCGCCGCGAGCTCGAAGGCCATCTCCACGCGCTGCTCCGCGCTCTCGCCGAGGTTGAGGATGCCCCCCACGCACGTCTCGAGCCCCGCCTGGCGCACGGCCTCGATCGTGCGCAGCCGACCCTCGTAGCGGACGGTGGTCGACACCTCCGGGTAGTAGGACTCCGCCGTCTCCACGTTGTGGTGCACGCGCTGGATCCCGGCCTCCTTGAGCGCCTTGGCGCGCTCGACCGACATGTGGCCGATCGAGGCGCAGCGCTTCAGGTGCGTGTGCTCGGCGACGAGCTTCGCCCCCTCGACAACGTTCATGAAGTCCCGCTTCGAGAGCCCCTGGCCCTGCGTGACCATGCAGAAGCGGTGCGCACCTGCCGCCTCGGCGGCCTTCGCGTGCTCGAGGATCTCCTCCGGGGTCATCATCGCGTGCATCGGCGTGTCGGCCTCCGCGAAGCGCGACTGGGCGCAGAAGCCGCAGTCCTCGGCGCAGCCGCCCGATTTCGCGTTCACGAGCGAGCACATGTCGGTGGAGTCGCCGAAGCGCTCGACCCGAGCCCGCCATGCACGCTCCACGAGGGCCTCGATCTCGGCGTGGTCCTCGATCCGCCCGAGCCGGAGCGCCTCCTCCTGGGTGATGAGCGGCCGCACGATCGAAGACCACCGTATGCGGGGGGTCGGACGGAGCCCCCCAATGGAGCGCGGGCTTGGGGCGTCAGCGGCCGCGCCAGTCCGGCTTGCGCTTCTCGGCGAAGGCGCGCACGCCCTCGCGGAAGTCCTCCGAGCGGAAGCAGGACTCGCGCAGCTCGACGAGCTCGCGCTGGAGCTCCTCGGGGAGGCGGCGGTCGCGGAGCGCCCGAATGATGCGTTTGTTGCCGGCGAGCGACAGCGGGGCGTTGCCGGCTATCTCCGCGGCGAGGTCGAGCGCGGCCCCCTCGAGCTCGCCGGGGTTCACGACCATGTTCACGAGGCCCATCCGCTCGGCGCGCTCGGTGTCCACGTTGCGCCCGACGTAGAACAGCTCGGCCGTGTTGGCCGGGCCGCAGGCGTCCAGGAAGCGGGCTAGCCCCGTGTGCGAGTAGATCAAGCCCAGCTTGGCCGGCGGCATCCCCATGTTGGCGCCGCGAGCGGCCAGGCGGATGTCGCATGTGAGCGCGAGCTCGAGCCCGCCCCCGATGGCGTGGCCGTTGAGCGCGCCGACCACCGGGTAGCGGTACGCCTCGAGCGCCCCGATCGCCTCGTGGAACGGATGCGCCACGAGCCGCTCGGCCGCCTCCTCGAAGCTCTGACCCTCGAGATCGCCTATGTCGTAGCCCGCCGAGAAGACCGAGCCCGAGCCGGTGATCACGAGGCAGCGGGAGTCCAGCTCACGCGCGGCGCCCGCCAGCGCGTCGAGGATCTCGTGGTCGAGCGCCCCCCGTCGCTCGGGGTTGGCGATCGTGAGCCGGGCCACGCCCGCGGCCGGCTCGTCCAGCAGCAGCTTGCCCGAGGCGAGCTCCTTCACTCGAGGACGACGAGCGTGTCGCCCTCCGAGACGGACTGGCCTTCCTCGCACGTGATCTCCTTGACCACGCCCTCGTCCTCGGCCTCGACGGGCATCTCCATCTTCATCGACTCGAGGATCACGAGCGTGTCGCCCTCCTCCACCTCCTGGCCGATCCGGCACTCGATCTTCCAAACGGTGCCGGTGATGTGCGCCTCGACGTCCGCCATCGCGGTCGGGCACGATACCTTCCCGGTCCGTGAGGGAGCAGGTGTACAAGGACCCGCGCCCCGCCGAGTTCTTCGAGCGCTTTCACCGGCGAGTTCGGGCGAAGCGGCCGAGCTGGGTCTACGAGGTCGTGCGAGTGCTTCTCACCCCCGTGCTGCTGCTCTTCTACCGCAGCCGCTGCATCGACTCGGATCACGTGCCCGCCGACGGGCCCGTGATCCTCGCCCCGAACCACTTCTCATTCCTGGATCACTTCTTCCTGGCGGTGTACCTGCGCCGCAAGGTGCATTTCATGGCGAAGTCCCAGCTCTTCAAGTGGCCGCTGTGGCCGATCATCAATTCGGGCGGAGTCTTCCCGGTGCGCAGGGGCCACCACGACGACGAGGCCTTCGAGACCGCCCACGTCGTGCTCGAGCGCGGTGACGTCGTGGTGATGTACGCCGAGGCGGGCCGTTCGCGCTCCGGTGAGCTCGGGAAGCCGCGGCATGGGATGGGCCGCCTGGCGCTCGAGTCCGGCGCTCCCATCGTGCCGGTGGCGATCGCCGGCTCGCAGGGTGTGCGCAACTGGACGCGGCTCCAGTTCCCCAAGGTCACGGTGCAGTTCGCGGAGGCGCTCCGCTTCGAGCGGGTGCCCGAGCCAACGCGCGACCAGTCCCAGGCCGCGTCCGAGATC
>JBKPFJ010000003.1:0-18353 GCA_046728795.1 Actinomycetota bacterium | reverse complement strand
GATGAGACCCAGGGGAATCGCCAGCCCATGCGCTCCTTGTACGGGTGCAGCTCCTCGAGCGGGGCGATCGACTCGGCCACCAGCGTCACGTCGTGGCCGGTGAGGTGCGGGACGGCGCCGTCGAAGTGATCGGCGACCAAGGAGCAGCCGGTGCATCCGGGGTTCTGCTCGTCGACCCGAAACCCGAAGCCGAACATGAAGTGGTAGACGAGCAGCTGGGAGCGGCCGTCGAAGAGCTCGGCCAGCGTCTTCTCCCCGTCCTCGGTCTCGAAGATGTACTCCTTCTCGACCGGCACCCAGGGCAGCTCCTGGCGGCGGCGGGCGAGTTCGTCGCCCTGCCGCATGTGCCGCTTCTCGGCGTCGAGCAGCTCCAGCCGGGCCGCAAGCCACTCCCCACGTGTCCCTACCTTGTGATCAGTCATTGCTTCTCTCCTTCCTGTCGTCACAACAGCTTGGGCTCCCCGCGCGGGCGATGACGTCTCACATCGGCGGCGTGAGTCCGGGAAACGACGAGGGCGCGAGGACGATCAGGATTCCCAGTCCGGCGATCGCTAGCGCCAGCGTCACATCGATGGCGGGTTTCGAGGGCACGAGCTTCTGGGCGAGGACGAGGACGGCGATCACGGACATCCAGGTGACGCTCATGACACCGAGGGCCACCAGCATCAGCATCAATCCGATGCTCGAGCCGACGCAGTAGACCCCGAACTCGAACCCAGAGCGGACGCTCTCGCGGCAGCGCCGGCGGAAGTGCTGCTTGAGCGGCGTGAGCTCGTAGGCACCTGCCGCAATTGCTACCGCGCCGGCGGCGAAAGACCCGTGCGGGCGGTACAACGGATACACCGCGACCCCCACGAGCGTCCAGACGGCGAGGTACGACCCGACGAATAGCGGCACGGCGCGCACACGACCGTCGGCATGAGCGTGTCTCGAGACCGCCGGAGCCGCACCCGGCAGCATCATCGCCGCCATCATCGACACCCACAGGGCGACAAAGAACGCGAACGAACCGAGCCCGGCCACACCCCCCATGTCCATGCTGTTCATCTGCCGGACGGCGACAACCCAGGATGCAGAGGCTAGGCCGAGCGTGGTCAGCGCGGCTGCCGTTGCGGCTGTCCTGGCGCTGGTCAACAACCCTGCACGCTCCATCGTCACCTCTATCGATCGGAGTCCGTCCTCCGCTCCTCCGGACTGACCGTTTTCGCACTTGTGCTCGTTCGGACACCGACGCCGCCAGGAACGGACCGGCCGATTCGTTTCGCCGGCAGCTGGTGTCGTTAGAAGTGAGGCCAGTGAGGCGTAACCGTCAGACCGGCGTACGGTCGTGAGCGCGAACGCGCTCAGCCGCGCCCGCGCGGGCGACGAGGATGCCTTCCGGGAGCTGATAGACCCGTACCGGCGGGAGCTGCAGCTGCACTGCTACCGAATCCTCGGCTCACTGCAGGATGCCGAGGACGCCATGCAGGAGACGCTGCTGGCAGCCTGGCGCGGACTGGAGGGCTTCGAGGGACGCGCCTCGTTGCGTGCCTGGCTGTACCGGATCGCAACCAATCGCTGTCTGAACGCGCTTCGCGACCGCAGACGCCGCCCACAGGAGGTGCCTTCGATGGTCGAGCCGCCCGAGCCCACCCGAAGGGTCGAGCCGATGTGGCTGGAGCCCTACCCTGACGTCCTGCTCGAAGGCCTGGTGGACACGGCCCCCGGGCCCGAGGCACGCTACGAGACCAGGGAGTCGGTCGGGCTCGCATTCGTGGCCGCATTGCAACGTCTGCCACCACGCCAGCGGGCCGCGCTCGTGCTCCGCGATGTGCTCGGCTTTCACAGGGCCGAGGTGGCCGAGATGCTCGGCAGCAGCGAAGCCTCCGTCAAAGGGGCGCTGCAGCGGGCGCGCACGACGCTCGACGAACGCCTACCCCCGGGCGGCCGCGAGCGTGCGCCGCTGCCGGGCTCCGCGCGCGAGCGCGAGCTCGTCGGCCGTTTCGCCGCCGCGGTCGAGCGCGGCGACACGGAATGCGTCGTGTCCCTCCTCACCGACGACGCCCTGCTCACGATGCCGCCCCAGCCGCTCGAGTACCAGGGCCGGGCGGCAATCGCCGCCTTCCTGCGTCACCGGGCGGAGCTGCGCGGCGCGACGCTGCGTGTCGTGCAGACCCGGGCCAACACCCAACCGGCGTTCGGCTGCTATCTACCGGACGCGCACGCTGCGGTAGCCCGCCCTTACGGACTGATCGTGCTGACGCTCGAAGGGAACGCGGTCGCGGCGATCACCTGGTTCGCCGACACCAGCGTCTTCCGAAACTTCGGACTCCCTCGAATGCTGCCGAACCCCTGAGCGCATGCCGACGTCGCGGCACCGCTGACGACGGGGCTCAAGCACCTGGCAAATCGCCGGCCCTGGCGCTGCTGATCTGGGACATCCAGATCGGGCAGGCGTGGGTCATCCTCACAGGGAGTTCGGTTAACCGGACCGTGGGACGCCTGCCAGCCGCATTGGAGAGCCCGGCCTGGGATGCCAGCCTGGCTACATGCTCCAACAGGAGCGCACGAGCCAGGAGGTCACAGGCCTGATCGAGCAGATCAGGCAGCTGGTGGCCGAGAAGCGGGAGCTCGAGCTGAGTGGCAGGAGGGAGCTGCTCGAGGCCAACCAGAGCGAGATCGCACGCCTGCAGGAACGCCTCGCGGCAGTCGTGAGACGCGAGCTCGCGCACTAGGAGCGATCGGTGTCCGCCGTTGCTGCCGCCGCCGATAGGGGGGCGACGGGCGGGGCGGGACGCGCGAGACGGCTCTGGCGCACGGAGGTGCGGCTGTTCCTCGCCGCCTACGTGGTCTACACACTTGCCCGCTGGCTCTTCGTGGGCGACCTCGTCGAGGCGCGCGAGCACGCCCGCTGGATCTACGAGTTCGAGCAGGCGGCCCACGTCGCGGTCGAGGGTTCGATCCAACGCGCGTTCGACTCGGCGGCGCCGAGCTGGATCTTGAGCAACCTCTATCTGGCGGCCCAGCTCGCCGTGGTGCCGGCCGCGCTCATCTGGCTCTATCGCCGCTCCCCGCGCGTGTACCGCGAGCTGCGCAACACCGTGATCTCGACCTGGCTGATCGCCGTGCCGGTGTTCGCGCTGTTCCCGGTGGCGCCGCCACGACTGGCCCACATCGGGCTGGTCGACACCGTCAGCCAGCAAGCGGCGGTGGAGCTCACCGGCCGTTCCACGATCTTCTACAACCCCCTTGCCGCGGTGCCGAGCCTGCATGTCGGCTTCGCGGTTGCGGTCGGGGTAGCCGTCTCGCTTGCCGTCCGGCGGCCCTGGGTGAGGGCGCTCGCCCTGCTATGGGGCCCACTCGTCGCGCTGGCCGTCGTAGCGACCGGCAATCACTACGTCTTCGACATCGCCGTCGGCCTGATGGTGACCGCGGTCGGGTTCTTCGTCGGACGCCTGCCGGCCAGGCTCGTGACGCCTCGGGCCCCAGCGGGGAGCGTGCCGGTGTGATCCCGTCGCAGGCGCCACAGCGGCCAGCCGCTCGGTGGGCGATCGCCAGCAGCTCCGCGGCCGTGGGGCTGCTTGCCCTGGCCGTCGCGCTCGGCGCGATCGAGACCCCGAACGCTGCCGAGATCCTCTCTGACGCCGCGGACTCGCTCGGAGCCTGGACCTACGCCATCGTCCCAGCCCTCGCCTTCCTCGAGACGGCCGCGTTCGTAGGGCTCGTCGTTCCCGGCGAGACGGCGATCGTCGTCGGGGGTGCCGTCGCCGAGCGCGGCGAGGTTACGTTGCCCGTGTTGATCGGGCTCGTCTGGGTCGCGGCCGTGGGCGGCGACGCCGTCAGCTTCCTGCTCGGCCGACACTTCGGCCGGCCGTTCATCGACTCCCACGGGGCGCGGCTGGGAATTCGCGCGGAGCAGGTCGAACGGGTCGAACGCTTTGTAGACCGGCACGGGGGAAAGGCCGTGGTCATCGCGCGCTTCGTCGGCGTCATGCGCGCATTGACGCCGTTCCTCATTGGTGCCTCGCACTTCCCACTACGGCGATTCCTGCCTTACAGTGCCGTCGGCGCTCTGGCCTGGGCGGCGGCGTTCACCCTGGTCGGCTACGGCTTCTCGGAGTCGCTCGAGAGCGCTGGCGAGGAGGCGACCCGCATCTCAGTGGCCGCGGCGGTTGTCGCCGCCCTCGTGCTCGTCGCCGCCATTCGCTCAGGCCAGGCGAGCGGGGGCAGACACCGGCGGCCGCCGCCGCGCTAGGGGTCCGCTTCACCGGTAGCCACCGCGAGACGAGCGTGGCGCCCAAAGGAGTGAGGTTCTATGGATCGTGTCTGCCGACTCTCGGTTCTCGACAATTTCAGAGAAGAGGAGAAGTGAGCTGGCCGAGCGAATGATCGAAGCGAACGGCGTCGAGCTCTGCACGGAGCCCTTCGGCGACCCTGACGACCCACCGATCCTGCTCATCATGGGCATCGGCGGGTCGATGCTCTGGTGGGAAGAGGGCTTCTGCCGGATGCTCGCCGACGGCGGGCGGTTCGTGATCCGCTACGACCATCGCGATACCGGCCGATCGGTCACCTACGAGCCGGGCCATCCCGAATACACGGGCGCCGACCTGGTCGCCGACGCCGCCGGCGTGCTCCACGCTTACGCCACCCCGGCAGCGCACGTGGTCGGCGTCTCGGCGGGCGGGGCGTTCGCCCAGCAGCTCGCGCTCGACTTCCCCCACCGGGTCCTCTCGCTCGTCCTGATCAGCACCTCTCCTGTCACACCGGGTGAGCGCGCACTCCCGCCGCCGACGGAGAGGTTCGCTCAGTTCGTGACCGCCGCGCACCCGGACTGGTCGAACGCGGCGTCGGTGATCGAGTATTTGGTCGAGTACTTGCGCATGCTCGCGGGAGACGAGCGTCCGTTCGACGAGGCGGCCGGCCGCGAGCTCGTCCGTCGCGACGTCGAGCGCGCGCGCAACTTCGCCTCGATCCAGAACCACGACGAGCTCCCGCACGGCGGCGGATCAGGCAAGCCGCTGTCCTCGATCGCCGCGCCCACGTTGGTGATTCATGGCAGCGCGGACCCGATGTTCCCGCTCGAGCACGGCCAGACGCTGGCCGAGATGATCCCCCGCGCGAGGCTGCTGACGCTGGAGGGAGCCGGTCACGGGATCAACCGGGCCGACTGGGCCACGGTCGCGCGAGCAGTCCTCGAACACACGGGCACCGCCGGCGAGGCGACGACTTAGCGCCGGGAGTCCGCGGCATGGAACGCGGCGAGACGCGATCGCCGGCCAGACGCGGCTTTTGCGAACCTGCCGGAGCGCACGTCATGCCATAGAGATGGTGAAAGCCGATGCCGCCCGGCCCTGGTTGCTGACTCTCCGCATGCAGGAGCTCGGACCGGGTACTGCACTGCCATGGGAGGCCGTTGATTTGGCAACCCCAAGCGGCCGCGACTGGTGACCTGGCTGGCGCTGGCGGGCGCAGCCGTGCTGCAGCTGCTCGGTGGGATCGTACGGGTGCGGGCCTGGTTCCACGTGATCCGGCACAGCTGCCCGGAGGCATCGGACCTCCGATACCGCGATGTCGTTCTGGCCCATCTCGGCGGCGTCGGATGGAACGCCGTGCTGCCTGCGCACACGGGCGATGCCGTCAAGGTCGGTCTGGTGAGCCGGCGGATCCCGGAACGGCGGCTGGCCACCCTTGCTTGCACTCTGGTCCCGGCAGCTCTTGTCGAAGCTGCCTTCACGGCCCTGCTACTGGCGGGACTCCTCGGGGCCGGCCAGCTTTCAGCCGAGGCTCTCACTCCTAACCTGGCCACGGCCGGCACGGCGGTTGTAATCGTGGTAGCCGTCTGCATCTGTCTGGTCGCGGCGCTGGTCTTTGGTGGTCGCGTCAAACAGCTCGTGCGCGAAATTCGCTCGGGGTTGTCGGCGCTGAGCCAGCCGCGCTTGATGGCCACTCGGATCGTCCCGTGGCTGGCCGCCGGGCGCGGAGTGCAGTTGCTGGCCTTCGCGTTGGTTCTGACCGCGGCCGGGGTGCCGTTCGGCCTTGGTCCCGCGCTCGCGCTGATGGCGCTTCAAGGTGTCACGCCGTCGGCGGGAGCGGCTGTGACGGCGGCCCGGATAACGCTGCTAGCGGCGGTACTCGCGGGGACGGGCGCAGCCGACGTCTCGACGGCCCGCGTCGCCGAGGCGCTCGCCGCCGCATACGGAGTGAGCTCCGCGGCGAACGTGGCTGCATCCGCCGCGGTGGTCGCCCTGTTGCTGAGGACGGCCTCGCCGCGCCGCATCATCGGCTACGCCCGATCCGCGATGCAGAGGGGCGAGCGTGAGCGGGGCCGGCCGTGGGCGAGGCCCCTCCCGGTGGAGGACGAGGTCTAGCCGGCTAGGTGATGGACCGGCGCGCCCCTAGTCCGGAACTCGAGTTCACGGGCTGAAGGCTACTTTCGCCGGGCCCGCCCGAGGATCTTCGGCGCCACAGGGAGGTCGAGCAGGGTGGGGTGGAACGTGAAGCGCTCGATGGACTCGATGCGAAAGCCGGCGCGCGCGATCGCGACCTCCGTGTCGCGGCTCGTGCGGCAGCCGCCCATGGCATGCGCCCAAAGGCCGCTCGCATCGATGCCGCGCTGGAGCCTTGCCGCGCGCGGTCGCCGCGAGATCACGTGCTCGTAGAAGCGCAGCTCGCCGCCCGGTCGGATGACGCGCGCCAGCTCGGCCAAAGCTGCGGCCACGTCGGGCACAGTGCACAGCAGGCCAGCCGAGACGCCGGCGTCCATCGACGCGTCGGGCGCCGGCAACGCTTCCGCCAGGCCGGGGACCACGCGCACGGCGAACGGCGAGTTCCGTGCCGCAGCCTGCGCCATCGCCCGCAAATTCGGCTCGGGTTCGACCGCCAAGACCTCGGCGACGCTGCGGGGGTAGTGCTGGAGGTTGACCCCTGTCCCCACGCCCACTTCCACGACCCGTCCGGTCAGGCCTGCCAGCAACCGGCGCCGGTGCGTCTCGCCGCCCTTGCGCTCGGAGATCGCAGCCGAGCGCGCCAGACAGCGGGCGAACATGGGCCGAGCGGCGACGTCAGGCGGCATCGAAGGCAGCTTGTCAAAGGGACGGTCGGGTGGCGGCTCGCGCGTCCGCGAACGCTCTGATCCGGTCCGCGATCCGGTTCTGAGCGTCTTTTCGGGCGATCAGGCTTGGGCGGCTGCTGCACCAGCTCCGCTTCTGCTCCGCTCTCGAGCTGCGGAGACACCCCGGAACCGTCGCAGCAGGCGCCGCAGCAGCAGGATCGGCGCAGCGATGAGCAGCCCGATCACCGGGATCACGAGGATCGGCAGGGCCGCGACGACGGTCAACAACAGCAGTGGCACCGCGAGGGGGAAGAGCGCCATCGTGAGGACTCCCCCGCCGACCAGCCACGCGGCCAGCTCGTCGCCGAGTTCGGAATATGAGTGCGTAGTGCCTTGGGTGGACATCTCCTGCTTCTCCTTTCGCATCAGGCAGGGGCCGGCTCGGGCGCCTCTACGAGGCCCGGCTGCTTCGGTTCGCCTCGCGTATTCGTCGCGCGCAATCCCACAACGGCCGCGGCGACGAGGAAGAGGCTCGAGGCGAGCAGCGCTCGCTGAAAGCCCGAGGTCAGCGCGTCCGGCGGCGGGGTGTGTGCGGCCAGCAGGTGGCTGGTGCGGGACGTCGCGATCGCGGAGAGGATCGCCAGGCCCAGTGCGCCGCCGAGCTGCTGTGAGGCGTTCAGCAAAGCGGCTGCGAGGCCGGCCTTGTCAGCGGGCACGCCGGCGTTCGCCGCCGTGGTGACGGCGACGAAGACGGCCCCGAGGCCGACCGACATGACCACGAGCCCCGGCAGCAGGTCGGCGACGTAGGAGCCGTCCACGGGGACCCGCGAGAGGTAGTAGACACCGCTCGCGCCGAGCAGCGAGCCGGCGACGATCACGGGTCGCGTGCCGGTGCGGGTGAGGAGCTGCGAGGCGACGCCCGCGGCTACCGCGGCTCCAGCCGTGACCGGGAGGTACGCCGCGCCGGTCTGGATCGGCGAGTAGCCGAGGACGTTCTGCATGTAGAGGGTCAGGAAGAAGAACATCGCCAGCAGGCCTGCGAAGGCCACGAGCTGGGTGACGTCCGCGTACGCGAGACCGTTGATGCGGAAGATCGACAGCGGGGCGAGCGGATTCCTGACTCGCGCTTCGTTCATCACGAAGAGGGCCAGCAGTGCGATAGCACCGGCGAGCCCGGCGAGGGTCCGGACGCCGCCCCAGCCGACGTCCGGCGCCTGGACGTGGGTGTAGACCAGCAGCAGCATGCCGCGGGTGGCGAGGACCGCTCCGCGAACGTCGAAGTTCTGCAGCCGGCCGCGGGGCCGGTCGCCGCTGATCAGCCAGAAGATCGCGCCGAGTACGAGCACGGAGGCGACGGGGTTGACGAACATCACCCAGCGCCAGCCGGGCCCCTCGGTCAGGAGGCCGCCGAGGAGCACGCCCGCGGCGGATGCGAGCCCGCCGACGGCTCCCCAGATGCCGAGCGCCTTGGTGCGGTCGGAGCCCTCCTTGAAGGTCGTGGTGAGGATCGAGAGTGCGGCCGGGAGCATCATCGCGGCGCCAAGGCCCTGCGCGAGGCGAGCGCCGACCAGGACCTCCGTGCTTTCGGCGAACCCGCCGACCAGCGACGAGAGCCCGATGAGGACCGTGCCCGCGACGAGGATGCGCCTGCGGCCGAGCAGGTCGGCGGCGCGGCCACCCAGCAGCATGAACCCGCCGTAAGTGAGCAGGTAGCCGCTGGGCACCCACTGCAGGCCCTGCTCGGAGAACCCCAGATCGCGCCGTATTGAGGGAAGCGCCACGTTGACGATCGAGGCGTCGACGAAGTCGAGGAACGCGACAGAGGCCAGCAGGGCCAAGATGAGCTTGCCGCGGCGAGTGGCGAGGGGGGTAGCCGTTGTCATCTCCGGTCCTCCGAATCGTGGAGCTTGGTTTGCGATACCAATAGTTTACATCACAAATCATTGTGAACGCGAACGAAATCTGCAAAGATGACGCGCATGGCAACCCGCCCTCCCGCCGACGCGCCCGTCACCGAGTTCGCCGGTCAGCTCTTCTTCAGGCTCTGGCGCGCATCGCATACGCGCGCGGCGGAGGCGCTTCAGTCGGTCGGCCTGACGCCGGCTCTGTTCGGCCTCCTCAACGTCATCGGGGCGCGCGAGGGCGCCATCCAGCAGGAGCTGGGCTCAGCCATGGGCATCGACCCGAGCACGATGGTCTCCCTCATCGATCAGCTCGAGGGCGCGGAGCTCGCCAAGCGGCGGCCGTCTGCCACCGACCGTCGGGCTCGCGAGGTCGCGATCACCCCCAAGGGCCGTCGGCTCCTGGAGCACGCTCGAGGGATGATCTCCGAGGTAGAGGACGAGGTTCTGGCCGGGCTAACCCTGGCGGAGCGCCGCGAGCTCGTGGAGCTGCTCCGCCGAGCGCTCGAGTCGGCGCCGACCCAGCCGTTGTGGAGCAGCGACGAAGGGGACTAGCGCCGGGGCGCGACCCCCCGCGCTCCGCTGCTCAGCGCGAGGCCGGCGCCCCGGGCGGCCTAGTACCACTTCCCGCGCGCAAACCCCCCGAACGCGATCAGGCCGATCAGGATGAGGATCAGCCCGATCCACAAGCTCCAGACGATCAGGACCACGATCCCGACGATCACGATGATCCCGCCGACCGTGAGCCCTCCCCCCGGGCCGTACCGGCGCTCCGGTGTAGCCATGCACCACTCCTCTCGTGGTTGTCGGCCGCGGCGTCGCGACCGGTCGGCTGGAGCTTACCTCTGCCATGGTGTCGGGCGTGCGGGTGTGCCTGATGATCGAGGGCCAGGAGGACGTGACCTGGGAGGACTGGCGGGCGCTCGCGCGCGCGTGCGAGGAGCACGGGATCGAGGCGCTGTTCCGGTCCGATCATTACCTGTCGGTCGAGGGGCGCGACGAGCGGGGCTCGCTCGACGCGTGGGCCACGCTCGCGGCGCTCGCGGCCGTTACCAGCCGCGTGAGGCTCGGGACGCTCGTCTCGCCGGCAACGTTCCGGCATCCGTCGCAGCTCGCGAAAGTCGTGGCGACGGTCGACCACGTGTCCGGTGGCCGGGTGGAGCTTGGGATGGGCACGGGGTGGCTGGAGGCGGAGCACGACGCGTACGGGTTCCCGTTCCCGCCCCTCGCGGAGCGAATGGCGGAGCTCGAGGAGCAGCTCCAGGTGGTGACGGGCGAGTGGGCCGACGGGCCCTTCTCGTTCGAGGGTCGCCGCTACCGAGTGCAGGGCCTGAACGCGCGCCCGAAGCCTGTGCAGCGCCCGCGGCCCAACCTGATCGTGGGCGGGAGGGGCGGGCGCCGCAGCCTCGCTCTGGCGGCCCGCTTCGCGGACGAGTACAACACCTTCCACAAGACCGCTGACGGGTGCGCGGTGATCCGGCGCCGGCTCGACAGAGCCTGCGCCGAGGAGGGCCGGGACCCGATCCCGCTGTCCCTGATGACCGGCTGGATTGTCGGCGACGACCAGAGCGAGCTACGCGAGCGCGCCGGCTGGCTGGCCGAGTGGCGCGGCGACGGCGTCGGGCCGGAGGACCTTCCCGCCAGTTGGCTCGTGGGAACGGTCGACCAGGTGACCACCCGCCTTCGCGAGCTGGGCGAGGCGGGCGTCGAACGAGTGATGCTCCAGCACCTGCTCCACCGCGATCTCGACGCGGTGGAGGAGATCGGCCGCCGGGTTGCCCCGGCGGTTCACTAACGGCGCCGCGCCAGGTAGCGCCCGCCGGCGTGCAGCTCGATGGTCTTCTTGCGCCGGAAGTCGCGCACGGCCACGACGCCCTCGCGCACGACCGTGAGCGTCCCGTCGCAGCGATCCACGGTCACCCACTTCGTGCCCCGGACGGTTGCGGACGAGAGGCGGCCCCGGGTGCGGAACCGGCCGCGGCCCCGTCCCCACAGGCGGCGCCGGCGCCGCCGGGCGGTCTCAGCGCGTTCTCCGCTCGCCGCCGTCGCACTCGCGCCGGAGGTCCCGCAGCCCAGGCTCCCACGCAATACGAGCGTGACCAGGCCGCGCGAGCTGTGCGACTGCTCGATCCTGAACCTGCCGCGAGTGAAGTTCCCCGACTGGGTCCTGCTGCCGCCCCGGGCCGACTCCAGCTTCACGTTCCCGGCGACGCTGTTGACCAACGTCGCGGGCGGGACGGAGGTGGACCCATCGAGATGGAGGCTTGCGGCCCCAACGGTCTGAGCCGCCCGGGCGCCGACACGGCTCGCCCGAGCCCGCGCGGCCGTATCGACCAGGATGTCACCTGAGACCTGCGTAACGGTGATCCTCTCGCCCAGCACCGGCGGGGGCAGCTTGGAAACCGTCGCGCCGCCGTAGCTGACGTTGTCGGCGAGCACCTGGAAGCCACCGGGATGCAGCCACCCGCTGTCGTTGATGACCTCGATGTTCGTCAGCCCCGCGCCGGAATGGCAGGCCAAGATCTGCGAGTAGGTCTGTGAGCTCCGAGGCCCGCAGGTCCCACCTAGGTTGTCCCAGTCGGGCTGCGCGCCGTCCACGTGCGTCCACTGGCCGGCCTGCAGGGTGACCGGCCGCAGCTCGCCGCGCCCGCCATCGGAGAACCTCATGACGAACCGTACGGACCCCCCGCTCCCGCCGGTCGCAGAGACCTTGAAGTCGAAGCTCGGCGGGCTCTGCTCGGGCGTGCTCGAAAAGCCCTCGAAGGCGACGAGGGCCGAGTCGTTGAAGTCCGTGGGGCCGGTCCCGTTCACGAACAGCTGCATCGACTGCTGATCGGTCGATCCGAGCGGAGCGTCCGGCTCGTCGACCCAGCCGGCCGTGGCGTCGCCCTGGGTGGCGAAGCTGCCGAACTGGAACTGAGCGCTGGCGGGTGCCGCGGCGGCGAGAGACAGCCCGGCCGCCAGGAAGGCGCCGAAGGTGATTCGGCCTAGGCGGCGGTCGCGGGCGGGACGGCGGTCGGGCATCGAGATTCCCTTCTGTGACGGCCGGGGCGAGTCCTCGGCCAACTCCCCGATCGGGTCCACCCTACACCGGATTTTCCCCCCGGGCCACGACCGCGCACCGCTTGCGTTTCACCCCTTCCGGGCGTAGAAACTCAGTACAGGCCCCGTCGGAGGACTCGAATGCCGCCCAAACTCGCCGTCGCCGCGTGCCTCGCCGCGCTTCTGTCCCTGTCAGCGGTCGCCGCCTTCGGAGCGCCGCCGCACGGCAAGCCGATCCGGATCGACGCCGGACGCGCGCCCTCCGGCGGAAAGTGGGGCTTCGCCGCGCAGCAGTTCGGCGCGCGCGGGGCCTGCGCCCGCCTGAGGCTCCCGAACCGCAGCATCGCCCAGGCGTGCAGGCTCCCCGGAGATCCCGCGCTGCAGGCAGGCGTCGGGATAGACCCCTGCGGCGACTCGTTCGTCGCGGCCCTCAGCACGCGGGCGGTTCGGCGCGTCGGGGTCGTCTTCACCGACGGGCGGCGGCGCAGGGCCACCCGCTATCCGCCCCCCGATGGGATCCACTACCGCGGCTTCTTCTATCGCGCGATCGTGAAGGGAGCCACGAACGTGCGCCGCGTCCGTGGCATCGACCGGAACGGGCGAACCGTGAGGCTCATCAGGAACATTCCGCGGCGGGACGTCTCCTGCACGCCCTGAGGGCCGCTTAGCTCGGGCAGGTCGGCGGCGAGTTCCGCGCGTCTCAACCGGTGGTGTTTCCCTCGGCCGTTATGTCCGTGCTCAGGGCATCGGCCGTGAACACGTAGTTGGCGCCGCTGAAGACGTTCGAGGTGATGCCGACCGTGTGCGAGTCCACGATCAGCACGCCGGCCCGCTTGCCGCAGCCCGTGGTCGGGGTGAGGGTCAGGTTGTTGGAGCTGACCTCTACGTTCCGCAACCGCCGGAACTCGAAGCCGTTGCGTCGCGCCAGGAAGCGGTTTCGCCGGAACACATAGCCGCTGCGGTAGACGGCGTCCGGCGACAGGATCCGGACCGGCGCCCAGCACTCGCCGGCGGCACCCGTCGGGGCGGTCTGGGTGTTATCGGTGGCGGTGACGTCGCCGACGTTCGGGTCGGCGCCGAAGCCGACGCTCGCGATCGCTCCGTAGCGGTTCGCGCCGAACTGGTTGTGGACGACGTTGATGTGCCGGGCGATCTCGCAGTCGTCGTCGGTCTCGATGTCCACGCTCGACCACGCCACGGGCCCGATCGTGGAGTCCTGGATCGTCACGTACTCGCCGTCCACGATTGCGACTCCCTGCCTGCCGTTCCGCTCGAGCAGCGCGCCGCTGACCACCACGTTGCGCGCGCTCGAGGCGTCGTCGCCGCAGGCCGGCGAGTAGGCGCCACGCCAGATGTCGACCCCGTCGCCCCAGGTCTCCCTCGCCTTGACGTTCGACAGGGTTGCCCCCTGCGTGCCCTCCACGGAGAAGCCGTGCTGCCACTCGAATCCGGCCTTGTACTCGCCCGTCGGATTGCTGCCGCGGACGGCCATGTTCATCAGCGTCAGCCGCTCGCCGTTCACGAGCCGCCAGTTGGAGCGGTGGTCGTCACCCGGGGTCAGCGCGCGGAACTCCGAGCCGTTCCCATCGATCACCAGGTCCTTCCGGTCGGCGAGCGCGATCGTGCCGTCCTGGCCGTAGCAGCGCCCCGGCCCGAACTGCGCCGTGTTGCCGTCGGGCACGGTGGCGAGCCAGGACACGATCTGACGCTCGACCGCGACGGAGCAGTTGTCTCTGATCTTCTTGGGGACCCTGTAGACCGCGGCGTTAGCCGGCTGCGACATGACGAGGGCCACCAGGAGCGCGATGATTGACCATCCGCCCCGTCCTGCAGCACGTGAGATCGGCCGCGCGATGGCGCGAGCTTAGCCGCCTTGGGGCGGCCTGTCTTGTCCTTGCACCCGCGGCTTGCGGCGGCGGGGACAGCGCTCAGGGGCCGCGCCTCGAGGGCCTCGAGGAGCACATCCGAGCGCTCGCGCGGATCGCGCGGGTGAACGGCGGCACGAGAGCGGCGGGGACGCCCGGCTATCGGTCGTGCCTGGATTACGTGGTGCGGCTGCTGCGCGCCGACGGGTGGCGGGTTCGCAGTGAGGCGGTGCCCCTGACCCTCTTCCGTGAGCACGGCCCAGCCAGGCTCGAGCTCGCGGGGCGGCCGGTGGCCGAGGTGGCCGCGCTCCGCTACTCGGGCAGCGGAGAGGCGGCGGGCCCGGTGGCTCGCGTGGGCCACGGCTGCGGGGCCGGCGCCTTCGAGGGGTTCCCGGCGGGCTCCGTGGCCGTCGCGCTGGCCGAGGAATGTCTCGCCCGCGCGAAGGTCACGGCGGCGGAGCGGGCGGGCGCCGTCGCCTTCGTGCTCGCGCAGCCGGCGCTCCGGCATCCTCTCTCGGCCACGCTGCTGGGCCCCGGAATTCGAATTCCCGCCGTCGCGGTCGCCGGAGGCGTGGCGAGGTCGCTCGAGCGCGGGCGACCGCAGGCCCGCGTAGGGGTCGATGCCACGCGCTCCCGCTCCACGACGCGGAACGTGCTCGCCGAGCTGCCGCGCGGCGACCCGGACGACGTGGTGATGGCGGGCGCGCACCTCGACTCCGTGCCGGAGGGTCCGGGCATCAACGACAACGGGTCCGGTGTGGCCACGCTGCTCGGGATCGCCGCGCGGCTCGGGCGCTCCCGCGAAGCCACGCAGCGGCGGGTGCGGCTGGCGTTCTGGGGTGCGGAGGAGCTCGGGCTCGTCGGCTCGAGGCGCTACGTGCGCGAGCTCGGGAACGACGACCGCGGGCGGCTGCGCGCCTATCTCAACCTCGACATGCTCGGGACGAAGGGCGGGCGGCGCTACTTCTACGGTGGATCGGGGCTCGACGCCGGCGTGCGGGCAGCCCGCGACGCCGTCGGCGTTCTGAACCCGATCGACGAGCAGGCCGCCGCCTCCGACGAGCTTCCCTTCGCCTCCGCCGGAGTCCCCGTGATGGGGCTGTTCTCGGGGCTGGACGCCTGCTACCACCGCGCCTGCGACACGCTCGACAACGTCGATCCGCGCGGGCTCCGCAGGCTCGCGGGCGGGGCGGCCGCCGCGCTCCTCGCGCTCGCCGGCACGCCGTAGGCCTCCTTATCTCCGCTTGACATCGGCCTCCCTACGGTCGGGGGAGATGACCCGTCCGACTCGGGAGCGGCGGCCCGGGAGCCTCTGGGCCGGTGGCGCACCGCCGCGCCAGGTGGTGCGCCCCGCCCCAGCCCCTCGGGCGCCGGACCCGCCGCCTTCGCCTCCGCGGGGCGGCCGCAGGCGAACGGCCGCGGCGCTGGTTGTGGCGGGCCTGCTCGTGGCCTCCGGGCTCGTGATCGGGGAGGCCGTGGACGGGGACGGTTCACCCGCCTCCGAGGCGCCGCTCGTCTCGGGCGGTTCGCTTGGCCGGACCGACGTGGGTCGCGTCTACTCCGCGGCCGGGCCGGGCGTGGTGTCGGTCCATGCGGGCTCGGCCTCCGGCACGGGCTTCGTGCTGGACGGCGACGGCACCGTCGTCACGAACGCGCACGTCGTCCCAGAACTTCGCCGACGACATCGTCTGGCGAGGCACTGGCGAATCGGTGCCGGCCGGCGGCACCTACCACGGGGTCGACGAGATCAAGAACAAGTGGCTTGCGGAGTTCGGCGCGACCTACCAGGGCTTCCACCACGTCGAGGAGCTGCTCGACTGCGGCGACCGCGTCGTCGCGCTCGGGACCGGCGGCTTTACGGTCGGCGGGGAGGAGATCAAGGGCGACTTCTGCCACGTCTGGAAGTACAACGACGAGGGCAAGGTCATCGAGGCGCGGTTCTTCGCCGACACTGCGCAAACGCTCCAGGCGCTCCAAAAGCAGCAGGCAGCACCCACCTAGCAGCGCAGCAGTCTGCTCAGTCCCGCAGCCCTACGGCGTCGAGGGCGGCGTCCCGACTGGCGAACCACACTACGCGCACGATCTTGCCCTCGCGGAAAGTCCAGACACCGGCGGGGTGGTACTCAAGCTCGATCCCGCTCACCCGTCCACGTCCGCGGGCGCTCAGAACGCAGATCACCTGGTCACCGGCGTCGATCAGCTCCTCGCAGTCAAGGCTCATCTTCTCCCAAGCCATGTACAGGTCCCGCATCCAACGCCGGACGCCATCCACGCCGCGGTAGCGGCCACCTCCCACGACGGCCCCCCAAATATCGCGCGAGACGTCGAACTCGACGTCCAGATGCCAGCGCGCCTGAACAGCCGCATCAGGGCACTCGAGGGTGTCGAACACGCGGCGGACGATCTCGACGTTCTGCTCAGAAATACGCGCTCACCTCACCTCCGCGGTTGCGGGTTCCACCGTAACGCGCTGGCCGAGCCGTTCGAGCTGACGGACTAGGCGACGAGTCAGATGTTCGCTGTCTTCCCGGCGCGCGAAGTAGTCGCTGCCGAGGTCGGCGTAGGGACGGCCCTCGGTGAGGACGTGGTAGGCGCTGACCAGGATCGAGTGGGCGACGGCGACGATTGCCTTGCTGTGCCCGCGTCTGCTCTTCAGGCGCAGGTACTGGGCGTTGAGATAGGTGCCCCTGGTGCGCCCGGCGGCGCTGTTGGCGGCCTCGATCAAGGCCGTGCGCAGCCAGCGGTTTCCATTGCGAGTCTTGCCCGAGCGGCGCTTGCCGGCCGACTCATCGTGGCCGGGACAGATCGCGGCCCAGCTCGCCGCGTGGCGGTGGCTGGGGAAGCGGCTCATGTCGGGGCCGAACTCGGCCAGCATGACCTCGGCGGTCAGCCGCCCGACACCCGGGATCGTCTCGAGCAGCTCAAGCTGGCGCTCGAAAGGGCGCAGGCGCTCCTCGATCTCGGCCGATAGCGAAGCGATCGTCTCGTCGAGGTAGTCGATGTGGGCCAGCAGGTGCGAGACGAGCAGCGCGTGGTGACCGGAGAAGCGGCCCTCGAGCGCCAGCCGCAGCGCCGGCAGCTTCGCGCGCAGTTTGCCCTTGGCGAGTTCTGCCAACGCCGCGGGATCGTTGTTGCCCGCACACAGCTCTTCGAGCATCGCCCGACCCGAAGCGCCCAGCACTCTCGTCGCCACCGAGGCCAGCTTGATGTTGGCGTCCTCGAGCACCTTCTGCAGCCGGTTCGCCTCGCGCTGGCGCTCCCAGGTGAGCGACTTGCGGTAACGGGTCAGATCACGCAGCTCGCGGATCGGCTTCGGCGGCACGAAGCTCGCGCGCACGAGTCCGTGCTCGAGCAGCCGGCAGAGCCACTGCGCGTCCTGCACGTCGGTCTTGCGACCGGGCACGTTCTTGACGTGCTGAGCGTTCACGAGCCACAGCTCGAAGTCGTCCTCGAGCAAGTAGTAGACCGGCTTCCAATAGACGCCCGTGGCCTCCATCGCGACATGCGTGACGCCGAGCCCTTGAAGCCAGTCGCGCAGCGCCAGCAGCTCGCTGGTCACCGTCGAAAACTCGGCGCGCAGCTCCGAGCGGCGGCCCTCGCGGTCGGGCACATGCGCGCAGGCGGTCACCTGCCGCTTGTGGACATCGAGCGCCGCGCAGCGCTCGAGAATCCGTTCCATCACTACCTCCCTCGGATCGATCGACACGCGTCGTCCGCGGGAGCCCATCGCTCAAAGATTCTGCTCGGCGTGCTCATGGCGACAATTCGGTGTGCCGAGGGCTCCCCAGCCTCTCTCCTGCCGGACCCGTAGTGCCAGAACGTCAAACGGCCTCGAAGTGGACGACCGACCGAGTCTCACCCATTTCATCCCTCGCGTGTGACGGCCACGACGTCATGGCCTCTCCTGCGACATCGCCTACTCCCGCAGCCCGGCTGCTTCGAGGGCCTCGCGCTCGGTGCGGAAGAAGGCCCACCAGCGCAGCTTGCCCCCTCGCAGCCTGGCGGCCTGCCACATCGTCTGTCCGACCTCAATGCCCGCCATGGTGCCCGTCACCCGAAACTTCACGATGCCCGCGTCGCCGGACCCACGCATGTCCAGCATTTCCCAGCGTGGACGCTCCTGAAAAGCGCCGGGCACGCTCTCCCACCAGGTACGTACGCCAGCGTGACCCCGGAAGGTCGTGCCCTCCGCTTCGGCGACCAGCGAGGTGAACTCGACGTCCTCGGCGACCAGCGCGAGAAAGCCCTCCAGATCCCCGGAGTTGATTGCCCCGAACGTGGCGTCCGCGAACACACGCAGCTCAACACTCACCTGCGGCATCGCCCGCCCAGTATCCCGCTCGGTCTACCTCCGCCAATTGCGAGCACCGAGCTCAGCCGGCGGGTCGAGAAGGTCGTCGGGTATCCACCGCTAGTGAAGATGGACGAATCTCAGCGCCGCGAGTTCCACGAGGCGCCTGCTCGAGGCAGACAGCTTCGATGACCTGCCGGGGAAGTGGCAGGCAGCGATCC
>JBKPFJ010000034.1:0-7975 GCA_046728795.1 Actinomycetota bacterium | reverse complement strand
TGGGCTCGGAGATGTGTATAAGAGACAGCTGTGAAGCCGAAGTGGGTGGTGTAGAAGGCGACGGCGTTCTCCACGTCGTCGACCATGTAACGGACGTTCACGAGCTCGTCAGGCACGTGGGGTCACCTCCGTGGGTCGTGGTGGTCTGTTCGATCGCCCCGATGAGAAAGCCGACGCGGCTCCCGAGCTCGGCGGCGGTGCGCTCGAACGCGGGCAGCGTTTCCTCGTCACTTCCGGGCTCGCGCGCCGGATCGGGGATGCTCCAATGCATCAGCTCGGGCCCGCCGGGGAATTCGGGGCAGATCTCGCGCACCCGGTCGCAGAGGCTGATCACATAGTCGAAGCGTTCGGCGGCGAACTCGCTGAGGTGCTTGGGACGGCGCCCAGAGATGTCGACGCCGCGCTCGCGCATCACCCGTACCGCGTTGGGATGTAGCGGCTTGGGATGGCTGCCCCCGCTGGCCGCGCTCACCGCTCCACCGGACAGCTGCTCGCAGAGGGCCTCGGCGATCTGTGAGCGCGTGCTGTTGCCGGTGCACAGGAAGAGCACCCGCGCGAGAGCGGGGCCGCGCTCGCGCCCGGCGGGTGGGCGCGGAGTCGCCGCCAGGCCCGGGTGCAGCGCAACACCGGCGCCCGCCAGCAGCTCACCGCAGCGGGCCAGATCCAAGGCGTAGTAGGTGTCGCGGCCGTCGGCGGCGCTGCGGCGCATCGAGACAAGACCACCGTCGCGTAGCTGACGGAGGTGGTAGGAGACGAGGCTCTGACGCCGCCCTGCCAGCGCGCACAGCTCGCCCACACGCCGATCGCTGCGCGCCAACTCGCTCATCAGCCGCCACCGCAACGGATGTCCCGCCAGCCGCAGAAACCGCGGCGGCGAACTTCCGCCATGTCCAGCCGAGGCGATCACTCGACGGCATAATACATCAACTTATTTTGATGTGTCCGCTGGGGCGGCCACAGACACTCGGGTTGTTCGTCGATGGCCCGCTCGTAATCGACAACGCGGAGGGTCAGCGGCTCGCAGAACGGCAAGGGGCATGAAGGCCGCAGAAGCCTGGCCGCCCCCCTCGCCGACGCTCCGTCACCGGCCGTCTCGGCGCAGTACGTAGCAGCGCGAAGATCTGCTTGACGCGGCAATCTGCGCTTGGACGGCCGCCCTGTGGCGCCCGTTCGGCCAGGAGCGCTGTCAAGTCCTCGGCGTCGACGCGGACCAGGCGGCACAACGTCCCATCGCGCGCGTTACCAGACGTAGAACCGCTTTAATGCGTCCTATCCCCAAGTCCACGAAGGCGTCCGCCAAGAAGCCGGCCGCGCCCACGGGTTTGGAAATCGGGGCTGTGCTCGGAGACCCCGGTCGGATGCCCGCCGCGAAGTCGTCCAAGTCCACGAAAGCGTCCGCCAAGAAGCCGGCCGCGGCGAAGGCCAAGACGTCCAAGTCCACGAGGGCGTCCGCCAAGGCGCCGGCGGTCCTTGCAGGCGGCAACCCTCGCATAGCGCAGGCCGACGGCGACGCCCCCGTGCAGGCCTACATCGCGGCGATGCCGGGCTGGAAACGCGACGTCGGGCGCCGCCTCGACGCGCTCATCGTGCGCAACGTGCCCAACGTGCGCAAGGCCGTGAGGTGGAACTCGCCCTTCTATGGCATGGATGGCCAGGGCTGGTTCCTGGGGTTGCACGTCTTCACCCACTACGTCAAGGTGACCTTCTTCCGAGGCACGTCGCTGCGACCCGTTCCACCCGGAGGCACGGGCAAGGACGCGCGCTGGATCGACATCCACGAGGACGATCTCGACGAGGCGCAGATGGCGACGTGGGTGCAGCAGGCGGCTGCAATACCGGGTTGGGGCAAGTCGTAGGCGGCGCTTCCTTGAATGAGTCGTTTGAAGGCAGTCTGGAAGTTCTAGGAGGAGAACATGAAAAAGTCGGGTCCGACCGAGGGCCAGTCGGCATCCGAGCTGATTGACAAGCGAATCGCCGAGCTCGGGGACTGGCGGGGGGAGACCTTGGGCAGGATGCGCAAGCTCATCAAGGAGGCAGAGCCGGACGTCGTCGAGGAGTTGAAGTGGGTGAAGCCGACGAGCCCGGGCACTCCCGTGTGGTCGCACGACGGGATCATCTGCACCGGCGAGACGTACAAGTCCGTCGTGAAGCTCACGTTCGCCAAGGGGGCTGCGTTGAAGGACCCGGGCAAGCTCTTCAACTCGAGCCTCGAGGGGAAGGTCCGGCGCGCGATCGACATCCATGAGGGGGAGGAGGTCGACGCGGGCGCTTTCAAGGCGCTCATCCGTGCCGCGGTCGCCCTCAATACATCCGGCGGAAAGGCAAGGCCAAGGCGAGCGAAGTAGGCGGGTTCGCTTCCGCCGCGGCCTTCTAAGCCACGCGGATCGTTCCGGGCGGGCCGTCGACGAGACGTCCGATGCGGGTCCCGGGCGCGCCCAAGCCGGGGGGAGCCGCAACCAGCAGGCCCCCCGATGTCATCGCGTCGCAGAGGAG
This sequence comes from Actinomycetota bacterium, assembly GCA_046728795.1. GTDB lineage: Bacteria > Actinomycetota > Thermoleophilia > Solirubrobacterales > Thermoleophilaceae > JBKPFJ01. The sequence goes on along the minus strand of JBKPFJ010000034.1, from coordinate 5,482 downwards.
CCACCTGATCTCCTCGGGGACGCCGTTCGCCCATTCCACGACCGGCTCGACCCAGCTTCGGTTGCGACGGGTGCCGCCGGCGATAGGCGGATCGGGTCCGCGCAGCAAGTCCAGCACGCCGGGGATCGCGGGGACCGCCTCCGCGTGCACCTCGGCGGTCACCCCGCTCGCCTCGACCAGCTCTCGCAGGTGACCGAGTAGGCCGAAGCCGGTCACGTCGGTCATCGCATGCGCGCCCGCGGCCAGGGCGGCGCGGGAGGCGTCCCGGTTCAGCTCGGTCATCACCTCGACCGTGGCCGCCACCAGCCCGTCCGGGGCGCGCCCCCGCTTGGCCGCGGTGGAGGCCACACCGCCCCCCACGGGCTTGGTCAGCAGGAGCTCATCGCCGGGCTGAGCCGTCGAGTTCCGGAGCAGGTGGTCGGGATGCACCGTGCCCGTCACAGCCAGGCCGTACTTCGGCTCGGGATCGTCGATCGAGTGCCCGCCCACGACGGCCACGCCGGCATCGGCGGCCACGGCCGCGCCGCCTTTCAGGACCTCGCGGAGGATCTCGTCGCCGAGCCCCTCGAGCGACCAGGCGACGAGATTCAGCGCAGTGACCGGGACTCCGCCCATGGCGTAGACGTCCGACAGCGCGTTGGCGGCCGCGACGCGGCCGAAGTCGTAAGGGTCGTCCACGATGGGCGTGAAGAAGTCGACCGTGGTCACGATCGCCAGGTCGTCCGAGACGCGATATACGGCCGCGTCGTCTGCTGTCTCCCTCCCCACGAGGAGGGCGGGGTCGTCGCTCGAGGGCAGCCCGTCGAGCAGCGAGCGGAGCCGGTCCGCCGGGAGCTTGCAAGCGCATCCAGCCCCATGGGAGACGGCGGTGAGCTTGACCGGGGGCACCTACGTAGTATCCCGCGGGTGCTCACCGACGAGCAGGTGGAGGCTGCAGTCGCGGCCCTGTCGGACCCGGAGCGCTTCGAGGGCGCGGAGCGGAGGCTGGCCCAGCTGGCGCCGCAGCTCCAGACCGTCCTGGCCCAGGCCCTCCACGAGGGCGGCTGGTTCGGGGAGGCGCAGGAGTCGCAGGTTCGCCAGGCGGCCGGCGCCGAGGGGGCCGGAGAGCGCATGACGAGGATCAGGACGCTCCTGGCCGAGGAGACCCGCATGGGCATGCTCGTGGGCGTGGCGGTGGGCTGGGAGCTCGCGCGGGAGATCGACGAGAGAGGAGCCTGAAGACATGGAGATCCGCTTCCTAGGGCACGCCTGCTTCGAGTTGTCCGATGGGGACACGCGCGTGCTCATCGACCCCTTCTTGACCGGCAACCCGAAGGCGGCGGTCGAGGCGTCGGAGGTGGACCCGACCCACCTCTTCCTCACGCACGGGCATGCGGACCACTGGGGCGACGTGGTGGACATCGCCAAGCGCACGAACGCCCAGTGCGTGGCGATCGTAGAGCTCGCGAACGAGCTGACGGACAGCGGCATCGAGAATGTCGCCGACCCGAACCTGGGCGGCACGGTGGAGTTCGACGGCGGCTGGGTCCGGCTGGTGCCCGCCTGGCACACGTCGACCACGCCCGGCGGCACGGTCAACACCCCCGCCGGTCTCGTCGTGAAGCTCGGCAACACGGTCGTGTACCACCTGGGTGACACCGCCTTGTTCTCGGACCTCAGGCTGGTCGGTGAGCGAGACACGGTGGACGTGGCGCTCATGTGCATCGGGGGCCACTACACGATGGACCGGCACGACGCGGTGCCGGCGGCCGAGCTCGTCGGCGCGGGCACCGTGGTCCCCTGCCACTACGACACCTTCCCGCCGATCGAGACGGACGCCGAGGCGTTCAAGAGCGAGGTGGAGTCGAAGACGCAGTCGCGCGTGGAGATCCTCGAGCCGGGCGCGACGCTGTCCGCCTAGTGCCCTACGGGGAATACCCGCCACCCGCCGAGCTGCGGCCGTTCGTCGCTTGCCTCTGGACGGGGACGACCTCCGGTGAAGGTGCCGCCGTCCTGCCGGACGGCTGCGTGGACGTCGTCTGGACGGGCTTGGACCTGATCGTCGCCGGGCCGGCCACGCGGGTCGCGCGCCCGCGCCTGCGCCCGGGCCTTCCGAAGCTCGGCGTGCGCTTCCGCGTGGGCGCCGCCGGCGCCGCCCTCGGCCTCCCCGCGCACGAGCTCCTCGACGCCACGATCCCGCTGTCCGACGTGTGGGGCGGGCATGCTCACGAGATCGCGGATGCCGTGAGCGGGGCACAGACGCCGGCCCGGGCGCTCGAGGCCCTGACCCGCGGCGTTTGGGAGCGGCTCCCCGATCCCTCGGCGGTCGACCGGATCGTGCGGAGCGCCGCGGTGCTCGGAGCCCGTTTCGGCAGGTCAGTGGCGGATCTGTCGACCGCCCTCGCCATCAGCGAGCGCCAGCTCCTCAGGCGATTCCGGGAGGCGGTCGGCTACGGCCCGAGCACCCTGGGCCGGGTCCTCCGCTTCCAACGCTTCCTTTGGCTCGCCGAGCGCTCCCCCGGCGACGCGCCCGACCTCGCGAGGCTGGCGCTCGACGCCGGCTACGCCGACCAGGCGCACCTCACGCGCGAGTGCCGGCGCCTCGCGGCGGCCACGCCGGCGACCCTCGTCGGGCGCGGCGCGCGGGCGGCGGGCGAGCGGTCCGATTCGTTCAAGACGGGCTCGGTCGAGCCCGTCATGCTTGCCGCGTGATCCCCGCCAAGCTGACAGTCGTCACGCTCGGAGCGCGGGACCTCGATCGCCTGCGCAGGTTCTACCGAGACCTCGGCTGGAACACCGCGGTGAGCCTCGACGACTTCGCCGCCTTCGAGATGCGCGGCGCCGTCCTGGCGCTGTTCCCGGTCGACAGGCTGGCCGCCGATGGAAGGGTCGAGCCCGCCCCTCCGGAGCGCGGCATCGGATTCTCGCTCGCCATCAACGTCGACCGTCGCGATCAGGTGGACGAGGTGATCGAGGCGGCGCGCGAGGCGGGGGCGCGGGTCACGAAGGAGCCGGTCGATGCCGAGGAGTTCGAGGGCCGCTCGGCCTACTTCGCGGATCCCGAGGACAACTACTGGGAGGTCGTCTACCTGGCGGGCGGGATCGCGCGCGAGACGGTCAGGCGGGCGACGGGTCCGGCCTGAGCGAGGTGGGCCGGCCTTCAGCGCGCCAGTCAGGGGTGGCGGCCGTCCTTGCGGGTCTCGTCCTGGCCGGCTGCGGTGGCGGCGACGAGTCCGAACACGCCACGCGTTCCGATCGGACAGAGAAGGCGCAGCACCGCCCGAGGACGGAGCAGCGCGAGGACGGCGCGGCGCGGACGGCGACCTCGACCTCACCGGAGCAGCAGCCCGGCGGGGCCGGCGACGGGGAGACGGCGCGCGTGCCGGCGCTGTTCACGGGCCGCGACGGCCGGATCCGGCCGCGCGTCGTTCGGGTGCCGCCCTTCATCGCGATCCAGGTCGAGCTCCGCTCGGCGGACGGTGCCGCCTACGACCTTCGCTTCGGCCGGCGCCTGGTCCGCGACGGGCAGACCGCCGACTTCGCCGGCCTGCGCGCCGGACACGCGCTCGTCGGCAACGGGCCCGCCGGAAGCGTGCGGATCGTCGCCAACGCCCAGCCGGGACCCTAGGCTGGCCGGCCAGCCAGGCCGCTGGTACGCTGCGTTCGCCCCACCGCCGAGCACCCGAGGAGAGTCTCCCGTGACCGATTTCGTAACGCAGCGGACCGAGCGCCCGGACTTCCAGGCAACGAGCGACCCGGCGCTCGATTCGAGGGCGGACCGAGGCGAGGTCAACCTCCTGAGCTACCAGGAGCTCTACCGGCTCTGGGAGCGCCAGCAGTGGCGGACGCAGGACATCGACTTCTCGCAGGACCGAATCGACTGGCACGAGCGCATCCCGGAGGAGGAGCGCTTCCAGCGCATGTACGGGCTGTCGTCGTTCTTCATCGGCGAGCAGCGCGTGGCCGAGGAGCTCGGGCCCATGATGCGCGCGGCGCCGGCGGAGGAGATGCGCATCTTCCTTTGCACGCAGATCGCGGACGAGGCACGCCATGTGGCCTTCTTCAACCGCTTCTACGAGGAGGTCGGCGTGCTCGAGTCCGACAATCTCCAGGACCGCCTCAAGGAGACGAGCGCGCACCTGAACCCCGAGTTCTCGGTCCTCTTCGACGAGATGCTCGCCTCCCGCGTGGACCGGCTGGCACGCGAGCCGGAGGATCTCGAGATGCTCGTGGAGGCAGTGACGCTCTACCACATGGTCATCGAGGGGATGCTCGCCCTCACTGGGCAGCACTTCATCATCCAGTACAACGAGGACGAGGGCACCCTGCCGGGGTTCGTCGAGGGCTTCAACAACGTGGCGCGCGACGAGCACCGCCACGTGGCGTTCGGCGCCCGCTTCCTGCGCGAGATGGCGCAGCGGGACGCCCGCTACGCCGACGCCATCCAGCGCACGCTCGTGGAGTGCGGGCCGGCCGCGGACGGGGTACTCGAGCCGAGGTGGGTGAGGGAGCAGGGCATCGAGCCGCTCGGCTACACGGTGGAGGAGACGCGCGAGTTCGCCATGAAGGCGCTCGAACGGCGCCTCAAGGTGATCGGGCTCATGGCTCCGGCCTAGTGCCCTAGTGAATCCGCGCCCCGACGGGAACGTCGGCGTCGGGGCGCAGCAGGATGATGCGGCCCTCCTCGTCGGAGGCACCGAGCACCAGGACCTCGGAGACGAACGGCCCCACCCGCCGGGGCGGAAAGTTGACGACGCCGACTACCAGGCGGCCCTCGAGCTCCTCGCGCGTGTAGTTGGTGATCTGCGCCGACGAGCGCTTCTCGCCGATCTCCGGGCCGAAGTCCACGAACAGCTTCCAGGCGGGCTTGCGCGCTTCGGGGAACTCATCGACCCGGACGACGCGGCCCACGCGCGCGTCGATCCGGAGAAACTCCTCGAAGGTCGCCACGGGACGCGGCGCTACGGCTGGAGCGGCTGCGATCCGGAGACGGGCTCGCCGGAGGTGGGCGCGGGTGGAGGCTGCGTGGGCGCCGTCTCCGACTCGCCGGGCGGGGTGGTCGGCTCGCTGGTGGCCCCCGGCTCGGTCGAGTCGGTCTCGGCGCGATCCTCGGGCGGTGGGAGGGTGGTGGTGTCCTCCTCCACCTGGACCGTGGCCTCGGCCGGTGGCGGTGGCGGGGTCGGGACGGTCGCGACCGGCGCCGGGGGCGGTGGCGGCGGGGCCTGGGCGACCACGGCGGGCTCCGGAGGCGCCGGGTTCGCCGGCGCATCCTGCTTCGGGGGAGCGGGCTTCGGCTTCGGCTTGGGCTTCGCGTCGGCGGCAACCGTGGGGTGATGCACGACGGGAGCCGTGGCCACCTGGGGCGCGGGTGCGACGTCGCGGGTGCGCACGTGCCTCACCTCTACGGCGCCGGCGGTGACGATCACGGCAGCGGCCATACCCGCGGCGGCCTTCGAGACGATTACGCCCGCGCCCGCGGAGACGGCGCCGCCGGCGGTGATCC